>JAAZNC010000012.1 GCA_012798455.1 Chloroflexota bacterium | reverse complement strand
GTTCCGGCTAGCTGCGCCTGGATCACGATCGCGCGTGCTGTTGCAAGGGGGATCTTTACTTCATCCATAGTTCATTTCCTGATTTGTTCTCGCTGTAATCATCTACCACAGAATTATAGATGAAGCATGCTGAAAATGGAATATTAATTGTAAATTTGTTCTAATTATTTTCTGTGGAAAGAAATTAACAATAACCCCTCGTCTTGAGGGGCTATTGTTTACGCGTCGTGGAACTCGCCTTCCACCACATCTTCACCGTTGTGATCATCGTGGTTTGCCGGTTTGTGTTCCTGCGCAGTTTGCTGTGCTGAGTTTGCCATGAGTTGTTGCAGTTCATCCATCAGGCGCTGGATGTGTTCCCTGTCATCGCCTTGCACCGCTTGTTGCAGTTCGCCGATCTTGGCATTCACCGCTTGCGGCATTGCGTCGCCACTTTGTTGATAAGCCTTTTGTGCCTGATAAATGGCTGCATCGGCGTTGTTGCGCGCTTCTGCCAGCTCTTTGTAGCGCTGGTCATCCATCTCGTGCTGGCGTGCTTCGTTCACCAGCTTCTCGATCTCCTTTTTATCCAGGTTGGTCGATGCGGTGATCGTGATCTTCTGCTCGCGTCCGGTTGCCGAATCTTTGGCGGTCACGTTCAATATACCATTCGCGTCGATATCAAAGGTCACCTCCACCTGTGGGATGCCGCGCGGGGCGGGGGCGATCCCTTCCAGTCTGAAGCGTCCCAGCGAATTGTTGTCATCTGCCCTGGAGCGTTCGCCCTGCAGCACATGGATATCGACCGAGGTCTGGTTGTCCTCTGCGGTCGAGAATACTTCGCTCTTCTTCACCGGCACGGTGGTGTTGCGTGAGATCAGGGTGGTCATCACCCCGCCCAGTGTCTCCACACCTAGCGATAGCGGTGTCACATCCAACAGCAGCACATCTTGTACATCACCTGCCAACACACCTGCCTGGATAGCCGCCCCCACAGCCACCACTTCATCCGGGTTCACGCTCTTGTTACCTTCTTTTCCGGTCAGTTCTTTCACCAGTGCTTGTACCATCGGCATACGGCTGGCGCCGCCAACCAGAATGACTTCGTTCAGATCAGATGCTTTCATTCCGGCATCTTTCAATGCCGCATTGAAAGGATCGCGCAATCGTGCAATCAGTTTCTCACTGACCTGCTCGAATTTACTGCGCGTCAGTTTCACCAGCAGGTGCTTCGGTCCGTTCATATCCGCTGTGATATAGGGCAGGTTGATCTCTGTTTCCATCACACTGGAGAGTTCCACCTTGGCACGTTCGGCTGCCTCACGCAGTCGTTGCAGTGCTTGCCGGTCACTGCGCAGATCGATACCCTGTTCCCTTTGGAACTCGTCCGCTGCCCAGTTCACGATCAACTGGTCCCAATCATCACCACCCAGGTGAGTGTCACCGTGGGTCGATTTCACTTCGAACACCCCGTCTCCGACTTCCAGTACCGATACATCAAAGGTGCCGCCGCCCAAATCGAACACCAGGATCTTTTCGTTGGTTTTTTTGTCCAATCCATACGCCAGTGCCGATGCGGTTGGCTCGTTGATGATGCGCAGCACTTCCAATCCGGCGATCTTGCCGGCATCTTTGGTTGCCTGCCGTTGGCTGTCATTGAAATAAGCCGGGACGGTGATCACGGCTTTGCTGACCGGTTCGCCCAGATACGCTTCTGCGTCCGCTTTCAGCTTCGCCAGGATCATGGCAGAGATTTCCTGTGGGGTGTAGGTCTTGCCCGTCTGCGGGATCTTGACCCGGGCGTCGCCGCTTGCACCCTTCACCACTTCATATGGCACCATCTTCCGTTCTGTTTCCACTTCGTCATAATGACGACCCATGAAACGTTTGATCGAATAAATGGTATTTTCCGGGTTCACGATCGCTTGCCGTTTGGCAGTCTGCCCGACCAGGCGTTCATTGTTCTTATTAAAAGCAACTACCGATGGGCACAGATGGGATCCTTCCGCCGTGCTGATCACGACCGGCGATCCACCTTCCATCACTGCCACTACACTGTTGGTAGTTCCTAGATCAATTCCTACAATTTTGTTCATCTTGTTCACCTCTTAAACCAATAATCATGATTGCATGATAAGAATGAAATACAAGATTAGGGTTAATAAAGCATAGGAGAAATGTCAAAAAAAAGAGCTTCCTTTTTTCAGAAAGCTCTCATCAATTAGCTTTTTTGGCTGCCCCAGTAGCCGCGGTGGATCGGTTCGATATCCCTGGAGGTAATGAACGCCACCGGGTCGATGCCGGTGATCATCGCCTGCACCTTTGGCATATCCTTGCGCTCCACTCCCAGTTCCAGCATGGAAACCGTCCCATCCTTCCCGCGCGCCGGGATCTCCGTCACTGCATATCCTGCATTACGCAGGGCGTCTGCGATTGCCGAGCCCCGTGAAGAACTGATGACCGTCAGGAACATATGCCCCATTGCCAGTCGTTTTTCCAGGTTCATCCCCGCCACTGAACCGGTTGCAAAACCTACGCTGTAAGCAATGATCTTTAAAGGGTTCGAAAGGTCTGCCATCACCCACCCGATGGAAAGCACGAATAACATGGAAGTAGCTACTCCCAGCACCCATGCCATGGTTTTCTTTCCTCTCAGTACCGAGATCATGCGCACCGTGTCCAGCGCAATGCTCAATACTCGTAAGAGAAAGATACCAATGGACGCTAACCACGTCTGGGGATCTAACAAAATTTCCATCAAATTCTCCTGATTTTCTATCTTACTTGGATTGCATGGCAGGCAGGTACATTTCTTTTACATACTGCCGCAGCATCCGGCGCGTGCTGAATTGCGGTGCGCAGGAGCGGATGCTTTCTTTGATCTTGGCAACCCACTGTTCAGAAAAGTCACCTGCGGTGCGGGTCTGGTAATACAGGGGAATCACTTCATTTTCCAGAGTGTTGTAGATGTTCTCGGCATCCAGTTTGTCTTGCTCATTCGGATCGCTGTACTCCTTGTCATCACCGATCACCCAGCCGTTCTTCCCGTTGTAACCCTCACACCACCAGCCGTCTAGTACCGAGAAATTCAAAGTTCCATTCAGAGCTGCTTTCATCCCTGAGGTGCCGGATGCCTCGTTGGGGCGCCGTGGGGTGTTCATCCATACATCCACACCCTGCACCATCAGATGCGCAATGTTCAGGTCGTAATCTTCCAGGAACACGATGCGTCCCTGGGAGCGCGGATCTTTGGCAGCACGGTATACCTGCTGGATCAGCAATTTGCCCGGTTCATCCGCCGGATGGGCTTTGCCGGCGAAGATCAGCTGCACCGGCATATCTTCGCGGGTGATGAGCCTGATCAGTCGCTCATAATCCGAAAGGATCAGATTGGCACGTTTATAGGTAGCAAAACGTCGTGCGAACCCGATGGTCAGTGAATACTGGTCCAGCAGCACCCCTTCCGCAATCACCTGTGAGGGCTGGTGCTTTCCGCTCGACCAGTGCATGCGCGCCGAGTCGATGGTGTAGTTGATCAATTTTCGTTTCAGGTGCCGCCGGATATCCCAGATCTCGATCTCCGGGATCAAATCAATGCGCTTCCAGATTTCTTCCTCATCGATATGGTCATACCAGTTCGCGCCCAGGTAGCGGTCGAATAACAAGCGCATACGGCGCGCCAGCCATGAATTGACGTGGATACCGTTGGTGATTGATCCGATCGGTACATCCTCCACTTTGCGGTCCGGCCATAGGAAATTCCACATTTCCCGTGCCACTTCGCCGTGCAGTTTCGATACGCCATTTACTTTTTGCGATAGTTTGATCGCCAGCACCGGCATACTGAAAGTATCTCCCCACGATTGCACCTGTTTGCCGAGATCCACGAATTGGTCGCGGGTCAACCCCAGTTCTTTCCAGGTGATGGGAAAATATTTATCGATCAGCCATAACGGAAACTGGTCATTGCCAGCCGGCACCGGGGTGTGCGTGGTGAAAACATTGCTTTTCTTCACTTCCGCTGCTGCATCTGCAAAGTGCATGCCTTTCTTCACCAGCCCGTGCACCCGTTCTAGGGTCAGGAAAGCAGAATGTCCTTCATTCATGTGCCACACGGTTGGTTTTTCTCCCAGCTTTTCCAGCAAGCGCACGCCGCCACATCCCAGCAAGATTTCTTGCGAGATACGGATCTCCAGGTCGTTGCTGTACAGGCGCGCGGTGAGTTGTTTGTCATGGGCAGAATTATCTTCCACGTTGGAATCCAGCAGGTATAGCGGCACTCGCCCTACCTGGATCATCCAGGTGCGCGCGTACACTGTGCGTTCCGGCAATTCCACCGCTATGGTCAACGGTTTGCCTTTTTCATCCATCAAGGCGATGATTGGCATTTCCTCGAAATTGAAATGGTAATAAGAAGTTTCCTGCCAGCCATCTTCGGTCAGTTTTTGTACGAAATAACCCTGATGGTAGATGAATCCCACTCCCATCAGGGGGATGCCCATATCGGAGGCTTCTTTCAGATGGTCACCCGACAAGATACCCAATCCGCCGGCATAGAAAGGCATGCTTTCATGTAGTCCAAATTCAAAAGAAAAATATGCTACCTTCCCGTTCAGCGTTTCTGGGCATTCACGCGTGCACCAGGTATCCTGGGCAGCCATGTAAGCATCAAATTTTTCCATCACCGCATCATATTCATCCAGGTAGTAGATGTCTCGGGCAACTGCTTTCAGTTTCTCATGATCAAGTTGGTGTAGAAACGCGATCGGGTTGTGATTCAATGAATCCCATAATGGGCGATCCAGCTCCGAGAACAGACGCAGTGCGGAGGGATTCCATGCCCACCACAGGTTATAAGCCAATTCACCCAGCCGGCTGATGCGCTTGGGAAAATTATAATGGTTGGGAAATACTTTTGTATAAGCCATATTTTTCATGTCCTGGTTGATTTGTTCCTGCCCTGAAAAAAGCAAGGCGGGATTATAACACATTTGCAGTCTTATTCTATCTTAAGTAATACATAATCAAATACCTGCCTCCATGCATATTCGGCTGTGATTTCTTCTATAATTAGCAAAAATAACTTTGAAAATTTCTTCACAGGAGACCGGCATGTATCAAGAAGAACTTTCATTCCCGCATGGATTCTTATGGGGCTCGGCTACCGCCGCTCACCAGGTGGAAGGCGGCAATACTAACAACAACTGGCATGTATGGGAGCACACCTCCGGCAAGATCGCCGGCGCTGCCATCGCCGGGCTGGCTTGCGATTGGTGGAACGGGCGCTGGCAAGAAGATCTGGCGCACGCCGCGCAGGATGGGCAGAACACCCACCGCCTTTCCGTTGAATGGAGCCGCATCGAGCCCCAGCCCGGTGCGTGGGATGAAGCAGCCCTGCAACACTACCGCACCATGCTGCAGGGTATCATCCGTCTGGGGCTGAAACCCTTCATCACCCTGCACCATTTCACTGACCCCATCTGGATCTACGAAAAAGGCGGTTGGGAGAATGAAGAGACAGTCGAGCACTTTGCCCGCTATGTCGAAAAGACCGTCGCCGCCCTGGGTGATCTTACCGATCTGTGGGTCACCATCAATGAACCCACTGTGTACGCTTTCAGTGGCTATATGACCGCTGAATTTCCTCCCGGTAAATCAGATGCCAGAGCTGCCTTTCAGGTCATGCGCAATATGGTGAAAGGACATGCCCGCGCTTACCGCATCATTCATCAGCTCCAGCCGCATGCTATGGTCGGTTTTGCCAAGCATTTCCGCGCTATGGCACCCGCTCGCCCAGCCTTCCCTCTTGATCGCTGGGTCACCAATTTCTCCTACAACAGCTTCAACAATGCTTTTGCAGACGCGCTCGTTACCGGCAAACTGAAATTCGCCTTGTGGAAAGCTTCCATCCCTGATGCCATCGCAACCCAGGATTATGTTGGTGTCAACTACTACACCCGCGACCTGATCAAGTTCAAACCCCTTGCCTTCAAAGATATCTTTCAGGAACGCTATTACGATCCCCACGCCCCGCTGAGCGAAAATGATTTCATCGCCGATCTGCCCATTGGTTTCTATGAATCCCTGCAGTGGGCACAGCGTTACGGGCTGCCTATTTACGTCACCGAAAATGGCGTGGAAGATTCTCGCGATGTCATGCGCCCCCATTACTTGGTCGCCCATCTCTACCAGCTCTGGAAAGCCCTTCATGATGGCATGGATATCCGTGGCTATATGCACTGGTCCCAGGTGGATAATTTCGAATGGGAGCGCGCCTGGACGCAGCGCTTCGGGCTATGGGGTCTGGATGTCAAGACCCAGCAGCGCGTACGCCGTCCTAGCGTGGATATCTACCGTGAGATCTGCACCCGCAATGCCATCCCGCTCGACCTCATCCGCCGGCATGCCCCTGAATTGCTGGATGTGTTATAAATGAGCCTGACCTGATTTGACAGTCCAATCAGAACAGGTAAAATTGAAAACCAACATCCATACACGAAAGTAGCACATATGCTCAAGCGTATTTTTATCCCGACCCTTATTCTGTCTGTTATTGTATTGGGGCTCATCCCGACCTCCCATGCGCAGGCGGCTGCGCTGTCTTCCATCGATGTCACCCGTTTTGACGACCCTCCCCAACCCTTTACTCTTCCCACCGCCACCAGTTCTGACCTACCCTGCAATCCTGAAGCGGTGCATGGACTATTCTTCTACCGCACCGAATGCCCGCACTGTCAGGAGACCCTCGAGCAGGTCATCTATCCCCTTGAATCCGAACTGGGTGCCGACTTGGATATCCGTCTGGTCAATATAGACTACGCCGGTAATTATGAGCTCTTCATGCAGTTCCAGGAATATTTTCACACTGCTGCTGAAGATCGCGCCATCCCCACCCTCATCATCGGTGAGCATATCCTCATTGGAGAAGATGCCATTCGCGCTGAAATAGACCAGCTGGTGCAGGCTGGCATCGTCGCCGGTGGCATCCCCTGGACTACTCTTGAAGGGTTCGATCCCTCCGCCATCATCACCGCCACCAGCACCGACGCTGCCGGTGAGATCTGTTCCCTCGACAGTGATTCCTGCGCGGTTGGCACACCCATTTATGCTGCTTACTTCTACCAGACCGGCTGCCAGGAATGCAGCATGGTCGAAGCAGATCTCGCCTACCTGCGCAGCCAATACCCGCAGTTGATCGTCGAGAGTTTCAATGTTTTCGACAATGCCGCTCTGGGTGAGTGGATGATTGATCGCGTTGGGCGCGCCGATTTTCACACCCCGGCGGTCTTCATCGGCAATCAAGCCTGGATCGGAGAGCAGGAGATCACCCCTGCAACGCTCTCCGCCGCCCTCGATTGCTTCAAAGCCGAGGGATCCCCTCGTTTTTGGGATGCCTATGACGAATCCCAAGGCAACCAGAATATCATCGAACGCTTCCGCTCTATGAGCTGGCTGACTGTGGTATTGGCAGGCTTGGTGGATGGCTTGAATCCCTGCGCCTTTGCCACCCTGATCTTCTTTGTTTCCTACCTCTCCTTGAGTGGTAGAAAGGGCAAGGAGATCCTGCTGGTGGGCTTCACCTTCACCTTGGGTGTCTTCATGGCTTACCTGCTGGTGGGTTTGGGAATGTACCGCATTTTGGATCTGCTCGGTAACTGGCTGAACATTCTCGGCAAGGTGATTTATGGCATCACAGCTGTGCTCTGTTTGGTGTTCAGTATTTTGAGTTTCTCAGATTATCTCAAGACCCGCCATGGTAACTTGGGAGATATGTCCCTCAAATTACCCGAAAAGCTGCGCAACCGTATCAACCAGACCATTCGCAAGGGTCGCAATATCCGAGCCTATGCCCTGGGTGCCTTTGGTACTGGGCTGGTGGTTTCCCTGCTCGAGCTGGCTTGCACCGGACAGGTGTATCTGCCCACCATCATCTTTGTCAGCAGCGTGCCGGAACTGCATGTGCGCGCCCTCTCCTTCCTGGTGCTCTACAACCTGATGTTCATCCTGCCCCTCATTGTCATCTTTGTGCTGGTTTACTTTGGCACTTCTTCCAAGCAGCTCACTACCTTCATCCAGAAACGTGGATCGGGTATCAAGCTCGCTCTTGCCATCTTGTTCCTGGTGCTGGCGATCTGGTTGGGTTGGTCTGTGTTGATGAAATGATACCTCTTGAAACAAACAGAGACCGGTCTTCGTGCCGGTCTTTTTTATAATTGTCCCCAGTTGATGATGGAAAGCCCCAGCAGCAGCAGTGCCAGGATCATGGCATAGCTTGCCAGCATGATCAGGGCTTTATTACGGCTGTCTGCGTCCTTTTTTAGTTCGCGCCGGTATAGCCAGACGGCAATCCCGAAAAATAGAATGGCAGGGATAAATGAATACATGTTTTTTTCCTCTGATTTCCATTTTACTTACGATTGGGGATAATTCCAGTTCTTTCATTCGTCTCTGGATGGCAACGCTTGGCATTGTGGGCAAATATGCGTTCCCCGTTGACCCACCACCAGCCGCTCGATGGTCGCTCCGCATACCGGGCAAGCTTCTCCTGTTCTGCCATATACAGCGAAATGGTTTTGAAAATCACCGCCCCGGTACACCCAATCGATGCTTGAACCGTTGCGCGCAATGCCCTCCTGTAGCGTCTCCCGGATGGCGCGCAGCAGGCTCGCCGTCTGCTCTGCATTCAGATCTACCGCGTTCAGCAGCGGGTGCAGTCTTGCTTTGAACAGCGCCTCATCGGTGTAGATATTGCCCATTCCCGCCAGAAAGTGCTGGTCCATCAGCAGTGGCTTGAGCTGGCGCTTCTTGCCCTGCAGCATGGCATAAAAGCGCAGCGCGTCCAGTTCCTCCCCCAATGGTTCCGGACCCAGCGTACCCAATTCCTCTTGCGGGTCAGCCAGCAGCCACAATCGTCCGAATTTGCGCGCGTCTTCGAAGATCAGGTAGTTGCCGCCCGACAGTGTGAACGCCACCCGGTCATGTTTGTGCAGCCCATTTTTAAGCACATCCGCCCCACCTTGTTCGATGCGCAGGTCACCGCTCATGCGCAGGTGGATCAATAGGGTGTCCTGTGTCAAAGTGACGACGATGTATTTTCCTCGCCTGCCGACCTCTCGGATGTGCTGTCCGCACACGCGTTGCTTGAATTCCACGGCGCTCGGGATGGCGATCGAGCGCTCCCATAAAATAGAAACATCCTCGATCTCGCTTCCCGTGATGGAAAACCCTCTTCTGTTCTCCTGTCGTAGCGCACGCGCGATGGTCTCAACTTCCGGTAATTCTGGCATTTTTAAATCATGTTTGAGTCGTTATTCGTTGAACATCTCGCCCACCGAGCGTCCCGCGTTCACCCGTTCGATCACATCCGCCAGTAGTTTGGATACCGAGATGACCGACAACCGTTTCCCGAAGAATTTTTTCTTTTCATCCGGGATGGGGATGGTATCGGTGGTGATGAACTGCTTCACTGGTAGCGCCGCCAGTTGCTGCGCCCCGTCATCTCCCAATATCGGATGGATGAACACCACTACCACATCCTTCGCACCTGACTTGACTGCCACATTGACCGCGTTGATGATGGTCTTGCCGGTCGAGATCTCTTCGTCCAGCAAGATCACATCCTTGCCCTTCACATCACCGATCAGTGTCAATGCCTCCGGGTTATCCGGGTGCAGGATGCGCCGCTTTTCGATGAACGCTAGTGGAATATTGAGCTGTTCCGCGTAATTGCGCGCTTTCTTGGCAAATCCCAGGTCAGGCGATAACAGCACCGGGTTGTTCAATTGTTTCTTGAGTTCCAGCAGTTTATCCACCAGCACATGCGATGCATACAGCACGTCCCCCGGGATTGAGAAAAATCCCTGGATCTGATCGGCGTGCAGGTCCATCGTCATGTAGCGGTCAGCGCCCGCTACCTGAATCATGTCCGCTACCAACCGGGCGGTGATCGGTACACGCGGTTGGTCTTTCTTGTCCGAGCGTGAGTAGCACATATAAGGAAACACCGCTGTGATGCGCCCGGCAGAATCCAGCCGCAGAGTCTGGATCAGGATCAGCATTTCCATCAGGTTGGTGTGTACCGGGTTGGAGAGCGTCTGGATCACATAGCAGTCCTGACCGCGTACGCTTGTCTTCAATTTGATGAAGATGTTGTCGTTCGGAAAGGTGGTAATGGTTCGCTCGCACAGAGGGATCTCCAGGTGTGAAGCGATGCTCTCTGCCAGTTCCGGGCAGGATGAGCCCGTATATAATTTGATTCCACCATACATCATGCGGTCATGCCGCAAAGTACCAGTAGTCATTATGATCCCTTTCTCTTCCATTCATCCTTGAGTATTCCCATCCACAAGATGTCGATGTACTCGCCATCCAGGTAAGCGGCTTCGCGCATTTTCCCCTCATGCTTGAAACCCACTTTCTCGTAGCAGTGAATGCCCCTCACATTCAATGCATATACCCGCAAATAGATGCGGTGAAAATTCAATGTGAAAAAGCCATAGTCCAACATCAAAGCTAATGTTTGTGTGCCGATTCCTTTTCCCCAAAACTCTTTCTCGCCGATGAACAATCCCACTTCGGCATTGCGTGCTTGCTGGTCCACGGCGACGAAACTGATATCTCCGATCGCTTTCCATTTCTGATCATGCCATACTTCCATCATCAGCGGCTGCTCAGCGATCGAAAGTTTTTCCAGGTTCTCGAACCATTTTTCTTCCTGGGCATTGGATTGGGGGGCATACAGCGCAAGATACTGTCGTACCTCCGGATCATTCAACCAGCGCACGAACAGCGGCAGGTCTCCTTGATCGATTCCACGCAGGCGTACCCCATCACCAATGATCATCGTTCTCCTTTACGGGTTCAGTCGGTTCGGTCCCCGGAACAGGTATACGGTCTCGCGAATATTGGAGATCTGCAACATCACCATCAGCAAGCGTGATAAGCCCATTCCAAAACCGCCGTGTGGCGGGCAGCCATAGCGGAAGAAGTCCAGATAGTATTGAATATTCTCCAGCCCCAGTCCTTTTTCGAGTGCTTGCTTCTTCAATACTTCATAACGGTGTTCGCGCTGCGCGCCCGTGGCAATTTCCAACCCACCTGCGATCAGGTCGAAACTACGTGTCAGTTCCGGTTGGTCAGGATGGTGCATATGGTAGAACGGGCGCACCGACACCGGCCAGTCGATCAGGAAGAAGAAATCGTGTCCGTATTTGTTCTTGATATATTCAGCCAGTGCACGTTCCCCACCCGGGTCCAGGTCGCCCTTCTTTTCCGGTGGTAGTTCATAGCCGACTTCTTTCAGCGCTTTGAGTGCATCCGCCATGGTGATGCGCGGGAAAGGCACTTCCGGCACCTGCAGTTCGAATCCAAAGGTTTCTTCGATCTGGCTGCCGTGTTTTTCCTTCACCTGCTGGTAGGCATATTGCAGCCAGCGTTCGGTCAGTTCCATCACATCTTCATGCGAATCGATCCATGACATCTCCAGATCCAGTCCCGTGAATTCCGTCATGTGGCGCGAAGTGAAAGAAGGATCCGCCCGGAACACCGGTCCGATCTCAAACACCCGTTCGAAACCCGCCGCCATACCCATTTGTTTGTAGAACTGCGGCGACTGGGTCAGGTATCCCTTGCGGTCGAAATAATCAATCTGGAACAATTCTGCGCCGCTTTCACTGGGGCTGCTGGTGGTCTTGGGTGAATGGATCTCGATGAAATCGTTCTTCAGCCAGAATTCGCGCATGGCATGTTCCATGCTGGTCTGTACATCGAAGATCAACCGGTTTTGAGGGCGCCGCAGATCAAGATAGCGCCAGTCCATGCGGAAATCCACCGCCGGTACGTTTTCATCATCAAAGGGATCGTACGGCAGCGGGATCTCCGCCGCATTCTCCACTGTCAGGGTTTCTAGCTGGATCTCCAGCCCGCCCAGTTTGACCACCTCGTTCTTCACCACTTTGCCAGTAATGGTCAGCGCGCTTTCACTTCCCAATGCTGAGATCTGGTTCGCCAGTTCTTCGTTGGCGGGGCGGTAGTGCGCCACCTGCACCAAGCCGGTGCGGTCGCGCAGGATAAGGAACTGCATTTTCTTCTGGTCGCGCAGGGTCTGCAACCAGCCCTGCACTTTTACTTCCTGGTCGATATGATTGCTCAGGTCTTTAATATAGGTACGCTGCATAATTGCCGCTTCTCCTTAAAATGATAAATACACTTTTTAAGATTTTAATGCGAAAAACGTTTCATGGGGGATCAGATTGTGAATTTTTAAGGCTGGCTGGGGTCTACAGTCGTTCTACCGCGCGATAAGGCGAAAGTTCCCGCCGGGTAACCTGCCGCAAGATCTCTCTGGTCTTCGCTTTTTCCAGCATTTGCTGCCAATCCCGGCTGCGCTGCTGTTCAAATAGTGCTTGCACCAGGTGCTGCATGCGCTTTTCATCGCGCTGCTCCCATTCCCCGCTCTGGTGCAAGTAGATTGCATGTTCCTCCAGCATGCCTGCCAGTCGCATACAGCCCTCCCCCTCCGTAGCGACCGTCTTCAAAATGGGTGGCGCCCACTGTTTTTCATCATCCTCCGCCATGGCATAACCCAGTGATAGCATGGTGTGCAGCGCCATTTCGGTCGCTTCCACCCCCGCTCGGTCGGCTTTGTTCAACACCAGGATGTCCGCGATTTCCAGGATACCCGCCTTGGCTGCCTGGATGTCATCCCCCAACCCCGGCGCTTCCACCACCAGCACGCTGTGCGCCAGGCTGGCGATCTCCACTTCCGATTGCCCCGCCCCTACTGTTTCGATCAGGATCAGGTCAAAACCCGCCGCATCCAGCACCAGCGCCACCCCCTGTGTCGCCCGTGCCAGTCCCCCCAGCGCCCCGCGGCTTGCCATCGAACGGATGAACACCTGCGGCGCTTCCGCAATTTCGCGCATGCGGATGCGGTCGCCCAGCACCGCCCCTCCGCTGAAGGGGCTGGTCGGATCCACCGCGATCACCGCTACCTTTTTCTCCGGGTTGCGGGTCAGCACTTCCTTCACCAGGCTGTTCACCAGCGTTGATTTTCCCGCTCCGCTCGCCCCCGTCACCCCCACCAGGTGTGCCTTGCCACTATGCGGGAATAGCACGTCCAGCACTGCCCGTCCTTCGGTATCCTCATTCTCCACCAGCGTGATCAGGCGCGCCAGTGCCCGCCGGTTCCCTTCTAATACTGCCTGTTCAAGTGCCTGCATCAATAACTTTCTAAGCTGGTGCCAGCATTGCTTCGATATCGTCGATCACCTGCGTGGTGGGCGTCCCCGGTCCATACACCGCGCTCACCCCCAACTCCAGCAGCGCTTTGGCATCTTCCTGCGGGATGATCCCGCCCACGAACACCCGCACATCTTCCAGGTCAGCTTTCTTCATCAATTCCAATACGCGCGGCACCAGCGACATATGCGCGCCGGATAGGATCGAGAGCCCTACCATCTGCACGTCTTCCTGCAGCGCAGCCTGCACGATCATTTCGGGCGTTTGTCGTAGCCCGGTGTAGATCACTTCCATGCCCGCATCCCGCAGGGCGCGTGCGATGATCTTGGCTCCCCGGTCATGCCCGTCCAGACCTGGTTTTGCGATCAGAACTCGAATCTTTTTTTCTGCCATGGTATCCTCTTTCTTCAATTATACTTGCCTGTGATGCGCACTTTTTCGTTATAATGCACCTGTGCAAAGCTGATGAATGGCATAAAAAATACCCTGTTCGCATTGATGATTACCGTCCTGCTGCTGGCAGGCTGCCAGCTGGGCGCTCCAACCACCCCTACTGCTGCTCCGGCAGTTCAGGTGGATGCCAGCCCCACTATACAACCCACTGACGCTCCCACTCCCCAGCCCATCGTCCTCAATCCTCTCACCGGGCTGCCGGTCGCTGATCCCGCTCTGTTGGAGCGCATGCCCATCATGGTCAAGGTGTCCAATTTTCCGCGCGAAGGTCGTCCGCACGCCGGGCTCTCCTTCGCCGATATCGTCTTCGATTACTACATCGGCTATGGCACCAACCGCTTCCTTGCCATTTTCTATGGCAACGACAGCCCCAGCATCGGACCCGTGCGCTCGGGTCGTCTGGTGGATGCTCAGCTCGTCAGGCTCTACCAGGGTATCCTGGGCTACGGCAGCGCCGATGAGGATACCGACGCTTACCTGGTACAGGCACTTGGCGAACGCGCCCTCTCCTTCCAAGAAGCGCCCTGCCCTGCTTTTTGCGGGGAGGATACCCACAGCGTCATCGGAGTTTTCGCCAGTTCTGCCGATATTTCCGCTTATGCCAAACACAATGCCATCGATCTGGGCGGTACCCCCGACCTGGAAGGCATGCACTTTGATGCAACCACCCCGCAGGGCGGCACCCCTGTGGAACAGATCAATATCCTCTTCAATTACTACAACCGCGCCGAATGGCACTACGACCCCGCTTCCGGCACCTACCTGCGCTGGATCGAGGAGATGGAAGGGGACGAGGAAGATGGTAATTTCCGCATGATCCCCCTGCTCGACCGCGTCACCGGGCAGCAGCTCGCTTTCGATAACATTGTCATCGTCTTCGCCCACTACATCGAGAACGCCCCCAGCGAGCACGACGTGGAACTGATGAAGAACATCGAGGGCAAGCGCGCCGTCTTCTACCGCGACGGGCACATGTTCGAGGGACAGTGGAAGGTGCCCAGCGATCAAGCACCCATCCAGTTCTTCGATGCAGATGGTGCTCCCTTCCCCCTCAAGCCGGGCAACACCTGGATCGTGCTGGCGGACGACAATTCCATCTTCAACCAGAAACAGAGCGGCGCCTGGGAGCTCTTTTTCGTGCTCTCCCCCGATGCATAGCCCCTATAATTAAGTCAACCGAGCCGGCGTTCTTCTAACACACTTCTTATTTATATTGTTGGATGGGCTTGCTATACTTTTTCGCAAAGAGGAAACCATGATCCCTATCCGAGATACCATCCGCAGCTCCAGATTTCCTGTCGTGAATTGGCTGATCATCATCGCCAATGTCTTCGTGTTTTGTTTGGAATATTTCCTGCCTTCCAATCTTTCCGACCAGCTCGTCTCCACCTTTGCCCTCACCCCTGCCAGTGTCAGCCTGGCGCAGCCTGCCACCCTGCTGCCCTTCTTCACGCATATGTTCCTGCACGGCAGCTGGTATCACCTCATCAGCAATATGTGGTTCCTCATGATCTTTGGCGATAACATCGAGGACCGGCTTGGCTCAACCCGCTATCTGCTCTTCTACTTGCTGGGGGGTCTCAGTGCCGCCTTGCTGCAGTTCTTCTTCTCCCCCACTCTGGATATCCCCACCCTGGGTGCCAGCGGCGCCATCGCCGCCGTCATGGGTGCGTATTTCGTGCTTTATCCCGCCTCGCGCGTGGTCACTTTCGTCCCCATCTTCTTCTTTGGCGGCTTTATCCGCCTGCCCGCCATCCTCTACCTGGGCGTGTGGTTCGTCATGCAGCTCTTCTCCGGCTTCAGTTCCTTCGTGATTGGTGCGGGCGCCGCGGATGGGATTGCCTGGTGGGCGCACGTGGGCGGCTTTCTGTTTGGCATGCTCTTTATACGTGCCTTCGCCGGGAAGTTCCCTACACCGTATACCGATGATCGGAATACCTCCCGCTGGTAGAGGTATTAGAAGGAATCTTACAAAATTCTAAGTTGACAAAGCAAACTGTCGGTTTATAATAGACTTAACCCAGAGACAAAATTCGGCTCCATGCCGTGAGATCATTTCGATGGTCCTATATCTCTGGATTTTTTTATATGGGCGGTAATTTACCTAGCTGTAACATGTTCTTTCCATCGTAATACTCCCCATATTTTTTATGTCGAGTATCATCAATATCGATAATCAGCTTAAACTGATCTTTCAAATAGGAAAAGTACCTGTCTTCACGCATCTCATAAATTCTCTGTAAAGCCCAAAGAAAATAATCTGCAGCTTGTAAGCAAGGTTCATCTTTTGAATAGGTCGGGGCAATCGATATTTCTGATTGATTCTGTATCCTCCTCTCGGATAGAAATCTTTTTTGGGAAATTTGAAGGCTTTCTCCAAATGCTTCTGTTCTCGGTTTACTACCTCGAATTGCATAACAGATTTCATATTTGGACGCTAGGTGAAGGTTGGATTTAAATAACCTACGAGTCAAGAAATCATAAAGTTCATTGGGATTGTAGCGATATGTTGGATTTGCTTTTCGCCTTTCCATTGCATAATGAACAACATTAAGTTTATCTTTTACAACAGCATTGAATTTAAGGTTATTATTTGAATGAATATAACGATAGACTTCTCTCCTTACCTCGGGCACATCATCTTTGGCATGAAAAGCCAATGCAGTTTTTCTTGCGTGTAATTGCATAGATGGAATTTTGTGGAAATACGGATCTGCCAATAAACTTTTTCTCAAATCTTCAAGACCTGCACTCAAAACAGCTGGATCATCAACATCCAGGAAACCAATAATAAAATAACGTGAACATCCAGGCGCACCCACGATGATTCTTCCATGTTTATCAAATATTGTTGGACTCCCCGCCTCATCCACAAAGAAATTTTTCTTTTCTATAATTTTCTTCCCCATTTCCCTCTAACCCAAATTTAGACACACAAACTAATTTTATAAGATTAATTTGGAATTTAATATATTCCTATTTCATTCTCCATTGCAAGAAACAAATATTGAACATCCCAATAGATGGATTTCATTCCCGATTGGAACACCGGCTTTTCTATGATACGATGGAAATGAGAGAGCGATCTCTCTTGTGAGCTTCTAGAAAAGCTTACAACCCTCCAGACACAGGACATCCCACCACAGGTGTCCTGTGTTAGTTTACGCGGTATTATTATGAGTGGAATTGCGGGAGGTTTGCATGGCAAAGATCAATTGGATGTACCTGTGTGATTACGCCTATAAGGACGTGGCGGGCAAAACCAGCATCATCGGCATGTTCACCGATATCAACGTGCTCAAGTTCCCCTCCAAGTACCAGCAGTTGTTCACTATCCTGGAGCTCGAGAAACTTGCCAGCGAATCCTTCAAGCTGGAGGTGGGGCTTTCCTCCCCCTCCGAGCAGGAGCTCTCCAAGCGCATCGGCGGTGACATCCGCCCCCAGGGTGATTCCGAGCGCCTCATGCGCGTCACCATGATCTACGCCTTCTATGGCATCCAGCTCCCCGAGCCGGGCGAATACCACCTGCTGCTCTTCCTCAACGAGGAATGCATCCATTCCATCCCCTTTCGGGTGCATTTGTTGGAGATCAAGAAGAAGGCGGTCTCGGTTTAGATATATATTGAGAAACACTCAAACATACCTTTCAAATTGGACAAATCCCAAGCTTCCCTATAATTGTTTTCTCATACGATGGGATCATTTCTAATTGTTATATTTTTTAAAATAATCGTCCATTTCAGGCCGCAATTCGATGCCGGCTCTCTCAAAGCAATTCAATAAATCATTATAGGCTCCTTCCCCACCAAGAAAATCCCAGAATTCGTCAGCTACTTTTAGTTCATTTTTCAGGTCAAACATTCCCTTTAACGTCCAGCGTTGATAAGGCTCGGGTTCATAAGGGTTATACGGAATAGCAATATATGCATGAACATCTATATTGGGATGCCCTAGAAGATAGATTGCTTTCCATTCCATTAATGTTCGTTTAAAATCTTTAAAATTCCCTATATTGGGTTTTGCTGTTTTAAGATCAAATAGATGGATAGAACCCATTGAATCTTTGACATACAAATCCACATTAGTCGTATGCATTGTGTTGATTTCTCCCTGATTTGCTACGCGCCGTATTGCTTCTAACTCAATATTTGCATTTGGATCATTCCCATTTGAAAGCGAATTCATGATTTTTTGTATCTCGGTTTGAGCTTTATTGCTGATGTGATCACCAACTCGAAATTGTTTTTGCGCTTCAACGAAATGCTCCTTTGACAATAATTCTGCGATCGGCTCAAAAATTGAGGTGCCAAAAGTTGTATTTACTGACTGAATAAATGAGTAAAGCGCCATTCGATCTTTACCTAACAATCGATAATGGAAAGGCATCTTGTTCGATTCTGGGGCATATTTCTTGAATTTATTCCTTATGCTTTCCTTGATAATTCTCTCAATTTCCGGTTTCTGTTTCTCAGATAATGCCATATTAATTCTCCTTCAAATGGAAAATCGTCTCTGCATATATTGAATTTCGATCTTTCTCCACACGGTTTAGCACAGGTCGCTTATAACAATTCACGATCTTCATCCCGGCTAAATTTGCAATTCCTGGATAAAGATTGTATTTATCATTCGCGACCAAGAATACATCATAATTATCCTGTAAATATTTTTTGCAGTTAATAAGCACTTCAGCGATGCTTTGAGCATAGGAATCACGAGCTTCTTTCCCCTGGCCCTTATAAAGAGGTCCTATCTCTAATTCATCTCTCCGTGCTAAATCCAATAATTCATAGGCATATGCATGTTGCTCATGGTAATCAATTAAACCCACATAGGGTGGACTTGAGAAAATTCCCTTTATTTTCTGTTTTTGAATAAGGTCTCCAAAATTTGGATTTATCCTTTTCGTATCATTGATTAAGTCAACATTTCTGCTGTCTCCAGTTAAACAAATTTGCAGCGTTTCAGTTCTTACCTTATCAAATTCTCTAAACCGATTTAGTGTATCTTTTGTATATGTTGCCCACCAATTACTGATCGAAAAGATTGGTTTGCATATTTTCCCATGTTTCCTACAATAATAGATTGTTGTTACCGGATCTTTTAATGTCCCCAAATCTGCATGCGTTGTTGCGCGACAAGAACGAATGGTTCTGCTCAAAATTAGTGAAATGTCACGTCGTACGACTGCGTCTTCAATTTTACTGATCTCATTTATTAGAAAATCAATCTCTTCTCGTACCGAGAAGAGAAACCATTTATCAAGAAAACTTTCTTTTTTATCTTGTTCAATCTTTAAGTCAAATTTTTTTACCAGAGAATTAAAAATGGCTAAAAATTCGATCTCTTTTTCATGTCCGTATTTACTTTCATTGATCTTGCCCTTGTTAACTTTTCGTCGATAACTTGGAGAAGGGAAATATTTAGAGTTAAACTGCGAGAGTTCCGAAAGGAGTTTTTGCTCAAAAGCCATGTTTTTTCTCGTCGCTTGGAATGAAACTATTGTTTTAGTAAGATCATTTATCGTTTTTCTTAATAGTGGAATATCATGTTTAGTTACTTTTGTATTCGTAATCATCGCATTGAACAAAGAAATATCTACTCCTATGGCATGTATACCCAATTCGTTTGCTTGAACCAATGCAGTGCCACTTCCACAAAATGGATCTAATATGATGTCACCCTTTTTAAAATAAACATCTTTTTTAAATTCATCGGTATGTGAATCCAAGAAATATTCCACCAATTGTGGGATGAATTTTCCTTTATAGGGATGAATTCTATGGACATGTTTGGTTCTTTCAGACTCTTTATATTCTGCAAAGGAAAGATGCCAATTCAGACTATCCCCATATTTATTCTTCCAGTTCTTTTCCCCTACTTGATTGTCGTAATAATTCTTGAGTTCATTAATACTCAATAGGGTATTTCCATTATTTTGGTACTTTTTTATTCTCCCATACTGAATTAAATATGAGATATTCGATATAGTGACTTTCCGATTTAGATATTTGGTAGCCCAAGTGCTTGCATCTTGAATGCTGACCAATTCTTTACCGTCAAATAGAGTTGTTTGTATGATCATATGACCATTATATTCAATTTTCGTTTTTGTCTAGTTAAACGAAATATCAATGTCTTCTTTATAGAAATTATATTCTAGTTGCACTAGAGAAAGTTAAATAATCCTTTTATCATTATTACTTTTCGTCGTCTTTTTCTATGATCTATATTGTTCATCTACTTCATCAACCGTCGTTCTAAGGTCATCACTCATCTACTGCTTATCCTATATCCATATTCTAATGTCTTGCAGAGCATTAGCGAAGCGTCTTACCCTAAACAGATCAAAACAACCAACATAATGACTATCCATTCTTCAATCCTTACGTCATCCTAGCATACTTGAAGGATCTGTCATCCATCCTACATTCCCAATTGCTAGTCGCAAAGAACAAACTGATTTATTTAACTACCTCTCTATTTTTTTCTAGATTAACCAATTTTTAATGAAAAACGGGGTTCTTAACTCTAATCACAATGACCGACTGGCAAAATTTGTTAAATATTTTAACCACTCGATTTATAGTTTTACAAAGTTTGTTAAAGCGAAAGTACTAATAATCATCTTTCTTTCTAATCACTATAGTTAAACTTTCCTGTTTGTAACATTCTATAATATGATAATCAAATAATTCTATTTTCACAAAGAATAGGATAGGCATCATCATTCACTGGAAGATATAAAAGAATTCTATGTCAAAAATAAAGCAATCCTTTAATAATCTTATGTCATGGCTTAATACCTTAAAAAACAAATATAAGGTATTAATAGTAGTCGCATTAATTGGTTTATTAGGCACGCTTACTCTTTGTTCAGTTAATATTGTTCAATCCATTCTTGAAACATATGTGAGGCCTTATCAGGAAGAAAAAGCTAAATCTACTTCAGCAGCTCAAATGGAATCCAACGTTGCTAAAACACCAATCCCAACAACAGATTCTATTACATCAATAAAATCCGAGGATGAAGACCAGATTGTTAACAATCCTGAGGACGAAAATGCTTCTGAAAGCAAAATTGATGATTCTGAACCACTCAGCTACATAGCTCAAAATTCCTTAATAGAGGATACCATTTGCAACCAAGAAATAATAGCTGTTATTAATGCAGCCAATTCAAGTATGAAGGATTATCTAATGGGAAACATTTCTTCAGAATCGTTGGATGAAGTATGGTATAGCAACTCATCAATTAATCGCGTTAAGTATAATACTGAGAATCTCCTTTCAAGTACTACCAATAACTATTCGGTTATGAATCTTCTAAACGTGTCATACGAAATAAAAAACTGTCTTATCCCAATTATCTACTCTGATTCTCATATTCAAATCAAGACAGAAGAACATTGGGAATTTAAGGCATCAATTTTCTGCAAAAAGGGTAAAGAAGAACATAAGAGTACCAGAGTCGATCTATATCCAAATGAAGAATATCATTTAATAAAAATTGATGGAAAATGGGTAATTAACGAATGGCTTTTACACGAAACTGAAATTATCTCTCCGTGGGAATGCAATTATTAACCGTTTTTATCTGTTACAACACATTCTATTTCCACAATGATTTTGTTCAAACCCATTTCAATCTAACCTTTTTCTATATTTTCTTTCCGTTTCCTTCTATGCAGAATCGCTCACTCTCCTTGTTTTCTCATCTATAAGTTTCAAAGAACAAGCTAAAAAACGAGATCCTTCCCTCCGCTCAGGATGACAGGCAAGTAAGGTGAATTGCCAACCCATCATTCGTTTTTCCTCCCCTGCTAGCGGGGAAATTCAGGAGGGGGTGTCATGCAGAGCGCCAGCGAAGCATCTCACCATGACAAACTCAAACCAGCACATATGTTGAGGAACAGGGTAGCTTCCTTAACCACTCTTCATCTTTGGTCTATCGACTGACGAATTTCATCGCGATCTTTTCACTCTTACCACTTCGGCATGGAGAGATCCATCGGTCGCTGTGCTCTCTCTGGATGACGCCGAAAATGAGGGTGAATTGCCAACCCACCATCCATTTCTTTCTCCCCTGCTGGCCGGGAAATTCAGGAGGGGGCGTCATGCAGACCACATCAAACTACCCACCCAACACTCCACTTCCACTTTGACCCCCTATATATACTTTTTCCCTGATTTCTGTATAATGAACATGGAGGGCAATCCAATGGCACTTTCACCTTTTGTGATCTTCTTGCTGGCTTCCTTGCTTTGCTCCATCATCACCGTGCGATTGTTCAAATACGACCTGCGTTTTGACCGCACCATCGACCCCGAATACTACGCTCAATTTCCGGGCATCAACCGCGCCACTTCCACCGTTAAACAGCTCATACGTTATTTTATCCTGACCTTCATCCTTACCTTCCTGGCGGTATATGCCTGGAACCATTTTGCCGAAACCACCGGCTGGACCCTCCTTCAACCTTTGGAACTGACTCCCTTCAAATGGTCCGCCATTATTAAGTTAAAAGACTTCTGGTATATGGCTTGCGCAGTCCTCGCTTTCCTTACCATCATCGATATCCTGCGCTGCCTGGTCTCCCCTGTTCGTACGGATATCACCGGACGCTGGGGACATTGGGATGTCTTCATCAGTTATAAAAGCGAAGATGTCGGAATCGCCCGTCAGGTCGCCGATCAGCTGCTCGCCTCCGGGCTCAAGGTGTGGTTTGGCGAATACCAGGTCCTGCTCCAGAACTATGACCAGTTCCAGCAAGCCATCGATTTCGGCATCGACAATTGCGATTGGGGCATCGCCCTCACCAACGATCGCTATACCCGCTCCCCCTACTGCTGCACCGAGATCTCCCGCCTCCTGCAGCACCTCCCCCCACAGCATATCCTTGAGATCATGATCCCCGCGCAAGAGCAGCTCCCCCACCAGAAATTCCAGGCATTGGCAAACTGCCCCGCCTACATCGGTACCGATCTGCCGGGCATGCTGGCATTTATCGCTCAGCAAACCGGCTGGCAAATTCAACCGCTTCTCCCTGAAGTGGTCGCCTCGCAACCGCGGTTCCATGAATTTATGGTGCTGGGGCGTCCTGCCACCCTCGATGCCAGCGATTGGGAACTCTCCGAATCCGGTCGTGTGCAGAATGGCACCACCGACCTGATCGCCTTTAATTATTTCCATCGCCGTGACCAGTATCGCATGCTGGTCAATGTGGTGTGCGGTCGAGAATACGCCCGTGAAGGGCAGCGCCAGAACCAGACTTCCGACGACCGCCAGATGTATGCCTTGCTGCGGGCGCACGCCCAGAAACACCTCGCTGCCTTGAAAGCGCAGATCTTCGGCTTGCACCTCATATTTCATGATGGGCTTAGCCAATTTGCTCTCACCTACCGTATGCGCGGTTACTGGTCGCGCAAATATTCCATTATCATACCCAATCCCGTCACGGGTCAGATGGCGGAGTTCGTTTTCACCTTTGGTTTTATCGGCACCTTCGAGCAATATTGTTTGAATGCGCATATCATGGATCACTTTGTCCAGACCCTGCAGTGGAACTGACCTCGCCAAATGATTTCTCTCTGGCTCTGTGTTCAATAAAGATTTTGTTGTTCAATTAAAAGGAGGATGGAATGCTTGAAACGATCTTGACCGTCATCGCCTGGATTGCCCTGGGTATCTATGGGCTGGTATTTCTCTCTACTTTACCGGCACTTCTTCGTCTCCTGCTTGCCCTTGCTCGCAAGCGTGTCTCCTGGCCCGGACCCTACATCACTGACCCGCAGACAGCTTATTCATCTTACAATGCCATGCGCAAACCAAAAACCTTGTTCCCAACTTTTCTTTCAAAGTTAGGGTATTTCGCTGTCCTCATCTTTCTCATCCTGGTATTTATCTTCATGTATTTTCCCCAGCTGGAAAGTTTCACCACCCTCAGGGTCGTGGCTTTCATTATCCTTTTTGCTTTCTTCAGTCTTGGTGGACTCTTGGAAGTAAAACCCATGCTGGGGATTGCTGCCTTTCTTCGTAAATACCTGGGGGCTCCTGCATCCGGGCGTTTTGAATAAAAAGAGGTCACATGGGTACTGATATTCATCTTGCAGCCGAGTATTATCAGGAGGGTCGCTGGCATATCGCTCATATCGAACTGCCCTGCTATCGCAACTACCGCGCTTTCGCCATTTTAGCGGATGTGCGCAATGGTTACACCTTCGCCGGCTTCGATACCGGTGATCCCGTCATTCCCATCAGCTATCCGCGCGGGTTGCCGGATGATATGTCAGAGGAACTGCGTGCCCTGCTCGACAATGAGGATGAAGAGGATGACTGGCAGTTGGACCAGGAAGATTTGACATCCATTTTGGATGAAGAAGAACAGCATCATCTCTGGTTGGGCGACCATTCCTTTTCCTGGGTTACCCTGCAGGAACTGCTCGATTATGATCTTGATCAACCTGTTTCCTTGCGCGGCATGGTTTCCCCCGAAGCTGCCTGTCTCTGGCATGAAAACCGCGAGCCGCCTGCAGTGGTGGCGGGGTATAGTTCCCAGCCCGATTGGGTGCACCTGGAGTGGACCAGACCTCTGCGCGAAAGCGCCTCCCTCATTTCTGACCTCATTGATGCCC
The DNA here is from genome assembly GCA_012798455.1 of Chloroflexota bacterium. Classification (GTDB taxonomy): domain Bacteria; phylum Chloroflexota; class Anaerolineae; order Anaerolineales; family Anaerolineaceae; genus UBA4781. The sequence goes on along the minus strand of JAAZNC010000012.1, from coordinate 18,358 downwards.
TCACCCCCCTCGGTGATCCTCCCCATGTCCGTCTTGTCTTTGGTTTTGATAATTGATCTTTCTTGGCTTGATTTCCCTTACCATTATGAAGTTTAATAGATATTAAACGATGAACAAAAAACTTGATTGATGATTGAAATCATGAGAGGAGAATATATGGGAAACTCAAAAAAATGCCCTGGCTGTTCCAATATGGTACCGCAACTTTATCGATGCCCTAAATGCTATCAGGTTCAATGTCCAAATTGCTGTAAAGATGCTCCTGTCTACACTAAAGATACAATGTACTGTGGATTCTGTAAAATAAATGAAAATGACGAAAAAGAAAAAGCAAAAATTCGACTTGTGGAATGGGATTACTAGACAAAATAAAACATCAACTCAGTACATCAAATAGATTGACTATCACTATCCACAAAGCAAAACATTCCAAATGAATGGAACGCCAAATCATCGATAATACTCATAAACCCCAATGGAATATAGGGTCTAGAGCTAGGTGTATTTCAATGCAATTCAAAATGAATTGCATTGGATCTTATTCCCAAAACTTTTTATTGTCCTTTGGATGACCCTTCTGGCAGGGTGGGTTCATAAACCATCCCATCAGGAACGAATTTACAACATTCGTATGATGGAAAAAGAGTATGTTCTATAAACCAGGGAAAATGATATTACTCTAAAAAAATCTTTCCTCCCCTTTGCAAGACAAAGGGGAGGAAAGAAAGGATGTCCTTTTACCTGTTTATTTCAACTTCGCTTACAGAGGCAGAATACAATGCTTGCGGCAGGCTGCTCCAGCCTAAAGCGGCTGGCGGTTCATAATCGTATGGAACCAAAAAAGCGGCGATTCTGGTAGCCTGATCATCGATCCCGCCGGTGAAGATGGCGGTTGACCAGTAACCATACGCATCGATTTCGGTATAAGGATAATCAAGAGTGGGTTTGATCCACCAGCCACCGGCACCAGGCACATAGATATATACGATTACCCGGTAATCATCAGGATTGACGTGCAGGGCAATGCCCTCCAGGTCGGCGAAACTATCATCTAGCGGGGGTATATGAGTGATCATTAAATTCGGGTCAGCGTTGCTTTCATCAAAGATACCCGAGAAAGTATCTTCTACGCCGGGCTTCATGTTGCCTTCTCCATCCCATAAGCCCCAGCAGGCACCCGCCTCTCCCTCATTTTCCACTTTCCATTGTTCATCGTAAGCCTCAAACCAGAAGAACTGAATATCCAGCGCCTGGGCAAAAGACGTGAAACTGTTGAAATAGGCAGCTGTGCTGGCGGGGTCGCCATTCTTTCCGCAGGAAGGCCAGCCGGTTTCAGCAATGATGATCTCCTTATCAGGAGAAATGGAGTTAACCGTGTTCATGGCATTCAGATACCAGTCTTCAATTGCGGAGGCTGCTTTATCGATCGAGACGTTATCCCAGTAGGGGTACACATTGACCGCTACCACATCCATGGCTTCGATCAGGTCTGGATATTTTTCTATCTCTGACCACACATCGGAAGTGGTTACTTCCACATACGGTACAGCTTGCTTGAACCAGTTGATATAGATCATCAGCTCTCGTTCGGTGAGATCCCCGCGCAGCAGGGTCTCATTACCGATGATTGCCAGATCGACATCTCCGTTTTCCGCCATTTCGATGAGTGAGTTCATCTGGCTTTCATTGGCAGCCAGATCGCTGCTTAACCAGGCACCCACCGCAATGTTCAACCCGAGGTCATGGGCGATCGCTCCGGCATTTTCCAGACCATTTTCTGTCCCATAAGTTCTGATCCAGTAAGTGTATGGTTCGATCCGTTCAATGAGCGCTCGCAGATCGGATTCGGAAACGGTTGCTCCCATATTGGGATCATCATACAGGTAGGGTCCCAGATTAATACCGCTGATAGGATTCTCGATATAGGGTCTGGGAGTGGGTGTGATGGTGGGGATGGCGGTTTCCGTTGGTAGGAGTGTGGGAGTGGCGCTGGGGATGATCTTCGTTGCAGTGGGAATCATTGTCGGAGTTACTGTGGGGATTTCTGTGGGTGTGGCGGTTGGGGTGCTTTTTATCTTCTTGCCTCCTGTGCATGCACACAGAAATAAGATACTGATTGTACAAAGAAACATTAAGGATTTTTTCATTTCAATTCCTCCCGGGTAAGAATGAAATTTAGTGATATACAAATTCTAGCTTCAATCCAGAAAAGATTCAAATAAATCGAATGATGAATACGGAAAATGATAGGGATATTGCTTTTTAAATTTAAAGGCTGGGTCCCTGACCCACCATCCAGTACATTCCTTTTTTCCTCAAATAGTAGTTTGCCAACCCGCTCCTCTCCTGTTGCCAGGTATATGGCGGGAATGCCTCATCCTAGAACTCAAATGAAAAACAACCAGTAAGTTCTGGCGTGACTAGATTATGCAGCTCGCGCAGCTTGATCACATTAGTACACCAATAGAGTGTTCCTTTTTTAGGTGGTATGAGATAAAATCACAAAATTGAATTTATCTTTTCAGCGGATGATTGAAAGATCTATTTTTACAAGAAACAGCATTAGCTTCACATCGAAAGTTTTAATGGTATTCATGCATGATGATTGTTATTTACTTCAATGAATTCAGCTTTGCAAAGGTCGTAGGATGAATATTATCGTTTGTATCAAACAGGTTCCCAGCACTTCGCATGTGAAAATTGATGAAAAAACAGGTTCCCTGATGCGGGATGGTGTGGATTCGAAAATGAACCCCTATGACCTGGTTGCGCTGGAAACAGCCTTGCAGATCAAACACCACACCGCTGCCCATATCACCGTATTGAGTATGGGACCTCCGCAAGTCAAGGAGATCATTCAAGAAGCCTTCCTCATGGGGGATGTCGCCGGGGTCGTGTTGACCGATAAACGCCTGGCTGGGGCAGATTGCCTGGCAACCGCCTATGCCCTTTCCCAGTGCATTGAAAAGATAGGACTGCCCGACCTGATTATTTGTGGAAAACAAACCACCGATGGCGATACCGCACAAGTGGGCTCTGAGATCGCAGAATTTCTGCATATTCCCCATATCACCAATGTGCTGAAAATCAACGAAATGAAAGCAGGCAGCATAATAGTAGAAGCCGATCTGCCAGACATGACCCAAACAGCAGAAATCTCCTTCCCTGCGCTGATCACAGTTGAAAAAAGCATCTGCCAGCCGCGCCTGCCCTCCTTTAAACGCCTGCACTTGAAAGCCGAACAGAATATCCGGGTCTTCAGTGTACAAGATTTATCCGATCAGGATGAAACCCACTATGGTTTATCCGGCTCGCCCACCCAGGTAGTGCGTATCTTCCCCCCGCAGACAGATAAGACCAGTGAAATTTGGGAGGGCAGCCCGCAATCTTTGTCTGAAAAATTGTCCAAAATTCTATTCGATTGGAAATTTGTGTAAGTAGAAACCATGGCAAACATTCTTATTCACCAGGAAAAAATACAAAACCCAGCCGATCTGCCAAAATTATGTCCCTTTGGGGCTATTCAACTGGAAGATGGGCGCTTGAGCATCAATGCGGCGTGCAGGATGTGTAAGTTGTGCGTCAAGAATGGTCCGGCTGGCGTATTCGAATTGATCGAGCGTCCGCTGGTCGAAATCGATAAAAGTGCCTGGCGGGGGATCACCGTATACGTGGAGCACACCGCCGGCGAGATCCATCCGGTGACTTTTGAATTGATCGGCAAAGCACGTGAATTGGCTGCCAAGATTGGTCATCCGGTTTACGCACTTTTCATCGGCAGTGGCATCCGTGACAAAGCAGAAGAATTGCGTTTCTATGGCGTGGACCTGGTTTACATATATGACCAGCCCGAGTTGGAAGATTTCCGGGCTGAACCATATACGGCAGCCTTTGAAGATTTCATTTCGACCGTAAAACCATCCACCGTGTTGGTTGGTGGCACAACAGTTGGGCGTTCGCTGGCGCCCCGTGTGGCAGCCCGCTTTCGCACCGGATTGACTGCCGATTGTACCAAATTGGATGTTCAGCTGAATACGGATCTCGACCAGATCCGCCCGGCATTCGGTGGCAATATTATGGCGCACATTCGCACCAAGAATCACCGACCCCAATTTGCCACCGTGCGTTATAAGATTTTTTCTGCCCCACCGCGTTTGCAAAAGCCAACCGGTGAAATCGAGTTGATGCACATTGCTCCCGAAAAACTGCATTCCGGTGTGCGTGTGCTCTCTCTACATCCAAAACAAACGGTGGAAAATATTGAAAATGCCGAAGTGATCGTGGCAGCCGGACGTGGTATCAAGAAAGAACAGGATATGGAGATGATCCACGTACTGGCGGACCGTTTGCATGGTCAGGTGGCTGCCACGCGCCCTCTCACCGAAGCTGGTTGGGTTGATCCGCGCCGGCAGATTGGGCTGAGTGGGCGCACGGTCTGCCCCAAGCTCATGGTCGCATGTGGAATTTCTGGTGCGGTGCAGTTCACTGCGGGGATGGGTGGGACAGAGCATGTTGTCGCGATCAACAAAGACCCGTCTGCTCCAATTTTCAACGTAGCGAATATTGGATTGGTTGGCGATTTATATGAAATTCTGCCGCGCTTGATTGAAGAAATTGATTCCGGGCAAACCTCCCTTTGCCATTTTGTTCCTGAACAATTGAAAAACGAGGTATCCGATGGCATATAAGAAAATCGATGCAGTGGACATTGCAGCGCTGGTTGCAATATGCGGTCAGGAACAGGTCAAAACCAAGGAGAACATCAATGAAGATTTCAGCCATGATGAACTGGCTGGTGTGCATGTTTTCCCGGAAGTGATGGTGGAACCGCGCACCACCGCACAGGTTTCTGCCGTGATCAAATATGCCTATGAGAACTACATCCCCGTCACCCCGCGTGGGCAGGGCACCGGGTTGGTGGGCGGAGCGGTAGCGGTGCACGAGGGCATTCTGCTCAATCTGTGCCGGATGAATAAGATCCTGGAATTGGATCAAGCCACCATGATGCTCACCGTAGAAGCGGGTGTGCTGTTGATGGATATCTATAAATATGTTGAACCCTTTGGGTTATCGTATCCGGCAGACCCCGGCGAAAAAAGTGCAACCATCGGAGGGAATATCAGCACCAATGCCGGCGGCATGCGAGCAGTTAAATATGGCGTCACGCGCGATTACGTCAAAGGTCTGGAAGTGGTGCTGGCAGATGGCACAATCATGCTGTTGAACGGTAAGAATGCCAAGAACAGTTCCGGTTATAGTTTGAAGGATCTGGTGATCGGTTCGGAAGGCACACTGGCTGTGGTCACCAAAGCCATCCTGCGCCTTGTCTCCCTTCCTGCGCGCGTGGTGAGCTTGCTTGTCCCATTTGACGATCTGAACACCGCCATCAGTGCCGTACCGCGTCTGGCAATGTTGAAAGCCATGCCCACCTCCATCGAATTCATGGAGCGTGAAGTGATCCTGGCTGCGGAAGAATATCTGAGCAAGAAATTCCCCGATAAATCAGCGCCCGCTTATCTTCTGCTAACCCTGGATGGTAATTCCAAATCAGAGCTCGACGCAGCTTACAGCACCGCTGCCGAAAAATGTCTGGAATGCGGTGCATCGGATGTGTTCATCGCCGATACGGATGAACGGCGCGAAGCGATCTGGACAGCGCGCGGAGCGTTTTTGGAAGCCATCAAAGCCTCCACCACTGAAATGGATGAGTGTGATGTGGTGGTTCCGCGTGACAAGATCGCCGAACTGGTGAAGTTTACACACAACCTCCAAAGCGAGATGAATATACGCATCATGAGCTTCGGGCATGCCGGTGACGGAAATTTGCATATTTACGTGCTGCGAGATGCGCTACCCGTAGCGGAATGGCATCAAAAATTAGACGCCGCTTTTGCGCAGCTCTATGCCCGGGCGAAAACGCTTGGCGGACAGGTTTCAGGGGAACACGGCATCGGTTTTGCGAAGAAGGATTTCCTGGTGGCGTCGTTGGGAGAGAAAAGCATTGCATTGATGCACGGTATCAAGCAGGTCTTCGACCCACGCAATATCCTCAACCCTGGCAAGATTTGCCAGTGATCTTCCGGGTAGCAAATTTCTTTCCGAATTGAAGGGGTGGATATGATCTTATTTCTATCCATATTGTATTTTCGAAACGTATTTTTTACAAAAATATCGTAAAAATTGGAAAAGTAAAATTTTTTCCATCCTTAAAATTTCCTCTCTTTCCTACGCAATCATCTCCTTTCATGATTTAATCAACTTCAGAACGTTCGGGAGGAACACATGCAGCAACTTATCGACCTTATCAAAAACGAAGGTCTCTACCTTGGTAATGGTATCCTCAAGGTCGACTCTTTCATCAACCACCAGGTGGATCCCAGCCTCATGGAGCAGTGCGGGCGCGAATTCGCCCGTCTTTTTGCCGGCACCCACCCCACCCGCGTGCTCACCGCCGAGATCTCCGGCATCGCCCCCGCTCTCATGACCGCCAGGTTCCTCAACATTCCGGTGGTGTATGCTCGCAAACACAAACCTATCACCATGCCCGATACCGTTTATCTCACCGTCGCTCCTTCTCACACCAAGGGTGTCATGGTTGATCTCATCGTCTCCCCCGAATACCTGCCGCCCGGTGAACGCGTCCTCATCATTGATGATTTCCTCGCCAGCGGTGCCACTATCAACGGCTTGGTGCGCCTTACCCAGGCTGCCGGTGCCACCCTGGTTGGCATCGGTGCCCTCATCGAGAAGGAATTCGAAGGCGGGCGTACCAAACTGGAGCAGCTCGGCGTTCCCGTTCACTCCCTGGCTTGCATCACCGCCATGGATGGGGAACATCTTACTTTCAAAGAAGAATGAGAATTGGGCAGGAAAATATTTCTCCTGCCTTTTTTGTTTAGAATTGAAATGGAAAGGAAAAAACCATGTCGATCGCCATCCTTGATTATGGCTCCCAATACACCCAGTTGATCGCCCGCCGCGTGCGCGAACAGCAGGTCTATTGCGAACTGTTCTCTTGGAATGCGCCTGCTGCGCAGGTACTCGCCATTCAACCACAGGGGTTTATCCTTTCCGGTGGTCCCGCCTCCGTATATGCCCCCGGCGCGCCTACCCTGCCAGCCTATGTGCTGGAGAGCGGTCTGCCCGTGCTTGGCATCTGCTACGGTCTCCAGTTGCTCGCTCACACCCTGGGTGGGCAGGTCAGCGCGTCTTCCCAGCACGAATATGGGTCCGCCCATCTTGAAATCGTTCAGGAAAACCCGCTGGTGGGTTCTGATCTGCAGCAGGTCTGGATGTCTCACGGCGACCGTGTCCAGACCACACCACCCGGTTTCACCGTATATGCGCGTAGCACCACCTGCCCCATCGCCGTCATGGGCGATCCGCAGCGCCGCATTTACGGCTTGCAGTTCCATCCCGAGGTCGCCCATACACCCCACGGCGAACAGGTTTTACACAACTTCCTTTATGACATTTGCGCCTGCCAACCCACTTGGACCACTCACTCCATCATCCAGGACGCAATTGAGAAAGTGCGTACTCAGGTAGGAGAGCGGCGGGTGCTTTCCGCCGTCAGTGGTGGGGTCGATTCCAGCGTCGCCACTGCCCTGGTCAGCCGCGCCATCGGCAGCCAGTTAGAAGCCGTCTTCGTCGACACCGGTCTGCTGCGCCAGGATGAACGCACCGGTGTGCAGGCCGCCCTTGCCCCGTTACTGGGAGAAAATCTGCACGTGGTGGATGCTGCCCATACCTTCCTCACCGCTCTGCAGGATGTCAGCGACCCCGAGCACAAACGCCACATCATCGGTGAGACCTTCATCCGGGTCTTCGAACAGCAAGCCCGTCAGTTGGGGCAGCTGCCCTTCCTCGTGCAGGGTACCATCTACCCTGACGTGGTCGAATCGCGTCCACCCGAACGTGCCAACGCCCAACGCATCAAATCCCATCACAACGTGGGTGGACTGCCCGAACACATGGATTTCGAGTTGGTCGAACCGCTGCGTTATCTTTTCAAGGATGAGGTACGCGCCGTGGGTGAAGCCCTCGGTCTGCCCTCTGAATTGGTCTGGCGCCAGCCCTTCCCCGGACCCGGTCTGGCGGTGCGCTGTCTGGGTGCCATCACCCCTGCCCGCCTTGAGACCCTGCGCCAGGCGGATGCTATCTTTCGCTCTGCCCTGCGTGCTGCCGGCTTGATCGACCACCCTCCCCAACCGGGCGAAGTGCCCATTGCCCAGGCATTTGCCGCCCTGCTGCCCGTCCGTTCCGTGGGCGTCATGGGCGACCAGCGCACCTATCAGGAAACTGTGGTGCTGCGCGCCGTCACCAGCCAGGATTTCATGACTGCCGATTGGGCACACCTGCCCGCTGACCTGCTGGCAGCCGTCTCCAACTGCATCGTCAACGAGGTGCCCGGTGTCAACCGCGTGGTCTATGACATCACTTCCAAACCCCCCGCCACCATCGAATGGGAATGATCTTCTTAACACAAAGCTGTCCTTCAATCCGTCATCCTGATTTTCTGCAGGGCGTGATTTCATTCCTGCCAACCTTGTCGAATCCTGCAGTAGGGCGGCATTCCATTGCCGCCATCAAACTATTCATCCATTGTCCATTTCAGAGCCCACATCCCATCCCGACGTCATGCAGAGCGCCAAGCACCTCACCACGACCATATCAAAACTTCCGGCTAGCCGTTTACTCCAAAACCCAATAATCCATTATTCGTAAGATGGGTTTCTAACCCACTACCCCACAAGGCAAATTTCATGATCACATCAAACTTCCCAATCTTTTACCCTTAACCCTTCCGAAACATCATCCCAAGTTTTTGTGGGCGGCATTCCATTCCTGTCATCAGACTCATACCATCCAACCAGCCAATCCATTGTATTATTGCAATAATACAATAATAAATATTTGTACTATAATATTAGTACATTTACAGAAAGGACAGTGAAATGCCCAATCATCATAATCGCTTCCGGGGTAGTTCAGATCATCGCTCCAGTCATTGGCGCGAGAGCCTCAAAGTTGCTATGCAAATAGCCATAGAACCACCCGCTCCTCTAGAAGTCAATGTTGGGCGTCGCCTGCAAGAACTGCGTACCATACAGGGATTTTCTCTGCGCACTTTGGCAAAATTAAGCGGATTGAACGTTAACACCCTCAGTATGATCGAAAACGAAAAGACCTCCCCCAATGTGAATTCTCTTCAACAGTTAGCATTGGCACTGCAGGTTCCTATTACTTCTTTTTTTGAGTCAACTACTGAGCATAAACAGGTCGTGTTCCAGCAAGCCGGAGCGCGCCCCTGCGCCAGTTTTTCGCAAGGAAAACTTGAAGATTTGGGAGGCGGCATTGCTCTGGGAGAAGCTACACCACTGCTGATGATCGCAAAACCTAATAGCAGCAGTGGTCCCGAACCATTCATCCACAGCGGGCAGGAATTCATTTATTGTCTGGAAGGCTGCCTGACATATTGGGTAGGTGATAATGAATATATCCTCAATCCGGAGGATAGTCTTATCTTCCAGGCAGATCTTCCCCACCGCTGGGAAAATCCGAATCAAACTATGAACCGCTCCATTCTGATCATCTGTCCCTCCGATCAAAGTGATCATCAAGTTGAACAGCATTTGATTCAGGAGGAATGATTGCACTTCTCTGTCAAAAGAATACAGGTATTCACAATAAAAGATTTTTATGAAAGGAGGTGAAAATATGCCCAGAGGAGATCGAACAGGTCCTGCGGGGGCTGGTGCAATGACGGGCAGACGTGCTGGTTATTGTGCTGGCTTTGCGGTCCCCGGCTACATGAATACAACCGCACCCAGACGCGGACTCGGCTTTGCAGGCGGAGGGCGTGGTTGGCGCAATATGTTTTATGCTACCGGGCTTCCAGGCTGGCAGTCATATGGATACTCACCTGTTTCCCAACAGGATGAGACAGAATCGCTTAAGACTCAAGCCGGATGGCTTAAAGAACAACTTGATGCGATTAATAAACGCCTTGAGGAGCTTGAATCAAAATAGATTCTGATTGAATGACGGGCGCGAGAAAGACCTGTGCTGTTAAGCATCTATGTTCTCGCGCCTATCAACGCATAAGGATTCAACGTAAAAATGAAAACCTTGAATGGAGTGAAATATGTTTAATGCTTTGTTTCGTAGAGGGCGTGGTCAGGGTGGCGGGAATAAACCAGGTTCCGGCCCTGCCGGAAATTGTGTGTGCCCAAAATGTGGTTATAAAATGCCCCACCTGGTTGGACAGCGCTGTCTTGATCTTGCCTGTCCAAAATGTGGAACGAAAATGATCCGCGAATAAAAAAGAAAGCCAAAGAACATGAAAATTATCATTACCGCTGTTTCCCCCACCATTGATGCGGCATTCGATCCTCGTTTTGGGCGATGCGCATATTTCGTTGTTGTAGATAGTGAAACCATGCAATGGGAAGCGTTTCCTAATTCTGCTGTTGATGCACCCGGTGGAGCAGGCACACAGGCAGCGCAATTCGCTGTTGAAAAACAGGTTTCTGCTGTTGTCAGTGGAAATTTCGGACCGAATGCATCTTCCGCGTTGAATGTTGCTGAAATTGCAATGTATGTGAATAAAAATCAGGGCAACATCCGCGATGTCATCGAAAATTTCAAGGCTGGCAATTTAACGAATATCAATGTACCAACAGTCAAAGGTTCCCATTCACCAAGAGGTCAAGCGTAATGCGCATCACCGTTGCCAGTGGAAAGGGCGGAACCGGAAAAACCACGATTGCCACAAGTTTTGCGGTGTATTTGGCTTCAACTACACCTGCTTTCCCGCCACTTTTCTTGGATTGCGATGTTGAAGCTCCTAATGCACATTTGTATCTACAACCCAGGTTTACACAAGAACAGAACATCAGTATTCCTATTCCTGATGTGAACTCTGAGTCGTGTACTGCTTGCGGTAAATGTGTGCAAGTGTGTGAATATAATGCCCTTGCACTGCTGGGAAAAACAGTTCATGTCTTTCCCCAGCTCTGCCACGGCTGTGGTAGCTGTGTCGCTACCTGCCCCGTAGGGGCTTTATCAGAAACACCAAATACAATTGGCATCCTCGAAGCTGGTCTGGCTCGCTTGCAGATTGACTTTGCCCGGGGTGTGCTGAATATAGGCGAGCCAATGGCTGTGCCGGTGATTCGTCAGCTTAAAAAATGGATCCAACCACATGCAGATCAAACAGTGATCGTTGATGCCTCGCCCGGCACATCCTGTCCGGTTGTCGAAGCGCTGCGTGGCTCCGATTTTTTTCTTCTGGTTACTGAACCAACACCGTTTGGTCTGCATGATCTGAAACTTGCTGCCCAGCTTTCAAGAGAATTAAATATTCCAGCCGGTGTGATCATAAACCGTGATGGCATCGGGGATGCCGATGTGGATAATTTTTGTAACAATGAGCGCCTCCCCATCCTCATGCGTGTTCCGTTTGATCGCACCATTGCAGAAGGTACGGCACGTGGACAAACATTGATCGATATTTATCCCGAATACAATTCGCAATTTCAACAATTGTTGGATGATATCAGCAGAAATGAGAAGCGGACATGAAGCAAATTGTGATTTTGAGCGGAAAGGGTGGTACGGGAAAAACAAGCATTTCTGCTTCGTTAGCCCATCTTGCGTCAGTGGCTGGCATCTCGACAGTGCTGGTAGATGCTGATGTGGATGCGGCAAACCTGGAATTATTACTTTCCCCCAAGATGCGAGAGAAGAATGAGTTTGTCAGCGGAAAAGTTGCCATTATAGATTCTGAGAAATGTATTGCCTGTGGTTTGTGCAAAAAAATATGCCGTTTTGATGCCATTATTGAAGATCAGAATTCTTATCTTGTCGATCCCATCGGATGTGAGGGGTGCGCGGCTTGTTATCATCAATGCCCCGTTTCTGCTATCCGAATGGAAACTCAATTGGCTGGCTACTGGTTTCTATCGAATAGTCGTTATGGTCCGCTCTTTCATGCTTCTCTTCATCCTGCACAAGAAAATTCTGGCAAGCTGGTTGCATTGGTGAAGCAGAAAGCACAATCACTCGCACACGATGGGCATTCTCCTCTCGTTCTTGTAGATGGTCCTCCCGGTATCGGGTGCCCTGCAATTTCTGCTATCACCAGCGCTTCATTTGCTTTGATCATTGCTGAATCAACGATATCAGGCGTTCATGATATGGATCGCGCGTTGCAAATGGTGCGGCATTTTCAGATACCTGCTTATGTGTGCATCAATAAAGCGGATATTTATCCGCAGGGCACGGAATGGATAGAAGAATATTGTCGGCAGCATGAAATCACTATCTTGGCGCATATCCCTTTTGATGCGAATGTTACACAAGCCATGCTTCATGGAGAACCGGTAACAGCATATCAGCCTGCGTGTTTAGCCAGTCAGGCAATCAATATCATCTGGCAAAATCTGGAACGAATGCTATAAACGACACATATCATCTATGAATCCAATAAAAATCACTGGAGATGTGAAGAATGAGAAAAGATCACATGGATGCAACCGAAAGTAATTTCGCCCTTTCAGAAATCGAATCTCTTTCAGAGAAAGCCCGGCAGGTGGTTGCTCAAAGTAAAAACAGGGGTAGCATCCCCAATCCTGACGCGCATGCCAAGATTTGCGGCTGTTGTGGAGATACTATGCAAATTGATTTGCTTTTATCAGAAGGTAAGATCCGAAGTGCGGCTTTCGATACCGATGGTTGTGCAGCGTCTATTGCTTGCGGAAGTGTTATCACGCAGCTTGTTATAGGGCAAGCACTTACCGTTGCTTCCCAGATCACACCCCAAGATGTGATTGCAGCACTTGATGGGCTGCCACAAGATCATTTGCATTGTGCAAATTTGGTTGTGAAAACCTTGCAAATCGCGATCACAGAATATAAAGAAAAGAAAACCGGAAACAATGCATGATGTGAGGGTTGAACCTCATTTGATTGCCTATGTGAAAGAAACACGAGGTGAATGAGATGGGATACGTTTTTGGTCCTGTGCCATCCAGACGGCTTGGACAATCTCTCGGCATCGACCCTGTTCCCTTAAAAACATGCAACTGGAATTGTGTTTACTGCCAGCTTGGTCGTAGTAAACCGCTCATCGATCATCGTGCCGAATATATTTCCACGCAAAATATCATTGCACAGTTGCAAAATGCTTTGCACTTTCATAAACCGGGGGAAATTGATTGGATCACCTTCGTCGGCTCCGGCGAAACCACCCTTCATATTAATTTGGGTTCTATGCTTGAACAGGTGAAGTCTATGACCAATATTCCCGTCGCAGTCATCACCAATGGTTCTCTTCTCTATCTTCCGGAAGTTAGAAATGATTTGTCACTTGCTGATGCGGTCATGCCATCTCTCGACGCAGGCTCTGCACATCTCTATAAGAATATCAATAGACCGCATCCGCATCTGGATTATGAAGAATTCATCGATGGTTTGGTTCGTTTTCGTCAGCAATACCACGGAAAATTTTGGATCGAGGTAATGCTCATCAAGGGGTTGAACGATACCTTACAGGCGCTGCGGGAGATTGCCAATAGAATGCAGCTGATTAAACCCGATGAAATCCACTTGCTTTTACCAACCCGTCCGCCAGCAGAATCTTGGGTTAAACCATCTGAAGAAACCAATGTCCGTATGGCACAATTGATTCTGGGTAATAACGTGAAAGTCTTTCATTCCCAAAAAGGATCGTTCGGTCTGGGTGGCACCGATTCGGTTTTCCAGGCTGTTATTGCCATCATTACCCGCCATCCAATGAAAGAATCAGAATTGCTAGAAGCCTTAAAACACTACCCGCAGGAAAAGATTGATGAAGTGATGAATGCGCTTAGAGAAAGTGGTGAGGCACAGATAGTAGAACGTTATGGTGAGCGTTATTGGAGCGCATCGCCGTCCCAATATGCTGCCGCAGTCGCGAATGAAGAAAAATAACATCAACATAGAATTTTTTACAGGAGATACAAGAACGTGAAAGAAACTGAAGTATATCAATCATTGCAAACGATCAAACATCCTGAAATACAAGAACAGGATCTGGTTTCTCTGGGCATGATAGAAAAAGTTCTTGTGGATGGGGGGACCGTTAAAGTGATTTTGGCGCTTCCCAAGCTGGATGTTCCTATTAAAAATGAACTGATCGATCTCATAAAAGACACAATTTCTAGATTTGAAACAGGCTGGAAGGTTGAAGTCGAACTGATCGAGATGGATCCGCAGCGGCGCGAGAGGTTTTTCGCAATAAGTCGCGAAGCACAGAAAAATGTTCCTCACAAACGAAAAGTGAAAAAGATTGTTGCCGTAATGAGCGGGAAGGGTGGTGTGGGTAAATCTTCCATAGCTGGTTTATTAGCTTCTTCACTGAAACGCAGAGAACTGGGTGTAGGGATATTGGATGCAGATATCACGGGTCCGAGTATCCCGATGTTATTCGGACTAAACACCTCTCCGATAGGGTCCGAATATGGAATTATTCCTGTTGTATCCACTTCTGGAATAAAGATCATCTCGGTTAACCTTCTATTGCCCGATCCTGATCAACCGGTCATTTGGCGTGGTCCCCTTATCAGCAAAACTATTAAACAATTCTGGGAAGATATCATCTGGGGAGAGCTCGATTTCTTGGTAGTAGACCTGCCACCCGGTACCGCCGATGCGGCGCTTACCGTCATGCAATCCCTGCCGTTGGATGGCGTGCTTCTTGTTACCACACCCCAAGATCTAGCCGGGATGGTCGTACGTAAAGCTGCTAATATGATCAAGATGATACAGGTTCCGTTGCTGGGTATTGTTGAGAACATGAGTTATGTTATCTGCCCTAATTGCGGGCAGCACTTTGATCTTTTCGGACCAAGCAAAGCCGAAAAGACTGGTCAAATGGTTGGCACTCGCATTATAGGTAGTTTTCCTATCGATCCTTCACTTGCAGTTTTATGTGATACAGGTTCTATCGAGAATTACAGCAGTAGCATTTTGGAAGAAATTACATCACAGATCATTGACAAAATGCCACTATAAAAAATTCATCAACACGACCATGTTTCAGGCGTCATCGCTGATGGGGTCCTGCGCGGCATCTCTCCATGACCATATCAAATCACCCTCCCAGCCGTTCACCCTTAAACATTGCCTTACGTCATGCTAGTGCATACGAAGCATCTCTTACTATCCACTTCATCCTAACCGGTGAGTTGCAAGGCAGCCTTCCATTGCCCCATCAGTTCCTCCCCTGCAAAGCAGCAGGGAAGAGGGGATTATCTTCCATCATCATTCTCACACCCATCTTTTGCATTAAAATACTCCTAATGAAAAAAACGAATTTCCGGCGCGTCCTCCTGCTTTCTCTTCTCACCGCGTTTCTTCTCACTGCCACTTTCACTCCCGCCTCTGCCCAGAGCGGTTTGCGGGCGGTGCTCTCGCAGCCTGACCTCACCCGGTTCCCCAGCCTCACCACCTATGTGGATGTCTACGACGCACTCGGCAGTTTCGTCAGTGACCTCAATACCGAACAGTTCACCCTGCAAGAAGACGGGCAAAATCGTACCATCAACGAAGCCACCCGCACCGAGCCCGGTCTGCACACCATCCTGGCGCTCAATCTCGCGCCCACCCTCAGCAACCGCATCTCCGAAGATTCCACCCGTTTCCAGGATATCATCTTCATCACGAGTACCTGGCTGGAAAATCTGTCAAGCCAGGCTTCCAACCTCTACAGCTTCACCACCAACGAACGCGCTTTCATTCAGCGCTCTTCCAACCCTGATGAACTCCTGCAAGCCCTGCAGGGCTATCAGCCCAACCTCTTCAACTTCGAGCCCGACCAGACCAGCCTCAGCTATGCATTGGATATTGCCGCCCAGCAGCCTCAGCTCGAAAACAACGGCAAGCAGGTCATCTTCTATATCACCCCCCTGCCGCTCGATAGCGATCTCGACCAGATCCCCGTGCTGGCTGCCCGCGCCGCCGATATCGGTATTCCCGTCTACGTCTGGTTGATCACCAATGATAGCAGTTCCAATTCCAAAGCCGCCGATACCCTGCGCAATCTGGCGCAGACCACCGGTGGGCAGTTCTTCTTGTACAGCGAAAAGGTGGAGACACCCAACCCTGAAACCTACCTGGCACCCCTGCGCTATACCTACCGCTTGCGTTACACCTCCGCCATCAGCCAGAGTGGTTTTCATCACATCCAGGTTCAGGTCGAACGCGGCGTGCAGCAAGCCAAATCCCAGGATGTTTCCTTCCAGATCGAGCTCCTACCTCCGCAAGTGACCATCATCGCCCTTCCCCCGCAAATCCAACGTGTCTGGGTCGATTCGGAGGATGACGGTAAGGTACTCAAACCGGAATTCATCACCCTGCAGGTCAGCGTCACCTTCCCTGATGGCTATCCCCGCCAGTTGAAATATTCGCGCTTGATCGTGGATGGGCAGGAGATCGTCAAGATCGACCAGCAGCCCTTCGAATGGCTCGGTTGGCCGCTGGATGGCTACCGCATCACCGGTTTACATGGCATCTTGATTGAGGTGGAAGACATCCTCGGCTTCCGCAGCCTCAGCGACCCGCGCCAAGTAGATATCATCGTCGAAGCGCGCTACACCGGCTTCTGGGGGGGCTTTGTCAATTTCATCCAATCCGGAGGCTGGATCCTCTTCGCGGTGCTGGCACTCTTTGCTGCCCTGGCGGGTTACCTCACCCTGCGCCGCCGCAATCCCCGCTTCGTGACCGCCCCTGGCATGGAACCCGCCATTTCCTTTTCTGAAGACCCGCTCACCCAGCAGGTGATCATCCCACCCGAATCCGCCAATGCCACTTCGACACCACACTCTGATTCCATCGAACTGCTGCCCCGCTTGCTGAAGTTATCGGGGTTTCCCGGTCAGATCCAGCAAATCTTCATCGGTGAGGCAGATATCATCCTCGGCAGCGATCCACAGCAGGTCACTCAGCTCCTGGAGCATCTCTCCGTCAGCCCCCGGCATGCCCGTCTGTATCGCTCTCCTCAAGGTATGATCATTCTGGCAGATCTTGGTTCTGAGAGCGGCACCTGGGTGAACTATGCCCCCGTTTCAAGCAAGGGCACCGTGCTGCAAAACAACGATCTCATCCATATTGGAGAGGTCGCTTATCGCTTCGAACTTGTTGCGATCAGAAAGAAGAAATGACCCTCTACCAATCCTTTGCCAGGGCTGCCCGCTCCAGGGTTTGCTTTGCCTGCCGGTACACCGGCATATCCACCAGTGCTCCTTCGAATCCCAGTGCCCCTTTACCGCCCTGCATGTGCGCTTCATATTCCATGCACACCTGTTGTGCTTTTTGCACTGCCTCTTCATCTGGCGTAAATGCCTTCTGCACCATCTCGATCTGGCTGGGGTGGATCACCTGTTTGCCGCAGTAACCCAGTTCTGCTCCGCTCACCGCCTCTTGATACGCCACATCTGTATCCTTGTAATTGTTACACACCAGGTCGATCGCATCCAGTCCATACGCTGCCGCATATAGCACCATCTGGCTGCGTGCATAAAAGATCTCTTCGTTCGAGGGTGTGCGTCGCGCGCCCAAACTCACTGCCAGGTCTTCCGCACCCAGGATCAACGCTTCCAGCCGTGGGGTTGCCGTGCAAATTTCCTTCAGGTTGACGAAACTGCGCGCGCTCTCGATGATCGCGATCAGGTGCATCGTCCCTGGTTCCAGTTCTTGCTGCACCTCGAATGCCTCCAGAAAGCCATCCACTTCTTGTAATGTGCTGGCTTCCTCCACCTTGGGGATCACGATCCCATCTGGCACGGCGTGGATCACCGTTCGCAGATCAGCCATGAAATACGGGCTACCCGCAGCGTTCACCCGTACCAACTTTTCAGATTTTCCGAAATCGAACGTTCCGATAGCATGCGCTACGGTTAATCTTGCTTTCTCTTTTTTGGATGGGGACACCGCATCCTCCAGATCCAGACACACACAATCTGCCCGCAGGGCACAGGTTTTCTCGATCTTGTGCTCGTCTTCTCCCGGTGTATATAGAAATGCTCTTCTCAAGCGCATGGTTTTTCTCTCCTATTGGTGTCTTCCTGTATCTATTTATCATAACGCCAATTGTCAGACGTTGTAACCAATCCCTAATTATGATAGAATTTTGCCGCACTGTACATTACAAACTGGAGGGATGGCCGAGTGGTTGAAGGCGCCTGTCTTGAAAACAGGTGTGGGGTGAACGCTCCACCGTGGGTTCGAATCCCTCTCCCTCCGCTGTATGACAGAATCTCGGGGAGGTGCCAGAGTGGCTGAATGGGACCGCCTGCTAAGTGGTTGTCGGGGGTTG
>JAAZNC010000011.1 GCA_012798455.1 Chloroflexota bacterium | reverse complement strand
TTTCTCCGCCTTTATTTAGAAAAATCTGTTTTATTCTGTCCAATCCGGAAAAAGATCTCCCACTGTATCATTGGTGAGCTGGATTTGATCTGAGCCATCTGCCTTCATGATCCATAGATCAGGGGAGCCGCTTCTGTCAGAGCAATAGACAATAAAGTTGCCATCCGGAGACCAGGCAGGATATATATTTGACATCCCATCGTTTGTTAATTGGTCATAAATTAACACATCATCGATATCCACCACATAGATATCATAGGTAGTATTTGCACCCATGCTGTAAACAATACGTCTTCCGTCCGGTGACCATGCAGCACCTATAACATCTTCATCGGTTTGCATCAATTGGGTAAGAGACAAATCTTCCAAATTCAATACGTACATCTGTGCCATGCCGCTGCGTGTGGAAATAAACAGTATTTGATCACCATCCGGTGACCAGCGCGGACCGTAATCTGCAAATTCAGGTTCATCCAATATCTCTACCAAACTTTCACCATTGGCATCGATTATATACAAGTCTGGTGTATCTTCAGGCTCGTTATCATGATCTGACTGCAACACCACCTGAGAACCATCCGGTGACCAATCACCATTATTACTGCGGAAAGTTGTCAATTGGCTCATCCCGCTGCCATCTGCTTCAAGAATATACATAAACCAGCCAACCGGAGTTGAAAACAGGATCCGGCTGCCATCAGGGGACCATTTAGGAAACAGGTTAATCGGAAAGCCCGTATCCAGCTCAGTAAATTCACCGCTTTCTATATCCAGAATGTGAATACCCATTACCGAGGAATCTTCACCACGATATGAAGAAAAAACAATCTTCCCTTTAGGTGTTGCTTCTTCCTCTGGCTCGGTTTCAATCTTCTCTGAAGTGCTTTCGACCACTTCGGATTCCGTACTGCACGCGCATGAAACAGCAATCAGGAATACAAAAAACAACAATTTCAGACTCTTCATCATTCCCTCCATTTATTTGACCTAGAAATTTGAAATTTCCCAATTGCGAATTAATAATTTACGGGGAACAAAAATGAAATTGAAACGTTATCCTGATTATATTCTTTTTCGATTGTGTGTCAATTTTTCTGTGAAATCATGTGAAATCAGTCACAGATCCTTTCACTTTTTAGATAATACTCTAACTGCTTTCCATATTTAAATAAATTCTGCCATATTCCCAATCCTCACCAATCGCCATCAGGATAGCTGAAACAAGACGCAGGCAAGATTGTTCATTAGGAAACACTCGCACAACTCTAGTTCTCCGTTTGATCTCCTGGCTAAGTCGTTCCATGTAGTTGGAAGCTCTCAAAGGTCTTTAATGGGTTTTGGGGAAAGCAAAGACTGTGAATCCTTCTGGCAAATTGACCTCCATCCAATCGGATAACTTGGGAACTGTCTCAACATGTTTCTAGATTTTTTCCTTGAGTTATACCTCCGCTGTCTTCCGATCAGGCGCATCGAAGATGCTGCGGATATCCTCTGCCACTTCCCCAAGCATATCTTTTCTAGGCGCAGACTGCCCCGCATTTTGCTGCACGCCGCTGCCAGGGCACACCCGTAAAAATGGCCTTCCTTGCCGCTTCAACACCCACATGGTCATCACTGATGATCAACTGCACGCTATGCAACCCGTGCCTGACCAATCTTTCCAAAAATGCTCGCCGGTGGACTTCCGCCATTTGGTTCTGGCAGGCAACATCGGAGTGAATATCGGTGTAGCAACCCCTATGGCATTTTTCCCATTTTCAGGGTGGAAAGATAATTTTTATGGTGATCTGCATGATCAATCGATGGATGCAGTTGATTTCTTCACACAAAAGAAAGTGGTAATTGAACGTTGGAAAGAAAATGGTCACGACGATTCTAGGATTAAGAGAAAATGAGGGTCTATAAATATTGTAGAGAAATTCATTCGATTTCAATGAACATATTTTGATGTTCATTGGTAATCATCTCAAGACAACCAAGCAAGAATGCTTGCACATTCACGGAGCGCACGTGTTGTGTGTTGTCGTTCTAATTTCGTTCTGTTTCAGCAGATTGATCATTCCAGCCTACCCCGGAATATTACCATCAAAATCAAATCTTCCCATGACCATCAATAAGAAAAGGGAATTCACAAAATGAATGCAATTGGTTTCCTTATGAAGATCTGACGGCATGCAACAGTCTTGCTTTCACTTTAATTTAATAGTTGCATGGCACTCATACAAAGATCATATCTGGTTTTTGCTTTTTCTTCCAAGTTTTCCACTGGGAATAAAGCACCGAATTGCTCAAGAGCAAATGAAGCAGATACTGCTGCTCGGCACAATGCAATATGCGGGTCATCAGACAGAACTGATCCAACTACCAACCCGCCACAATAAGCATTGCCGGCACCTGTTTGGTCGATTATTCTTTCTACCTGAACAGCCGGCACCCGAATATAGATCCCATCCGAATTTGCGAATACGCTCCCACTCGCTCCTTCACGGATCACTGCCATACCTGCTCCATTGCGAATAAATTCATCCAATAGATCATGGGGTGGTGCAGTCATTTCCAGCAGTGATTGTGCCTCCTGTAAATTTGGTGAAATACAATCCACCAGAGGAAGCATTCTCATGAAATCAGCACGCTTTTCTGCTAAACACTCCACTTGTAAAGGTTCCCATAGAATAAATGGATCTCCCAGATCGCGTAATCGTTCTACCCAGAGAGACACCTCATCGGAACTGCAGTGCAGATGCACCCCCCGTAGATGATCATATGCCACTGGGATTTCCTCCAACGATGGATTGAAAAAATGAAAATCTGCCGGGTCTGTTTTGAAGGTCTCTCTGCGAGTGCCATCTGGTTCAAATAACTGCCAGGCGCGCATGGTCTTCTTATCCAGCCGCGATACTCCTCGTAAATCGAACAAGTTTTTTAGATCTTCATCCAAGTCGGAAGGGAAATCATACCCTATCTTGGCAACCAGCCCCACCTCTTCACTCCACACTCGCATTCCCATCACAGCATGAACACTGCCCCCTCCCAAGCAACCCATATGGGTTGTCCCATCCGGCAAAACGATATCATCAATGATGACATAACCTATCGCAATAAACATTCACCATCCTCTTTAGAAACCGTTGCCCTAATCGTTTACCGCTTGCATGAAACGGGCGATGCGATCATAATCCCATTCTGCCAGGATCGATTTTTTCGTCCACCCGCTGATGGGTTTGAAGGAACTGCTGACAATAACACCGTTGCAGAATTGGAGCGCTTCTTTGATATTTTCCTCATTTGCACCCCCGCCCAAGAAGATAGGTACATCCAGTTTCGCTTTTTTTACTTCCTGCAACATTTCAATAGATTCAGGAAAAGATAGACCAGTTACGATCAATCCGTTCGCTTTGCAGTAAACACTTGCAGAATGGGCAGCCTCCACCAAAGGCATTTCGCCCAAAGGTTGACCGGTGCGATCATATATATCTGCCAGGATGGCAATATCTTCAGCCCCGATCAATTTACGATAGCTGATAGCATCATAAGCACAGCCCTGTAAAATTCCTTCTGCTTTGACCATCGCACCCGTATAAACCTTGATGCGCACGAATTGAGCACCGATCGCTTGCGCAACTGCCAACGGTTCGCGCGCACCGTGACTCATCATGCAAACGCCCAAAGCCAGTTGGGGAAATTCTTTACGAATGGCTGCTCCAACTACTGATAGATATGCAACAGTATGAGGTTGAATGGTCGGAGCAATAGGGAGATCTGCTAAATCTTGAATATACAACGCTGGAACACCCGCTTTCACTGCTTTTTCCGTGCTTTTCAAAGCAAAATCTACGATCTGATCCATCGGCAGAGATGTGTCTTGATTGGAAGCCGGAGATGGAGGCAAATGGAGAGCAGCAATAACCGTAGGTTTTTTCACAGGAAACAGGGTGTTTTTCTCTATCATCGCCACTGCTCCCAGGTTTCGCTGGTGCGTATCCGGCTGATTCCACCACCGCCTTCTATACTGCGTCCACCGCCGAAATCACGAAAATAGGGCTCTTTCTTTTCTTCAGCAAGATATGCTGCAAATAATTCTCCAGGAACCGCAGCGACAACAGGAGAGAACATTTCATCGATCTCTGCGATCGGAAAATGGAAATCAGAAAGGTTGATCAAATTGGTTGCAGTTTTGGGAGCAACAGCCGCTATCTGCCTGCCGATCTGCTTGGCAGCCACAGCAACTTCTTCTGCACGTGACAGATCGCGATCTCCGGCAGTAATGATAAAGGTCGGTGTTTTCACTTTCTTTTCAAAATACTGCAGGTGCGCCCATTCTTCCATATCCTGCCCGAGCGCGGAATCACCGGTTGCTTCCAGCATCTTGGCAGCCGAGAATAATCCGGTCGCAAAGTTCGGACCACTACCCGAAAAGACAAATTCGTCCTCCCCCATCCATTCTTTCGCAACTTTTTCTGCAACCGGTTCGCTCATCTCGATCGTTTGCTGCAATGCCATTGAAAAATTGCGAATTTTAGCCCGATAAGCGGCTGCTTCTTCATTGCTCAATAATCCTCTCACTTCGGCAAAGCGCACGGCGAGCAGATACAAGCCAACCTGACTGGTCATATAACTACGCACACCCGGGATCGCCACACCTTCTGGTTCCGGGAAATGCGGGACGGGGACATCCACCATGATCTCTGCCGCTTTTGCCACAGGGCTGTCGGGGGTAGCAGTCAACGCCAGAGTGGTTGCTCCTGCCTCTCGACCCATGCGCAACGCTTCGGCAGTACGAGAAACTGCACCGGATACCGAGATACCGATCACCACATTCGTCTTAGGTCCAGTCTGGGGAATTAAACCCGCTGCGTAACGCGCAAACGTCATGGCAGTCATGGCATCATCCGGTAATTTGGTCAGTGATTCAAATGCAAATTCTGTATTGAGAGCAGCATGATGAGAATCACCGCATCCGGTTATATAGAATCTCTTTACTGAAAGACAAAGCTCATGATCAATCTTTTTCCGAATGATTTCATCCAACGGTTCGTAAATCTGCTCCAACAGCTCTGGTAAACTATGAATTTGTTCAACCATGTAACTCATTTCAACTAATCTCCTTATATTTTGTTATAAACTTTTCTACCTCTATAGCAGAAGGCAGCCCTTCGCGTGCACCAATCTTTTGAATTAATATTGCCGATGCTGCACTGGCAAAATTCAAGCAATGTTGTAGATCAAAGTTTGAAATCAAGCCAAACAGAAACGCCGCATGAAAACAATCCCCTGCTCCAGTAGTATCTTTAATGGAAACTTTATATGTTCCTGTAGAAAAAAAATTACTCGAAGTAAATACATCAGACCCCTCAGCGCCTTTAGTGAGGATAATCATCTCTGGTCCAAGTGAGAGGATTTCTCTTACAATCTCTTTTACTTCATTATTATTTGTCAGTTTTGTTACTGCATCTTGATCTGAAAAAACAATATCAGTTGCTTTCAGCATCTTTTTTGCTGCATCAATATCCTGTAACATGTTCAATTCAAGATCAGCAGCTATCTTTCCACCACCGTGATGCAGTAACTCTGCCACTTCCATATACCAATCATAATCATAGAGAGCTGTATAACCGATCCTGGTATTGCGCAGAGATCTGCGCATACCATCATTCAGATAAGGCGGGGTTGGCAAGATCGGAACGACCAAAATGGTCCTTTCTCCATTTGGTTGAATAAGAACAACAGTGAAATCCGATGATGAATCTTTTTGCGGCTGAATATCAGTTACTCGAACACCAAATTCCTTAAAGCTCTGCATGATCTTCTGCCCGAAGGCATCATCCCCTACCAATCCTCCCCACACCGTATTCAATCCTAACCTGGCAGCAGCACAGGCTGTATTGGCAATAAAACCTCCCGGAAACTGCCCGTAATAATGTGCAAGAAGCTTCTCGCCTTCCTGAGGATGACGAGGAACATCCAGAACAAGATCAACAGACGCGCCGCCCAGACAGTAAAGATCAATCATAAACTTATTGTATTCTTTCGTACAATAAATTCTTCCAAGCCTGGATATCAATCTTCCAGCAGACTTCAATGTTCGCGGGCTTGTTGGTCACTCCCAGTTTATCAACCACCGTCATTCCACGTGTTGCCTCACCGACGGTTTCCACATCCACGTAATAAGAGCCGCGTTCGGTGCAAATGCTGGGATCCAGAGCAACTGCCATGGTAACCGGATCAGGAAGTGCCAGCCCCGGCTCACCCAACCAATTTTTATTGGTTTCGATCGCAGTTGCATTGCAATCCAATGTAAAGTCGGCATATTTTGTTTTAAAAGAACGCATCATTTCCATTTCATTCGCAGAGAAATTTGCATCCCCCATGCAGTGTTCCCAGCCAACCATCAACAAAGGAATACCCGAATGGAAGACGATCTTCGCTGCCTCGGGGTCTATGTAAATATTGTATTCCGCTGCCGGAGAGACATTGCCGAGGGTAACCGCTGCTCCGCCCATGGTATAGCACATCGAGATCTTTTTCGCTATATCAGGAGCAATGCGCAGCGCAAGTGCGATATTTGTTAATGGTCCAAGCGTGACCAGGTTAATATCACCGGCATGGGCTCGAACAGCTTCGATAAACGCAATTATCGCATTTTCTTTTGCCAGTGTTAAAGACGCATCAGGATAATGCATATTCCCCATCCCGTCTTCGCCATGAAAGAAATACGCCCATTCCGGTTCACGTAAAAGTGGGTGAGTTGCGCCCATATACACAGGGGTCTTTTTCCCGCAAAGTTCCACCGTATAGCAGGCATTCTTTGCACCCTGTTCTGCCGGGACATTCCCGGCAACAACCGAGATGCCCAATACATCCACGTCCGTTGTTCGCAAAGCCATCAGGATCGCAACTGCATCATCGGATGCTGTATCCGTATCGATCCAAAATTTTCTCATTTTCTTCTCCTTTGTTGTTTTACTTTGTTAAGCGTTCTTTGATCAAATCGAGCACACCGCTTGAATTTACTTCTAGACAAACCTCTGTTTCAACCCGTTTTTCCCATTGGTGATGCCAATCTGCAGTTGTTTTTCCTTTGCAGCGTCTTTCGGTTTCCACAAAAACCGGAACGCTTTTAGTTGTGAATAGATCAGGATTGATCAAATATGCAATGGCAGAAGGATCGTGGGTGTGAATGCTGCCTCCCATCCCGAGAAAACGATCATGATAATCCTGATATACAGGTAAAATGCGCCTGATCAAATTCGTGGCAGGATTTCCAGCCTTGAATAGTTCATCAAAGAATTGGGGAGTCATGATCACCTGCTCTGTAACATCCAATCCAACCATCACCACAGGGCAGCTCGCCTGCATTACAATATCAGCCGCATGTGCATCATGGTAGATATTGGCTTCCGCAACCGGTGAAATATTTCCCGGAACAGACACTGCTCCGCCCATCAGAACGATCTTTTTGATCAGGTTGGCAATGCTGGGATCTGTTTTCAGGGCAACCGCTATATTGGTGAGAGGTCCCACCGGAATCAGAGTGACCTCACCAGGGCAAGCATGTACGGTATCGATAATGAACTCCACCGCTGACTTATCAATCGTTTTTCCCTTCGGCGCAGGCAGATTGGTATTCCCCATTCCATCCCGACCATGTACGTCAGAAGCTATCGATTCCAGTTCCATCACCAACGGAACATCACACCCGCGAGCTACTGGAATAGAATCATGTCCTTCCAGTTCAACCAAACGCAATGCATTTTGGGTGGTAATCTCGGTCGTTGCATTCCCAAAGATGCTGGTTAAGCCCAACACTTCCAGTTCTGGTGAACGTAATGCGGTCATGATCGCAATGGTGTCATCAATCCCCGGATCTGTATCAATAATGATTTTTTGTGACATGGATATTCTTTTCTATATTCAATCTTTCATAATGCGCAGCTGCACAATCCGCTTACGGGGACCATCAAACTCAAAGAACAGAATGCTCTGCGATCCTCCCAGCACCAATTGTCCATCTTTTATTATCAATGAAAGATTATTACCGATAAGAACTGATTTAATATGTCCGGCTGCATCAGCTGGGGTATCATAGATATGCTTGAAATCAACACGAGTGGGTACCAGACGATGTACTTCAGCGACAATATCTTCCGGTGTCATACTATCAAGACATGAGTTGATAGTGATTGCGGCAGTAGTATGCGGTACAAAGATCACACAGATCCCTTCTTTCACACCACTTTCTGCAATAGCCCTTCGAACTTCCTCTGTTATGTTTACAAGACACTCACTTTTTTCTGTATTGACTTTCATTTCTTTAAACATACTCACCTCATTATCCTTAGGAATACTGGATAGTTTTTCTCCCGTGAATGCTATTCACCAAGATTTAATCCCCGAATTAATTAAAAATCAGGAGGTGCTTTCCAGGACTGCCAACACCTCCTCAATGGCACGTTGTTCCATTGAATTGCATTTGCTTTTTTTAAATTGCAGAAAATCCACCAATGTTTGTTTTTGGGGGAGCGAAGAACCCGCTCCATATACAGTAGTAGCGAGCGCTCCCAGAGCACTGGCAAGAATGGTGGATGCTGAAAGACCAAGCTTCTTCATCCAGCTATACAAGAATCCCGCGGTGAATGAATCACCTGCGCCGGTTGTGTCAACCACATTGATGAAAAAAGAAGGAAATGCGAATTTCTCTTCATGGTTGTATACCAGGCACCCTCTCTCCCCCATTTTCACAGCGACAAGCTGAATTCCCATTGAGAGCATTTCTTTTGCAGCTTCATCCATGGTTTTTCCTTCAGAGAGTACTGAGATTTCTTGTTTTCCGGTGATGCAAATCGTAAGCTCGGATAAAAGCTGCCGCATCTCGTCCGGATCTCGAACCACCGGATCAAGACCCGTATCCAGGCTCACAGGAATATTCTTTTCCTTCGCCAGCTCAATTGCGTGCCAGGCAGTATCTTTTTGCGGAGATTCCAGAAACGCATAACCAGAAATATGCAGCAGCCCTGCATTTTGAAAGGTACTTTCTTTTATATCTTCGGGAGCCAGTCTTGTATTGGCGCCCCGATAAGAAAACATTGTTCTTTCTCCATCTGGAGTAACAATAATGAAAGTAAGTCCTGAAGCATAGCTTGATTTCGTATGAATTCCTTTTATATCAATATTTGTTTTAGTGAGATCTTGTTTTATTTTTTCCGCCCAGACATCTGCTCCCACACAACCTAATAAGATCGTTTTTTGCGAGAGGTTATCCAGAACGAAAGCGGTATTAACAACCGCTCCGCCGATTGCCACGCTCATATGGGATGCCAATCCATCTCTTCCGGGAACCGGAAATTCAGGTATGGGTAGGATTGTGTCTACATTGATATCTCCCAACAGCAGAATTTCACCACCCATCATGCTTCTGTTTCTCCCGAACGAATCGCTCTCACGAATTCGGCGATCAAGTTGATATCTTTATCGGTATTACTGCCGGGTACGTTGGTGGAAGTGTTACTATCTACACCCCAGGGATGAACTCTTTCAATGGATGTATTCACATTTTCGATATTCAAGCCCCCTGCCAAGATCACCGGAATGTCTACACTCGCGACAATGCCGCGGCTGATATTCCAATCATGCGTAAAACCAGTGGCGCCCACTCCCGGGAAACCGGTTCGTTTGGTATCCAGCAGCAGAAGATCGCTAACCTCCGCATAGCTTTGAGCAACAGCGATGCTTTTTTCATCTTCAACCGGAATAGCCTTCATGAGTCGAATGTTTTTATTCAATCGTTTGCGCAGTTCGCGCATTTTTTCAACGTCCACCAGATTGAGGTCAGATGATACATGTACAATATGCGGCTTAACCTTGTCAACCATTCCGAGAATCTCATCAACTTCGGTAGCCATTGTCAGGGCTACCGAAGTTGTGTTTTCAGGGAGTGAAGTGACTATTTCATGTGCTTCTTCGAAACTCAATTCAGCTGGTACTTCATCATATTTTCCTGCAACGAACCCAATATGGTTTACACCCAACCGGGCTGCTTCAAGCGCAGTTTTTACATCAGTAAAAGCATAAATTTGAATAATCATCCTCACTTACCTTTTCCATTATTAAGATTTAGGGGTCACCTTATTTTTGCCCATTGGTAATTCTGGTCATTTCACGTTCCTGGAAGCGCTTGGTTTGTTCGACAATCTTTGCTCGATTACTCACGCCATTCAAAACCAGCGCCAGGATCGTGATCGCGTAAGGGATCATCTGCACCAATTGAGAAGGGATATTCAGCGTGCCCAATTGGTTTGAAAGTGCGTCTGCCACACCAAATATGATCGCAGCCACAACCGTTCCCCAGGGTTTCCTCCCACCCAGGTATACGGCGGCAAGAGCAATAAAGCCGCGTCCCGCTGTCATATCTCTTTGAAAAGATGAAAGGTAAGCCATAGAAAGATTCAGCCCGCCCAATGAAGCGAGAAAACCACTTATCAATAAGGACGTGAATTTGACTCTGCGGACATTAATACCAACCGAGGTAGCTGCAACCGGCTCTTCTCCCACTGCTCTCAAATGCGCTCCAAATCTTGTATGGTAGAGCAATCTTTCAACCAAAAACGCAAGGATGAAAGCCAGGTAAACAAAAATATTGTGCCCTGACAGCACCGTACCCAGGAAGGGTATATCTTCGATAAATGGAATATTTATTGAAGGCACCATACCGCTTGCCAGAGTTGAAGTGCTGCCTTTATCACCGGTCAGCATATACAGTAAGAAAATAGTACCGCCAGAAGCAAGAATGTTAAAAGCGGTACCAGCCAAAATAATATTAGTCCCCAAGTACAGGTGAAAGTAAGCCAGCAGCCCGGAGAAAAGAATTCCCGATACAATGCCAGCCAAGACCCCCAGCCAAATATTATGCGAAAATCCAGAAACGATCACACCAGTAAAAGCAGAAACCAGCATCGTCCCTTCCAGAGCAATATTGATGGAACCGGAAAGATCGGTGATCAAACCACCCAAAGCAGGTAGGATCAATGCGGTGCTGATGCGAAGAACACTGGCAATGAATAAGGCGCTAAAGATGCCCTGTAAAACCAAATCAATCCTCATGAGAACCTCCTTTGGAGAGAGACAGTCCTTTTTTGGTTGTTTTCTTTTCTTTTTGATCTTCCATGCGTTTTTGAACCATTGGAAGAATGCTTTCTGCCGTCACGAATAAAATGATCAAAGCCTGGATAATGTAGATCATTTCTCTGGAAATATCCGTGGAGCGTTCCATGATATTAGCTCCTGCGCGCAGATAACCATATGCCAGGGCAGTAAAGGGAACAGCGATCGGATTATTGCGAGCCAGAATTGCCACGATGATGCCCTCAAAAGCCATGCTGATGGAAATATTCGTAATAATATGGTAATTGATACCCATTGTCAGGTGGGCACCCGCAAGTGCACCGTAGATACCACTGATTGCAAATACCAGAATAATGGTTTGATTCGTATTAATGCCTCCGTAACGGGCAAATTTAGCATTGCTTCCGATCATACGAACCTGATAACCAAAAGGAGTTCTGAAAATCAGGTAATATGCAATAACCACACCAATGATCGTGATATACAGCATAATAGAAATATTGGTCTGACTGGCAAACATATCATGGATTTTGCTGAGAAATGGTATGTTGGGGATAAAAGAGGGTAAAGTTCCCTCTTCTGGAAAAAGCGCAGATATATTGTAGCCTGCATCAGCTGGTTTGATGTAATTCACTAAAAAGTAATCATATATCTTTATTGCAATCGTGTTCAACATCAATGTAGAAACAATTTCATTCGCGTTAAGGTATGCTTTCAGATAACCTGGAATCCAGCCCCATAGAAAACCCACCACCATTGCGCAAATCAATGCCAGAGGAATTCTTAGAATAGTGGGAAGTGGAGCATAAAGAGCAATCACTCCAGAAACCAGCGCACCTAAAACCAGCTGCCCTTGAGTACCCATGCTGAATTGATTGGCTTTGAATGCAATTGCCACCGATAAACCGACCAGAGTTAATGTGATCGACTCTTCAATCCAATCGCCGAAACGATTGAATTTGCTTAATGGACCACCCAGAAATGCTTTATATGCAACAACTGGATCCTCAGAAACAAACATGGTGATAATAAAGCCGAGGAGAAGAGCACTCCCGACAGCTAAAACGATTCTTAGCGCTTCTCGAACAGCAGAATTAGAGAGAAGTTTTTTCATAGTAATGTCTCCATTTCTTGCGCTGTTTGACGTTTGACTCCCAGCATATATACACCCAATTCCTTCTCTTCTAAATTAGAAGTATCCGGGAATACACCAGTGATTTCTCCTTCAAACATAGTGATGATACGGTCTGAAAGGCTCATAACTTCAGCCAGATCTGCAGAAACGAGCAAAACTGCCGTACCTTCTGTGCGTTTCTTGACCAATTGATCTCGAATGAATTCAGTCGCTCCTACATCAATACCGCGGGTGGGTTGGGCAGCAATGAGTATTTTGGGATTTGAAGAAAATTCGCGCGCAACCACTACCTTCTGCATGTTCCCTCCGGAAAGAGAGGAAACCGGCAGTTTCCCATTGGGAGTAAGAATATTGAACTTTTTGATCAATTCATTCCCATTCTTTTCAATTTCTTCCTGATCAAGCAACATCCCATGACGAATCGGAGGTTTAGAATAACGATCAACAATCAAGTTATCATCTATGGATTCCGGTAACGACAAACCATTTGTCAATCGATCTTCCGGGATATGCGCAACGCCAGCCATGCGAACCTCATGCGGGGTTTTTCCGGTAACTATTTTCTCATCTACAGAAGCGTGACCGGAAGCAGGCTCGCGTAAACCGGTCAGTACCTCAACCAATTCAGTTTGTCCATTGCCCTCAACACCTGCAATTCCTAAAATTTCACCCTCGTAAAGATTAAATGAAACATCTTGCAGCATTGGACGTCCTGTTTCTGAAATATAAGAGAGGTTATCGACAGTCATCACTTTTTTTCCGCGTTTTGCAGGGCTCTTTTTAATATCCAAAAACACTTCGCGCCCAACCATCATGCGCGCCAGCCCCTCTTTGGTTGCATCGGAAGTCTTCAGTGTTCCCATAACCTTTCCATTACGCATAACGGTAACACGATCAGAAATTTCTTTAACTTCGCGCAATTTATGGGTAATGAAAATGATTGTTTTCCCTTTCTTAACTAAAACTCGGACTGCATTAAATAAATCATTGGTTTCCTGGGGAGTCAGAACAGCAGTGGGTTCATCAAGGATCAATATTTCTGCACCCAAATAGAGAATTTTCAATATTTCAACTCTCTGCCGCATTCCAACGTTGATCGTTTCTGTGACTGCGGTTGGTTCAACAAATAATCCATATGTTTCAGATAATTCTTCTGTCTCTTTTATTGCTTGCTTCTTATCTAATGCAGCACCCTTGGTGGGCTCATGGCCCAGAACAATATTTTCCGCAACGGTAAAGGAAGGTATCTGCATAAAATTTTGGTGGACCATCCCTACGCCCACTTTCATTGCATCCAGTGGATTCTTGAAAACCATCTTTTTATCATTGATGAGGATTTCACCGGATGTCGGTTTTTCTGAGCCATATAAAATCTTCATCAATGTGGTTTTCCCAGCTCCGTTTTCTCCTACAATGGCATGAATTTCACCCTTTTCAACTTCGAAATCTACACCATTATTGGCAACAACCCCATTTGAATATACTTTTACTATGTCTCGCATTTCAACCAATGACGCCATCTTGCCTCCAATTCCACCTGAATGTGTAGACAGAGGTTTTGCAACCTCTGTCCATTTATTTTATATTGTTCTTTAGAAAGCAGTATCGACGGCGATGTTACCAGCAGCGAGATCTGCTTCTACCTGGGTGATCGCATCTTTGATATCCTGAGGGGTCAATGCATCATAGATATCGTTCTTTGCCAAACCAACACCATCCTCAGCCACACCTAGAGCTTCACTGGTACCCCATGGCAGAGTTCCTTCGAGGTATAGTGTAAAGGCACGATAGAGACTGTTGTCAACTTTCTTCATCATGGAAGTTGCAATTACTGCAGCGAGTTCTGGGTTCGTGTCTTGAATGATTGTTGCCTGATCGGAATCAACACCAATCGCATAGTTACCAGTTTCGAGAGCAGCCTGGAAAATACCATCACCGGTCGCGCCAGCAACCTGGAAGATATAATCAGCACCCTGTTGGTACATAGCTAAAGCCTGCTCTTTACCCTTGGCGGGATCGTACCAACCACCCGCATAGTTAACAAGTACCTGGATATCAGGTGATGCTGATTTGGCACCCTGGGTATAGCCAACAATGAAATCATCGATCACTGGAATAGATTGTGCACCAATTACTCCGACGATTCCGGTTTCGCTCATTAATCCCGCAAAAACACCAGCAACATAAGAACCTTCGTTTTGCTTATAGGTAATGGAGTATACATTCTCGCAAGCGTTCGTGCAATTCTCGGGGTTAACAGCTGAATCGTAGATCATGAAGTACTTATCGGGATAATTCCCAGCAATTTGCTCAAGGAATTCCGTCATCTGATAGGTGCCTAAGACCATGATGTCATAATCCTCGTTCGCTGCTGCATCTTCTAACCCGGGCTGCCAGGCGGCTGGATCTGTTCCCATTTCAATGGTTTTGTATTCAAAACCAAAATCTTCCGAAGCCTGCTTGACACCACGTTCTGCAGAATCGAAGAATGACTTATCGCCAAGATTACCATTCACCAGGTGAATAACTTTAATTGGCTCTTCAGCCACTGCTTCTTCAGGTGATGTTTCTTCCGACGTCGCAGCTTCTCCTGCAGTGCCTGAGCATGCAGTAAACACCATAGCGGACACGATCAGCAATGCTAAAAACATAAAAATCTTGCTCTTCATTGTTTCTCCTTATATTTAAATTTAATTGTTTTAAGATTTTCTATTCAAGTCTTTTATGGATTGTTTTCCCAAGCCACCTCCTTTTTTTGAGTTTCATAAATGAGAAGGGGGTTTCTCACTTCCTATTTCGATCTAGAGCTTACTCACTAACAGATTGTGCAATAGCGCAATCGTATTTTCAACATCATGTAAATCTGCTGTTTCGATCGGCGTATGGTGATAACGGATGGGTATAGAAATAGCGCAAGCCCGCGCACCATTTTGGGCATAAATCACTGAGGTAACTGCAGTGCTCATTCCAATCGAAATTTCATCTTGCAGTGGAATATTTGTTTTTTGCGCAGTTTCACAAATCAGGTTTGTTAATGTGTAATTTGGTACAAAAGCAGCCAGCTTTCCACGAATAGCATCCATCCATTTCACTGCCGGTCCCGCCCCCAAGCGTATATCGCTTTGCCTTCCCTCTAAATCAGGTGTATCAAAAGCAAATGTGCCATCGACGCCTACGATCACTTCTGGTCCAATAGAATTTATTGCAGCAATACTACCCATTAACATTGACTCTTCCTGTACAGAAAAGACCAGATAGAGGTCACATGCCAGCTCCTCAGGTTTTATCATTTGGGCTAATTGCATCAGGCAATAACAACCCACACGATCATCCAATGCTTTTCCGCAGATTAATGAATCGCCCAAAAATTTCAGGGGGGAATTCCATGTCAACACATCCCCTGGTTTCACTCCCAACACACGAGTCTCTTCTTTTGAAGAGGTTCCGACATCAATAAAAATCTTGGAAAAATCAGAAATAGGTTCATTGCTATCAAGATGTTGGGGCAAAACACCTGCCAGCGCTGGAAGGCATCCTTTTGAGGCCCATAGTGAAAGTTGACTGCCGGGTAATGCTCGCAGACTTGTTCCTCCCATCCTTTCTACTTTCAAAAACCCAGCAGGAAGAATACGCTGGACAATGAAACCAACTTCATCCATATGTGCAACAAACATCACACGTTTTCCTTTTCCCCCAACATGTACGATTAAATTCCCTAGATTATCAATACGACAATCGCAGATAGAAGATAAAGAGGAGCGGATAAAATCTGCAACAAGTGATTCTCTCCCGGGAACGCCAGGAATCATCACCAATTTTTCCAAAACACCATAATCATTTCGATCCGCATTCATTTCTCACC
The DNA here is from genome assembly GCA_012798455.1 of Chloroflexota bacterium. Classification (GTDB taxonomy): domain Bacteria; phylum Chloroflexota; class Anaerolineae; order Anaerolineales; family Anaerolineaceae; genus UBA4781. The sequence goes on along the minus strand of JAAZNC010000011.1, from coordinate 14,234 downwards.
CTTAATCTATTTGATCATCAAGAATACTCATTTCGTGTTTAGGTCTATAAGACATGTCCTATTAACTAATAAAAAACTGTACTAATAAAAGCCCTCACATTGCGCAAATTTTTTTATTTGCAAATATTTGCATATTATACTTCTCCCAAACATTTGCATTACGTTTACAATTCTTTCGCCAAAATAGTAAAGATTAAGATCCTTATCTATCATGGAAATATGGGATGTGCTCATTACCTGTTCCTATTGATATCGTGAAACTTTTACTACGCCACATAGAATCGGGGAATGAATAACTTTTATTTTTCTCGTCAGCTTTTGCGTAACTCCTCCATTTTTTGTACTTTTTCTTGAATTATCCTAGTATCCCCTACATCTCTCCGGTGCCGTAAAGTGTTGGGTTCAATACGATCCAGTAACTTTTCTATTTTTGCTGAAATACTTCCGGCATCATCTCCTGTACCTACAATTGCCAGTGCTCTTGACCCAAGTGTTTGCAATCCATTCGATCTTTGAATAACTGAAGCAAAGATTATCGATAAGCCTTCATTTACTATTCTTCCTTCATCCAAATCCACAAGAACATGCTCATCCACTGATTTTGGATATGCCGCCGGAACCAGATATTTACAAACCGATGCTTGAGGGATGAATTTCAAACTCTCTTTCTTTAACGATCCATCAGCCACAGCACTTAAGAACTCTGGGGTATCTACATCCAGAAGTGCCATAACATTGATCGCCTCGGGGTCGCCTAACCTGACATTGAATTCAATTACCCGTACACCATTGGTAGTCGCAATGAATTGACCATATAAAAAGCCACGATATCCCTCTCCTGTTTCTTCTTCAATTGCGTCAACGGTCATTTGTAAGATCGAATCCGACTCTTTCAGATCATTCTCGGTAAGAAAAGGCATTGATCCATTTGAATTACTGTAAGCTCCCATACCCCCAGTCATGTCTCCTTCATCCCCATCAAACGCATATTTGAAATCCTGCGCAACCGGCATGGGAGAAACGATTCCGTCGGATACGAATGCCATTCTTGAAAATTCTTCTCCGATCAGGCGTTCTTCCAGAAGCACAACACCATCCTGGCTCAATACAGTTTGTACTCTTTCCAATGCTTCTTCCACTGTTTGGAAATGAATACCCATTACACTCACACCTTTTCCGCCGGTAAGTCCAATAGGTTTGACAGCAACCTGTCCCACTTCATGAATAAAATCGCAAGCCGATTCAATTTCTCTCACTTCTTTCCAACGCGGCGATCCTTTTTTTACATATCGATGCAGTAAATCGCGCATGAAAACCTTATCCCCCTCCAGTTTTGCTTGCGCTTTGGATGGTCCAACTACTTTTATGCCATGTGCGCGAAGGCAATCGCTAACTCCTGCGATCAACGGTACTTCGGGTCCGACAACAACCAAGTCCATTTTATTGGAAACAAAATAATCTTCCATCTTCTGAATATCTTGCACCGAGCCAATGGTTGAATAAGTTGCCAATTTACTTATCCCTGGATTAAGATGACTGCCATACACAAATAGAGCATCTTTTAAGGGAAAATGGCATAACGATTTAGCGATAGCATGTTCTCTTCCACCACTACCGATTAACCCAATTCTCATTATTCTTCTACTTTCCTGGTTGGATCAAAACGATGGGAAAGCACTGTAAACTGGTAACGTTCACTCAAATAAAGATTCTTATTTGATTCAATGGGTGTGCCGCCGGCTAAATAGGTAATAGATTCCGTATATAATAGAGGAGTTTGTGGAGAAATTTTAAGAATCTTAGCGATATAGTTGTCTGCAACAACAGGTTTTATGATCGTCTTCTGCCACGAAAGAACATGGTTGTATTGCTTCTCAAACACTTCATAGAGCGATCTTTCCATAAAATCGTAATCCAGCAAGTTGGGGCACAAATTTTCAGGAATGAATGTAACCTGATATGCGATGGGGTATGCATCGGCATAGCGAATACGTTCCAACTTAAAAACCCAATGATCTTCTGGTATTCTCAGATTAGCAGCATGAAATGGTTCAGGGTGTTCTCTAGTGAAACAGATCACTTTAGAGCCTGGTTTTAATTTTTTTTCATTGATCTCTTCAGAGAAACTCATCAGAGATTGTAACCCGTAGTCGACTTTTGGTTGACTTACAAAAGAACCCTTCCCCTGGATACGAGATACTATGCCTTCATTTTGAAGCGTCTCGATAGCTTTTCGAGCGGTGTTACGGCTAACACCGAATTTCTCCATGATGTCACTTTCTGACCATACGCGACTGCCAATTACTATCTCCCCTGAATCAATTTTCTCACGTATGAAATCACATATTTGTAAATAGATAGGCTTGTAACTTACACGGGAAATCTCTGGCACAATTTACCTCACAATTTATTGGGTTAACCCAATAAGTTATCATCGTCTATTATATATGATACTGAAATGAAATGCAAATAGAACTGCCCGATAAGCAATTCTATTAAAAGTTACTGTTCTATACCGAAAGAATTAATTTTCTATGGGAAGAGAGCTGGATCAAATTCACCAATGGTGATTGCAATGCACCGTTAATGGATGCATTCTGATCATCCACACATACCAGACTGTACTCACCCACATCCTGAAATGCTACTGCCTTATCGAATGTATGGCTCCCTTTCTCTCCCAGAGTGAACGTATAAGATGGAATAAGTTCACTATCCAGAGCCTCTCCCTTCCAGATTTCACAGGGTACCTTGCCGGTATGATCCCCACTTTGATTGCCATAGATATCAAAAGCGCCGACAGTTACAGAAAACTGTGTATTCACTTCAGTATGAGGTGATATATCCAATCCTGCAGATGGAAGATCGGAAATTTCAGCTTTCAATCGAGCGGGATCTCCTGGTTGCACAGCGATTAAATCCGAACAAGATTCAATATCCCCCAAATTTGCGCAAATTTCTACCACTTGCGCTGTCATATCGGTAGATTGATGCTGGCAACTCCGTCTACTAAATGTGCATATTTTCTAAAGATGGGAGAATCGTCCTGAGCCGGCCACACTGCCATCCGGTCCGACAAAAGCGGTTTTTTCCAATTCGTCTTGTGATCTTCCAGACCTCACTTGAAATTTCACACTGGTTTCCGATGACAAATTTACAGAGAAGAAAATTTTTCCTCCATCAATTGAATCATCCACTGGAAATTCCGCTTTGATAATCATTTAGGAATGAACGTTTCGTGATTATTGGCTTCGATGAGATCAATCACATTCAAAAGAGAATTTTCGATTGAAAATGTTTCACGGATAATCTCTTCTGTCGGAGAAACCATATCCGGAACCATCACGGTCATCGCACCAGATGCAATACCTCCCCTGATACCATTAATAGAATCTTCAATGATCATGCATTCCGTAATAGGAATTCCCAGTTCTGCAGCCGCACGCAAATAGATCTCGGGATCCGGTTTACTATGTTGTATCATATTCCCTGTGATCATTACCCTAAATGGATTTTTTATTCCCGACTTTTCAAATAAATAAGCAACTCGATCTGGATAACTTGCCGTAGCCAAAGCCTGATGAATGTTCTCACGATTGAGATAACTGATAATTTCATTGAACCCCTTTTTTACTGTCACTCCTTCAGTATCGATGATTTCCTTGATGTGTCCGTGACGCCACTCAAAAATGGTTTTTCCCAATTCATAATCGCCTAAAAATTTTGTGTAGATATCAAATACATGAAGATGGTTCACGCCCATAATCTGAACAAAAAATTCATCATCCAGTCTGATATGGAATTCTTTTTCTGCCAGTTGCCATACTCGTCTTGATATGCGCTCCGTATCAAAAATAACCCCATCCATGTCAAAAATTACTGCTGAAATCTTCATACCACTCCTTAATCAATAATCCCAGCGAGTATAACATCCCTTGATTCCAAGGACATAATTTTCACTATATAAAAGCTAAATTCGACAAAATCGGTCATTGAATGTGTTTATTCACGACAAAACTGAAAATTGGGGATTCATCAGAAAATGTAGGCATCAAATAGAAAAGTAGTGACCTTCCTCGAAAATCTGGATTTTATACTACATACACGCTTCTCCTGTATTTCATCTTTTCTTATAAACTGTTAATTACACTTTGTAGATATTATTAGTCATAATACTTTTGCATATTTGTCCAGACAATTATCCGGTATGAACTAAAACAATGGAACCACATCATAAGAGAAAGGAAAATTAATGAGAATAAGTACAACAACAAGAGAAGTATTTTGGATAGCCACGATCCTGGCAGCAGCAGCGTCGATCAGCCGTTCTGTACCATTCATTCCTATTGTCAATGGAAATGAATTCCTTTTTATAATGCTGGCTTTTGTTTTATTGTGGCTTGGTAATGTATTGAAAGGTTTCTAATAAAAGAGAGGAGAAAAAATGAAAAAGAAACTCATCATCGCAGTTGTCTCGATGCTATTCATCATGGGCATTAGTGCCATAGCGATCGGGGCGGTAAATGCGCAGAGCAATGGCGGAGTGCAGATGGCGCAGGAAGTGACCCTTGATGCAGATCTGCAAAATCTGGAGGTAACCCTCGAAGTTGGGGTAGGTGATGATACCAGCATTGGCGTTGGAGTAGATCTCAGTGGTGAAACAAGCAGCACTCCGGTGGAAAACAGTGGCTCAGGCAATAATACAGGTAGTAATGATAATACCAGTGACGACAACCATATCGGTAGTGCTCAAAATGGTTTCTATGGCCTCTTCAAAACCGGCTCAGACAGCAAAGAAGGCACGCGGGTCGGTTTCTTATCTGGTTTGGGTAATTTCATCGAAGCCAATGGGACGATCCTGCTGGTTGTACTTGGAGGACTGGTATTGCTTCTGTTGCTTTTCAAACGAGATCGCTCTGGAGAAAAGAAATAGATTTCAGATACCGATCTGAACTCGAATTCTGAACACTAGGAAGCGATTGGTCCATATTGTTAAAATCTATGCATGACCGATCGCTTTTTCTGTTATGTGCAAATTTCATATTTGTTATTTATATTTGTCATATAGTTTCTTGACCCATCCTCCTATACCATTACACATAAACGGAGTGAAAAATGAAGATCAAAACCCTATCATTGATCGTACTTGCCACCATACTGGTGGCAGCCTGCTCAACCTCTCCCAATGTGGAAACCACCAGTGCGCCAGTAACGGAGCAGCAGACCATCACAGCAGCTACTGACAGCCAGGAAAATACTGCCAGTAATTCTGGCGATAGCAGCACGGCAGCGGAAGTGAGTTTTAGCAAAGATATCTTTCCGGTCATCCAGCAATTTGCTTTGCCCGCCCACGGGCAACAGCAAAAGGGAGGGATATCCCTGGCAAATTATGAAGATATTATGGAATATGTGGTGCCTGGCGATCCGGCTGCTAGCGAACTCTATAAACGCCTGACCGGGGATGGTGTGCCGGTCATGCCCCCTACCGGAAAACTACCTGATGACACCATTCAACTCTTCTATGACTGGATCGCTCAGGGCGCCAAAAACAACTAATACGACGATACAAGATAACGAAGTTAATTAATCTGACCAAGGAAAAGGAAAAAGGGGCAGATGTACCATCTGCCCCTTTCATTACGCAGCATGAATAAAGAAGAATTTGATACGCTCATCTCCAAAACAGATAAACCAATCATCATCGATTTCTGGGCAACCTGGTGCAAACCCTGCCAGATCGCCAAACCCATCCTCCAAAAAGTGGCAGTCGATTATGCCGATCAAATACAGTTTGTGCAGATCAACGCCGATGAATCACATGAGATATTGAGCGAATACCATATTATGAGCATTCCCACCGTTGTGTCATTCCGAAATGGCAGTCTGCTGGCTCGTGTGACAGGTGTGCAGAGCGAAGGCTCCTACCGCGCGATGTTTGAGAGCGCCGCCAGCGGTGCAGAGTTCAGACTGCCCATGGCGCCACTAGACCGCACCATCCGTCTGCTAGGAGGTGGTGCCATTATCATCGCGGGCATCACTAACAGCGCCTGGTATTTGATCGTGTTAGGAGCCATCGTGGCATTCCTGGGCATCTATGATCGCTGCCCGATCTGGGCTGCCATCACCGGATTTTTCAAAAAATTGAGCAAATGACACAAGAGAAGCAGATCATCATCCGTTCCTTTTTATGCAAGATCCTTTTCCCATTGATTCCAGGGGATAGTTTTTTCAATCATCCTGCAATAAATGCAGTCTGAACCCTTTGATGAAATCGCCAATGCCCAGCATTGCCACCTCTCTGCGACCTTGTTGTTGTAATAATTTATGTCCCTGTGCAAACTACCTCATGCATGACCACGGGCAGGGACATACCCGCCACCAGTAGGTAGCCGTTGAAGTGGATTCTGATCAGCTATGCCACCTCAATCATTCTCACATTGAAAATGGCCGCCCCAGATCGGTAAGGGTGGTTAATCCGTGGTCAGGATACCGGAGGGTAATGATATGCCATTCCCCATATAGTATTTCAGCGCGGTGTTGACCACCAAGGCACTGCCCAGTACAAGCAAGTTAAAAAATAGTACCAAATGAAAAACTTGCTCCAGTTTGACCGGAGATTGCGTTCATTATGTCTTCTTTGGAATACCGGTTGGGCTGATAGAGTGGTCACACCCGATTGACCTTAAATCATTATTTTGTGGGATTTAGGCCCGGTTTATTGACCTTCAAACCCTATAGTGTTATTGACATACTGTGGTTAATACCAGTACAATCAAGTTAATTATTATTGTAAGGAGAAAAGCATGAACCAAGAAGCCCCTCACCGCCAGCATCATATCGATATGTTGCCGGGCGATATCGCGCCTACCGTTCTGGTCCCGGGTGATCCCGGCCGGGTGGCACTGTTCGCCGAGCAGATGGATGAAGCCTGGCAAGTAGCGCACAAACGCGAATATCTAACCTATACTGGTAAAAAAGACGGCGTGCCGATCAGTTGCACCAGTTGCGGGCTCGGACCCTCCCCCACCGCTATCGGAACAGAGGAACTGATCCGTATCGGAGCCAAGAATATCATCCGCATGGGAACCTGTGGGGCGATCCAACCGTTCATGAAAGCGGGTGACATTATCGTGGTGACCAGCGCCGTGCGCGGCGAACGCGCCACCGAGGAGTTCATCTCCATTGATTACCCTGCCATTGCCAGTCACTATATCGCACGTGCTTCCATCGAAGCCTGCCAGCGACTGGGCCTGACCTATCACGTGGGCATGGTGCGCACACACGATGCCTTCTATCTGGAATCACCCTGGGCGTTCGGCGATTATAAAACGCGATTGCAGCCCTGGGTAGATCTGGGTGTACTGGCAGTCGAAAACGAGGCCGCCACCATGTTCGTGGTCGCCAGTATGCAGGGTGTGCGCGCGGGAGCCATCTTATTGAGCAGTGACCCAATCTTCAGCGAGGGTGAAGATGACCCCAAGCTGGAAGAGCACAAACGCGATCTGGTGCGGGTCAGCATCGAAACTGCCAAGATCCTGCACGAAAAAGGGCTGGATTAGGTGAGAGAAACGATGGAGAATAAAACCATGCAAAAACAACACCATATTCAATTACTACCGGGGGATGTCGGTGAGACCGTCTTTCTGCCCGGCGATGTAAGTCGCGCCAAAGTGATCGCGGACCATTTCGACACTGCTGAGTTGGTAGCATCCAGCCGCCAGTACAACACCTACACCGGCACCTATAAGGGCGTGAAGGTCAGCGTGACCTCCACCGGCATCGGTGGCGCGGCGGCTGCCATCGCCATCGAAGAGTTAGCCAAGATCGGCGCCAAGAATTTCATCCGCATCGGCACAGGCGGCATGTTCCAGACCTGGCTGCCGATCCCGGGTATTTTGGTGATCACGGGCGCGGTGAGCGGCGATGGATTGACACGCGAGTATTTCCCACGGGGTTTCCCGGCGGTGGCGGACCTGGACACAGTGGAAGCCATGCTGGCATCCGCCAAAGAACTGGGCATCGAGGTACACGAAGGCTACGAATGGTCACACGACTCGTTTTACGCCGGCTCGGTATTCTCGAACCTTGATATCCTGGAGATCGAAAAACCGTGGATCGATGCGGGCGTGCTGATCGCATCGCAGGAAGCCTCGACCGTATTGACCCTGGCAACTGCGCGCAAATGCCGTGGGGGCGTCATCCTGGCTTCGGCGGGCTGCCACCAGCATCCCGAGATCTCAGCCACACCCGAGCAGATGGTGAAAGCCATCTCGGATGCGACCAGGATCTCGCTGGAAACAGCGCTCAAGCTGCATAAGCTGGATCACGGAGAGTAAATCACAGAAAAAAAAGCCTTCCGTTCAAATCACTTGGAGGGCTTTTTTAATTCTGATCTATCCTGCTTCTTTTCGTTTACCTAAAAAATATTTCAAAAGGTGAAAAATCATATAACCCAATAGAACTCCCATTCCAGATCACATCGTTGATATCGACCGTATGGTAATACACTCCGCACACCAGCTTGATAAGCAGTTGTGTTCCTTCAAAAAATATTCCAACCGCCAGCGCTACCCATACGATGGTGCGGGGTTTCAGAGGAACGAAATACGGCAATCCAAATCCCAGTGGAATGGTCAACAGGATATTGCCGATGATATCGAACCATTGGAAGCGCTGTATATCAGCTTCCGGATAGGCTGACGAACGGATGGTCGAGCCGAAATGAAACGGGGTCCAATTGACCTGCTGCAAAGCCCGCCGGGTATCGGCAGCATTCAAGTTGGCAGGCCAATTGTCAGGGATCATAATAGGGAAGAACACCGCATCCAGCACAGCTATTATGTACAATCCAAACAAGATTGACAACAGTTCATACAGCAATCCGCGTTTTCGCTGCCGGATCATGAAAATCATCAAAATGACCAGGCATGCAAGAAACGGATATGGGTAAAGTTCGACGATCTTGATAGGTACCTCCCGGGTTTCAAGAGAATCCTATTGTACCGTTAAGAGATGTCCATTAAAAAAACTACCCATTCGGAATATACAAGATCATCGCCCACGATCAAATATCTGCCCGATCAAGCAGGCATCCCATCAAAATGCTATAATGAAGCGCATGATTTCATTAAAGGCAGATGGGGCAAAATTTTGGGACAAGAATCCCTGTGGGGGAAACTGGCAGGATTACCGGCAGTTTATGAACTGGTACCTGGCAACCGAAGCGTATCTGCCAGGTCTACTGGAGGGAATGGATCTTCAAAATAAAAGATGTCTGGATGTAGGTTGCGGGCAGGGGGTGATGTGCAACCTGGCGGCACAGAAGCATGCACGCATGGTCGGATTGGATATGTCCTTCAATTCCCTGCAGGCTGCCCGGCAGGGCGCCCGGGAATTGGGCAATGACGAACAAATCCATTTCGTATAGGGGGACGCCGAAAATCTGCCATTCCGTAATGCGGCATTTGAAACGCTTATCTCCATCGGCGTATTGCACCATACCCCTTCCATCGAAAAAAGTATCCAATCCATCCAACACGCACTGCAAGAAAATGGGCAGATCACGGTGATGTTATATCGACGCGGTAATCCGAAATGGTGGGCAACCATCACCATCCGCACCATAAGCCGCTGGATGAAAAAATTTTCCGGAAAGAAACGTCTGAGCCATACTGATGCCGATGCACCACACGGTACTGCCCTGCAGGAACTGCTGGATGTGCCCATCATGAACGCCTACAGTAATCACGAATGCATGCAACTATTTGCTGCATTCCATGATGTGAGCATTACAAACTACCAGCCCGGTTTTGCGCGCATGATCGATTTCATGCCCTGGTTGAAGATCTTCGGTAGATTGCTACGCTGGATCGACATAAAATGTCAGCAAATCTGGGGATTCTACCAGGTGATCAAAGCCCGTAAATAAATGCTGCCTGTTACTGTAATTCCAAATTCATCCGTCCTGCAATCTTTTCAGAACACGTAAGGCCCGTAAGGTAACCCAGGGATTAGGTTGTTTCTTCTCACCAATCTCCACCCAGGTCTTGCCGGTATAAGAATATTCCAACAGCCAGTTACCTTGCGCAGTCTGTTTACCTCGGATCAACTGAACGGCGTTCGCCAGGCGTGCATCATGCCCGTAGCCCAGCGCCACCAACACTTCCACCACTTGCAGCAGATCGGTGACATAGAAAAGCGGGAAGCCAAAGCGCCACCAATTGCCGGAGGGCAGTTTGCCCGCTTCACACGGATATTGCGCGCCTGCCGGATCGACGCTGAACAGGAAATCCACTCCACACTGAATAGCCTGTTCGACCAAAGGAGAATATTGTTCTTGCGGCAGTTTCGAGAATGCCAGCATGATCTTGACCGCGCCCCAGGCACACGGCAGACCCCAATTGGCACCACAGGCAAAACCAGGACCGCACTGGTAGGCATAGTAGCGCAGAGGAGCAGCGCGTTCCTCCTTGGATGCCAGTCCTTGCCCGGTAGTGGTACGTGCCATCCATGCAAAGGCACCTTCCAGACGTGGGTCGTTGCAACCCAGATCGAGCAGGGCAGCACATAGATTACCCTGCAGACAGTCGATGGTGGAAGAAGGTGCTCCGTTCATGGTGAACTGCCCATCTTCCGTGAGAGAATAATCAAGCAGGTAGTTGCAGGCGCGGGCAATGCGCTCATCCATATGCAGGTCAGCTCCAAGCTGCGCCAGCATGATAAGCGACCAAACGCTACCGGTGTACTTGGGATAATAGCCCGCTCCGGGTTTGATCCAAAATCCTGTTTTATCCATATGGGAAAGGATGTGTGCGATCAGCCCATGCTGGTGAGCTGCTTCTTTCGCACGCAGCAACACAGAATCGTCAGCAGGCAGGTCTTGCAGATCGCGCAAAGTGAGGTAACGCACCTCCGCATCGCTTTCTTCCAGCAACCAGGTGCGGATGAATGCTGGCACTTCGTCTTCCCAGAAGGACATCGATCCTCCTTACTGAAAAATTTCGTCAAAATAGTTTGGATATCCTCGCCTTTTAGATAAACCAGGTCAGGTATATCATCTTTAATATACAAGGAAACAGAAATCTAGAAAAGCATATACATATAATCCACACTCATAGATCTTCCATTAATTCGTTGAATATCATACATCGATGAACATTGGTATGCCATCGATTCAGAAAGGTTCATATTTCTAAATGGAATAGGCAAACCATCCTACCGCATTAATTCTTTTCCAGTACCAGGTGATATCCCATGGGTGCAGGATATATCACTTTGAATGGATCTCCGATAAATGGATGGACGGATAATGTCCTTAATAATTTGAGATTTACCTGCATTAATGCTAGTGTCATAGTGCCGAACTTGCGCGCCAGCCAGTTCTGTCCAGCTCTGCCCCAGAAACGATAGTAGCGCAGAGATTCTTCAATTACGCCACATGGGTCATAAAAACCCTCAAGTTGAAAGACAGAGTAACCCGCTCGTTGTGCCAATTCACGCAGTGCAAAATGAGTAAGACGTTGGAAATCGAGGGGCGCCTGGTGAATCTTCAAATAAAACGGGATGGCAATAATGACCTTACCATGCGGTTTCAACATGGTATAAATGGAACGTAGCAGATCCAGAGGAGAAATGACGTGCTCCAGGACGTTCATCAGCAGTATAACATCCAAGCTATTTTCATGGAACGGATTCAAGCAGGTCAGGTCACAAACTACATCCACTTCGGGATAGGGATATACATCCAGTAAAACATGAGGAAGATGTTCATAAAAAGGCAGAAAATCCCCACGCCCGGCACCCACATCCAGCAGCAGAGTGTCGGCTGAAAGTTGCCTTAATTGGTTACGTAAAAACACACTATTTGCATGTCGCCAAGGCGTATCTTTTCCTTCACCTCGTTCGCGTAGTTCGGATGGATTGATATCGGAAGGTGGAGCTGTAAAAATAACAGCATTTTGATCAAGACCATACCTTTTCCCACAGCTCGTGCAGAACAAGGTAGCGGTTTTGAACTGCAGGTCAGCATTACATTCAGGACAAACTAGCACATCAAGCAGATGATCATTTTTCAAATTCATCATTTCCACCAATCCGAAATTTATCATCTTGTTAAGTTACGATAGTTATAACATACCTTACAGTGAGAGTAGATCTGGATAATCTTTTTGGATAATCTTTTTAAAAATCATAACCACCCGCTATGCGGATGGTTATGATTTGTTGTTTATGATTTAGAGTACAACGACGTTCTCGGCTTGCAAGCCTTTTTGACCCTTGGCAACGGTGAACTCTACGCGCTGTCCTTCTTCGAGGTTGCGATATCCATCACCAACGATCGCATTGAAATGGACAAAAATATCTTCGCCCTCTGCACGCTGGATGAAACCGTAGCCTTTGCTACCATTGAACCACTTTACTACACCTTGTTCTTTTTCAGACATGATTTGAAACTCCTTTCCTTGTATTTATTGCATGGTCAAGTTTGGGTTCCAAATCAAAAATTACTCTTTGTATCAGAACTTCTATTAATCAAGCAATTCAGTGTACCTCATATTTGGAATCTGTGTGTTAATGTTTTGCATAATAAAACACAGTCTATTTCCTGAGAGGCAATGGGAAAAGCACGGGTGTGCTGGATTTATATACCTCGTAATCTACCTGCCCACCCCATTTTGCATCCGCATGTTTTTCGAGCAGTGGAATACCGCTGACCCTGGTGAGCAGGAAAAACACAAAGATAGGGGAAACAAGGGCTATCCACTGCCAACCGCGCAATATTGGAAGGGCAATAAGCGCCATACCTACCCACAGGGTGATCTCTCCAAAATAATTGGGGTGGCGCGACCAGGACCACAATCCGTTGTTGATAAATTTCCCTTTATTCTTGGGATCCTTACGGAAAGCCGATTTCTGTGCATCGGCAATTGCTTCGAAGGCGAATCCAAACAGCCAGACAGCCAGCCCGATATAGGCATAAACATCCAGCGCCAGACGGGTAGTAGATGTCAGCACCACCAGCGCCGCAGCCAGAGTAAACACGATCCATAAAGCTTGCAGGGTCCAGGTCTGCAGAAAACGAGGGAAGGAAGATTTGATCTCGTCAAAACGTGCATCCTTTCCGGCGCGATGGACACGCATAAACAAGAAAGAACCAAGGCGACCTGCCCAAACCAGCACCAACAGCATGACCAGGTAGGAACGCGCATCAGCCAATCCGCTCAAAAGACCAGCCAGCAATACCAGCACGATATAGGTAAGACTACCGGTGATATCGAAGAACTTCTCGGTTTGTTTCAAATAAGCAGGGATAAAGACAAGCCACTGGATTAGAAAAGCCAGCGCAACACACAATGCAAAAAGGGGCACTCCTGCAAAACGCACACTGCCCTGGCTGCCCGCCCAGGCAAGCCCGGCACCCAACAAGACAGCTATAAATACGGTGATCAGTGCACTACGATCTTCTTTTTTCATCATAAAAATCCCTTCTTGATAAAGAATACAATATTAGTGTAGAGAAAAAAAGAGACTATTTCTATCATCATTTTATTAATAACCGGAAGGCGGCATTCTACTCTTCTGATATTCAGTTATATTTCTTAAATACACCTGCTCAAACAGCAGGGAGTATAATCAAAGCCTTATTATTTAATACAGGAATGAAAAACATGGATATCAAACGAATCGCTGTCATTGTATTGGATGGAGTAGGCGCAGGCGAATTACCGGATGCGGATGAATACGGAGACCGCGGCAGCAATTCCCTTGCGAATACCGCTCGTGTGCTGGGTGGCATCAACCTGCCCAATATGGGTGAGATAGGGTTGGGGAACATCACCCCCGTGCAGGGTGTCCCACCACGGGAACATACACGTGGCGCTTATGGAAAATGCAGGGAGATCTCGAAAGGGAAAGATTCGGTGACCGGGCACTGGGAATTGATGGGCATCGAAGTAAGAAAGCCTTTCCCCACCTACCCCAACGGCTTTCCAAACGAAGTGTTGGATGAATTCAAACGCCTGACAGGTTATGAAGTGCTGGGGAACAAACCCGCTTCGGGCACCGAGATCATGAAGGAACTGGGAGAGGAACACATGCGCACCGGCAAACCGATCGTGTACACCTCCGCCGATTCCGTTTTCCAAATCGCTGCGCACGAAGATATCATCCCTATTGAAGAACAATATCGCATCTGCGCCATTGCCCGCGACATGTTAAAAGGAGATCATGCGGTC
>JAAZNC010000076.1 GCA_012798455.1 Chloroflexota bacterium | reverse complement strand
CGTTGGAAATGAACCCCTCTTATTCCAAATAGAGGTTATACATCTTCGTAGATCGTTTGATACTCCGCTTCCTGCCGGATATTCTCAAAATCTGGATCCTCTTTGGACCATTCTTTCATTTCCGGATTCATTTTTAGTGCTTTTTTCAGGGTGACAATGGCTTTTTCTTTCATGTCAGAGACAGAATAGAAACAAGCCAGGTTATATATGGCAATGTATTCCCACTCGGGCAAGATCTTCAGTTGGGAAACCAGGTTTTCTTGCAGGGCGACTCCCTCCTCTAACTTACCATGTTCAGCCAGATAGCGTGCATAGTGCCACTCATCATGCCAGCAATCCCCCAGAAATTGGTTGTAGAGCGCCCTCCCACGCGTCCATTCGTATAATTCGGTATCGCTCAGTTCTTTTTCGGTGAGCCGGTCAAGCCAGGTCAGAACTGCCCGGCGCACGCGCGCATTTTCATCGAGCACCTCATCCCAGCTGTCATATTTGTGTTCTTCGAGCACGCCATCGTTGATCTCGTTGATATCATCTGGCATCACTTTCACTTCTTTGCCATCTGCAGCAGCTTGCAATCGCTCTAGGAACGTGTTCCACCAGAAAGAACTGTGTACCAGCACGTCTTTGAACGACCAACGTTGAATGGAACCGATCTCTCTTCTTTCTTCTTCACTGAGACTGTCGAGCAATTTGCGCTGGTCAGTGGAAACCAGATCAATGATCTTTCTGATCTTTTCTTTTATGGACATGGCTATCACCTATTCTTTGTTGGGTGTCCTTTCATTGTAACAAATGGAATACTGGAAACCAATATACAATCATCCTGGCTGTGCTGGATAAAGGAGAGAAAGCCAGGGTGAGACCATCCAGCTACTCCATTGGAATGATATCAGCACTCTCCTCGACGGTGGTTCTTCCAGCAGGACTGCGTTTGTTCACCAAACTGATGCCAATAATGATGAGCGTCCCACCCAGCAAGGAAGGCAGTGTGATAGGTTCAGCCAGAACAAGGAAAGCGATGAACATGGTTGCAATCGGTTCGATATACAGATAAGCTCCCACACTGGCAGATGTTAGATTCTGCAGCGCATCATAATAGAAAATATAAGCCAGGAAAGTACAAAAAATACCTAGGTACAAGACGCTTACCCAACCAGAAGGAGCCAGGGCATTGAAAGATTGCCAACCTTTACCGACCAAGAATTGGATGCTGGTGAACAGCCAGCCTGCCAGCATGGAAAAAAAGGTCGTTTCCCAGACCGAGTGATGTTTCAATGTGCGACTGAGCAAGATGGAGTAGATCGCCCAGTTAGGTGCACTCAACAAAACGTAAAAATTCCCGGGGGCACCGAACCCGTTGCGAAAGATATCACCTATGTCGCCATTGCTGACCACCAGCAGAACCCCCAGTGTCGCCAGCACAATACCGAATACTCCCCAGTTGCCCAGTTTTTCCTTGAGCAGCAGCCCACTGAAAATTACCATGAAGAGGGGTGTGGATGCAACGATCCAGGCAGTGGTGGATGCCTGGGAAGTGACCAACCCATTGGATTGCAGCCACTGATGCAGGGTGATCCCCAGAAAACCTAGCAGGAAATATTCAGCCAGTTCTTTCCAACCGGAAATGTGCAGCATCCCTTTGTGAAGAATAATGGGAAAGAGGCATAGAATACCAATCAAAAAACGCAACCACACTACTGCCACCGGTGAGAATTGCCGCACGGCAATCTTGGTGGCGATGAAGGAACCTCCCCAAAATATCACCGAGAGTACCATTTTTAATTTTGATGAAAAGAGCGGATCTTTGGAGTGCATATTAAGATACTTTTAAACAACGGATTTCAAGGCTGCGGCGATGAGGTCTGGCGCGGTGTTCAAAGAGGAAAATGCCCTGCCAGGTACCCAGGCTCAGCTTTCTGCCATCAATGGGGATGGTGAGACTGCTGTTGGTAAGGGTGGAGCGGATGTGGGAAGGAGAATCATCTGCACCTTCCAGGGTGTGGCGGTACCAGCTCTGACTTTCAGGGACAAGTCTTTCGTAAAACTGTTCTACATCCTGGCGGGCGCTGGGGTCATATGCTTCACAAGTGACCAGCGAAGCACTGGTGTGCGGTAGAAAAAGAAAACATATTCCTTCCTGCACCAGCCATTCGTGAATAAGTGCCTGCACCTGCCCGGTGATTTCGATCATCCCCATGCCTTGCGTTTCGACCTGAAAGGCAGTCTTCAACCAATCCATGCGATTCCTTTCTGATTTGATTCCCAATTTTAGCCGTTTTTCCTGTTAATGGATGATTAATACTGAAATTAATGTAATCGAGTCTAAAATATAGCGTATAGAAGACAAATCACCATACCTTCCGAGGAATAGGAGTAATTGCTTGAACGGTGACTTGCTAGAAAAACTCGAATTTCAAGCGTACATAGGAAATTTATTGGGAGATCTCGAGGATATACCAGCAACCATCAAAAAAATAATCCATGCATTAATCTCCATCACTGCTGCTGATCAGGGTTACTTGTTAATACGAGATGGAAACGGTGAGTTTAAGACCATGTTTGCGCTGATGCAGGACAAGGAAGAATTAAAGATACCGCAGAGCATTCAGCCCGAGATCGTTTTCGAATTAATACAACGAGAGCATAAATCCATCCTTTCCCAAAATACCCAGCAGGATGAACGTTTCCGAACGTTGTTGAGCGTATCAGCCTTTCATATCTCTTCTATGCTATGGGTGCCCATTAGCATGCTTGGTGAATTGGTAGGTGTGATCTATCTACAAAACACTTCCCAGAAAAATCATTTCACAAGAGATGATCTGGAACTGACAGAATTTGTGGCACCGGGCATCGGGTTACTGTTCGACCATGCCCGGCTGCAGCAGGTCTTGCTGGATAAAGGACGCCTGGAACGCGAAATGCAGATGGCGCGGGAAGTGCAAGACAGCTTAATCCCGAAAGAAATTCCTTCTCTTAAAGGATGGAAAGCAGATTTTTGTTGGCAGCCAGCTCTTGAGGTCGGTGGTGATTTTTTTGATTTCATCCCAATCGATGAGCACCACCTGGGGTTGGTAATTGCAGATGTCTCCGATAAAGGAATGCCCGCAGCACTTTTCATGGCACTATCGCGCACCATCCTGCGGGCGGTGATCGAGAATCACGGCAGTGCGATGGAAATGATCACTCGCGCCAACCACCTGATCCATCAGGATGCCAAGGAAGGTATGTTTGTAACGCTGTTCTTCGGAATACTGGATACGGAGAGTGGCAAATTAACCTATGTCAATGCCGGGCATAACCCCCCCTTTTTGTATAACCAGAAGGAGCAAAACCTGTCAAAGCTGATGCCGACCGGAATGGCGTTGGGAATGGAGAGCCACTTTGCATATCAGGAAGAGACGGTTCAAATTGATAAGGGTGATTTTCTGTTTCTATATACTGACGGAGCCCTGGATGCGATGGTGCGGCAAAAACCGTTCAACGAGGAAGAACTGCTGGGATTCATCCAGCGCCACCGTAATGGCGATCCAGGTCAGATCGTAAAACTATTGCAGGATTTTCTTTGTGGGGATAATTCCGGTTCTTCTTCCAATGATGATTTGACCATTGTGGTATGGAAGCGCAATAACTAATAATCATGCATGATATCAAATTGTGGATGAGAACTGATCTTCCGGTGTCTCATGGTTTTTCCGACAACGAAACGTCAAGATGAGTAACAATAAATTGAGGGAGACACTGATCCAAAAACCCCAGGTTTTATTGATGAAAAGCGATATCGAGAACTGGGAGAACAACAGCACGATTTGATCGTTCAATGCGGCTACAAACCAGGTGAGCAATCCCAGTATCTGACCCAATGGAAAGAAGAATAATCCTATCAGGAGAGCAGCCCCACCCATGACCATGATAACGGGCTGCAGCGGCAGGATGAACATATTCACCAGCGGAGAGAAAATAGAAAAACCATCGAAATAAATGACCATTACCGGGAAGGTTGCTAACTGCGCTGCCAGCGTGGTGAAAAGATAATCTCGCAAGAATTTATACAATACTTCGGGTGAGGGTAAGCAGCTTTTTTCAAGCAATATCCTCCCGTACTGAGCGAAATAATCAGTGAACATGAGAATGCCAAAAGTAGCACAAAAGGACAATTGAAAACTCACATCCCATAGAATGAAAGGATTGAGCGCTGCCATGACGGCAGCCGTGAGTGCCAACGCGTGGAAGCTAATTACCTTTCTGCCGAGAAGATAAGCCGGGATGGCGATGATGCCCATGATGGCTGCCCGTAAAACAGCGGGTTGAGCACCTACAAAGAGAGTATATATCCCCACCGCCAGAATGGAAAGCAATGCTCCCACCCTATACGGAAAAATGCGATTAAAAAATTTACTGATCAGATTGGCGATCAGGGTGATGTTGAAGCCGGAGATGGCAATGATATGTGCAGTGCCGGTCACGCGGTAAGCATCCACCAGATAATCGGGAATGCGCGATTCGATGCCGAGCAAGATGCCGGATAACAGCTCACTTTCAGGGAAGGGCATGATGGATTGCAATACCGCGTGGCAAGTGCTGCGCAATCCAAACAGTATTCCAATTAATGATTTATCTTGGGGTGCCGCTTCAGCAATAACCTGGGGGTAGAACATCTCGAAGTGGATGCCGTCACGGAGAAGCCAAGAAGTGTGGGGGTTGATGGTGTCATCTACTGACGGGATGAGCTGACCCTGCAATGTGAGGGTGGCGTGATAGGGAAAATCAAATACCTCGGGCAGCCGCACATTCACTTTAGCATGTGCTGAATGCCAGACCCCATCTGCTCCCTGGTAAGCTTGCAGTTCCAGAACGGTTTCTGAAGAACCACTGGAATCCAGGGTCGATTCTATCACCAATCCCTTTATCACCAGATTACTTTGTGAAGTGTCGATATCATAGATGGGTTGCAGGGAAGAATGCACTTTGTGTGAATATGCCTGCGTCCCCGTCCAGAAAAAAAACAGGAGCAGTGCAATAAAAGGAAAAACTTTGAATAATGGGGACCGGTGATCGAAAATTTCAAACAATAATAAAATAAGGGGAAGAATGAGCAAAAACCAGGGGGGTGAAAAAGAGAACTGGGCGGCTGCTATGATTCCAGCCAGGAAACCTGCTGAAAACCAGAGTAGCACCAATTTTGGCATCGCTACACGGCGAATTCCTTCAAGCGGGGGTGATTTCTATAAAAACCCTGATATTTTTCTGGTAACAGCACCGCAATGCGACACATGATCTCTTCAGTGTATTGCTGTAAGATTTCAGCCCGTTTTTCCGCATCCTGAATGGGTGGTAAAGTGAAAGATTGCCCAAAACGCGCGATCATATGCGGCTTCCGAAGATGTTTCAAACGGTCGATTGCGAATTCTGTGCCCTGGATGCCGACCGGCACAATGGGAACCCCCGTCTTCAATGCCAGCATGGCAGTACCCGGTTTCCCTTCAGCCAGTTGATGGGTATGGCTACGGGTACCTTCAGGAGAGATGCCAACTGCTTTGCCCTCAGTAAGCGCCTGTGATGCCTTGCGAATGGCTGTGAAATCTGCCACATCGCGGTCGATCCAAATACCCTCAGCGGTTTCGGAAAACCAGCGGATGAAGGGGTGAGTTTGATATTTGGTAGTGATGAGGGCAGTGATATCCGGTCGGCGCGGATTGGTGAAGATCAAGGGGATATCGATGTAACTGAGGTGGTTGATGGCAATGATCAATCCCCCTTCGAGCGGGATATTCTCCAGACCAAAGAATTGGGTTTTGGTCAATGTGTGCATCAAAGAGCGTATGATGCGTTGTAGGGTGGCTCTCTTCACTCAGTTGTTCTCCTGACTTATTCTAACTCAAATGTATGAACACCGGGATCGTTGTTTTCGTTATGGGATAATAACGATAAATCCTTCTGTAATTTCTTGTTCATTTTCCACAGGATGGAAAACGCTGTGAGCCAAAGCAAGACCATGAGAGCGCTAAAAACATGATCCCATATTGGAGAGAAAAATCCACTCATTCCGATTTCTGCCGACAAACTCCCCAGGCTGGAAAGAACCGCCACTGTGTTCCAGGTTCCATGTAAGGCGACGGCGATCAATAAAGGGATGGCTGCGGATATTTTTCTTTCCAGCTGCATAAAGCGGGCGTATGCGTAACCGACCAACCCACTGCAGGTGATATGCAGCAAACCAGTGGCAGCCCGCAGGAGCGTGCTCGTAACCCAAGATCCCATTCCCAATTGAATGATCATTCCACCACTTTCAACCAGGGCAAAAGCAGCACCAAAATAAAGCCCCAGGATGAACCCTTCTGCTGGAGAGATGGAACGTCTGTGGAGTGTCCAGATAGCGATAGGCTTGAGGATTTCTTCAATCAACGGCAGAACGAGACCAACCAAGAGAAAAACGATCACTAAAAAGATCGGAGTGCGCAATAATGTTCTGGCGTATCTCTCAATTAGATGTATATCGAGCTGGGATAAATTCTGGGGAAGGGAAAAAGAATCCATCCACTGGCGGATCTGCGGTTGTGTGGAAAGATACAGTAAGACACCAGCTATTACCAGCGCGATCACGATCATTTCAAATAACAAGATGAACATCATGCCATAACTGGAGGAGATGCTCAATGCCGCGG
>JAAZNC010000075.1 GCA_012798455.1 Chloroflexota bacterium | reverse complement strand
TGTATTCCCCATAAAAGGTACCTTCCCCCGTCTCGATGAAGTGTTCGTGTGCCATGCTTCCCTCGCTGCTGTTGTTCCCCCTATTCTATTAAATCTCTCCCCCTTTGTCAATTTTGTCACTTCTTTTTCAACAGTCTCATTTCCGAAATTTGCTTAAAAACAGTTATAATTGAAAAATGCTGAAACATAAATATTCTATATTCACAAGCCTTTTAGTCCTCGCACTGCCTTTATTGGCAGCCTGCGGAGGCACTGCAACCGAAACCACGCCGACCGTTGACACCGAAAGCGTCATCGCAACCTCGATCGCACAAACGATGGAAGCCATGGCACAAACCCAAACTGCCGAGGTCACCCCCACCTCTGCCAGCACTGCCACTCCTGAAAACCTTGCTTCACCGACCGCTGCCACTGCGTCTGTCAGTCTGCCGACTGCCACCATGGCAAGTGTGCAGCTTCCCACCAACTGTCTGATCGCCGGTCTGGTCAGTGAAACCATCCCGGATGGAACGGTCATGTCCAAAGGCGCCAATTTCACCAAAACGTGGTCGATCCGTAACGGTGGTACTTGTACCTGGAGCACCAGTTATAAGATGGTTTTCGAAAGCGGAGACCTGCTAGGCGCTACCAGTGAAAGCTATGCCCTGACCCAAAGCGTCTCCCCCGGCATGATGACATCCGTGAGCATCCCGATGACGGCCCCCAGCACCGATGGCTGGTATACCGGGTACTGGACCCTGCTCACCGACGCCGGCGTACTGGTGGGGAGGTTCTCGGTCAGCATCTATGTCGGCACCCCGACCGCCGCTCCATTCTCGGTAACCGGTGTTTCCTACCCCACAGGCGTCCTTTCGGTTACCTGTGGTAGTGAGTATAAAGTTCCTATCACCATAACGACCGATGCACCAGGCACGATCACCTATACCATCGACAGCAATTTAGGTGTTCTGGCAAGTGGAGATAAAACGTTCACTACTGCCGGCTCACAGATCATTTACTACTCCATCACCGCCACAGGTGCTGACGATCTGGATATTGATGTGTACATCGATAACCCTAATCATCAATACTTCTATTTGAGAAATACAGACGTACAATGTAAATAGAAAAACAAAATACATAAAAAGCAGTCTGAACTGAAACAGACTGCTTTTTATTTTACGGAAATATTTCTAATGGATCTTCTGCATGATATTCATGAAACGTGTGTGGCTGATGGGGTGGTATGCAACGATCTTCCCTTCGTACACAATGCAAAAAGATCCAAATGGCGAAGGGACCTGCTGGGCAGTGTGTGCATCCTCAATCTCGATCAAACGAGCCGGGATATGCATTTTCTCGGCAGACTCTAAAATCGCATCTACATTCTTCACGGAATACGGGCACTGTGCCGAGCGGAAGATGGTCAAGCCATCCGAGTACGCCTCCAGTCTATTTTCTAAATCGGATTTGAAAGCAGGGTCGGGTTCATCTGCCTTGAACTTCAATACGGAAAGTTCGAAATCAGGGATTGTCTGATCCACAACGTGAAATCCGTTTTTAAGAAATATAGGATTATCTGCCATGAATGAGCCTTTGCGGGTCACCACCGCCACACCGGGCATGCCCTGCTCGCGTGCATCTTGCATACACTCATTCAACAACATGGTCGCCAAGCCTTTTCCCTTATATTCCTTTCTGAAACCAACAAAGAGACAGTGGATGAACATGTAATCTTCCGCACTTACCGGACGGTGGGCATATTTGCCGGGAATATATTCAATCATGCCCTGTGTGCTCCCATCCGCAACATTCAGCACTTTGATGGTAAGCCCTTTCGGTTGAAAGGTCTGCATCCACTGGATCTTGCGCTGCAGTTCGGCATGTTTCTTTACATCCTTATACCCACACACGCCATAGCTACCGATATTGTCAGGATTCAGGGCAACAATCTCAATACCTTGCATCTTCCACCTCTTTGATTGATTGTAAGTTCAGGCTTTAAATTTATCACATAAGTCAACCTGATTTTAACACCCATTTTAATTAGAGTATCATTAGGATCGATCTTTAAAAAAAGAGCGGAGAGGGTGGGATTCGAACCCACGGTACCTTGCGGTACACGCGCTCTCCAGGCGCGCGCGTTAGGCCAGACTACGCTACCTCTCCAAAAAGAAAACCGTATGAAATTGTGCGGCGGAATTATAACATGAGATGCAGCAAACATTTCAAATTTTGTCCATCCATTCACTAAAATCAAAGGAACGCTATGGAAAGCATTATTCGAAGCATGCAAATCGACGATTATGAAGCGGCACTGTCGTTGTGGCGGCGCACCCCAGGCATGGGATTGAGCGCTGCGGACGAAAAACCGGAGCTTGAGAAATTCCTAAAACGAAACGCCACTTTATGTTTTGTGGCAATGGCAGGGCAGAAACTCACCGGCACGATTTTATGTGGGGAAGACGGCAGGCGCGGGTACATCTACCATCTGGCTGTGGATAGTAATTATCAAAGGACTGGTATTGGCAAAGCCCTGGTGCAGCATGCCCTGGCTGAACTGCAGCGGATCGGCATTCAAAAATGCCACCTGTTCGTGTATGGCAGCAATACGTCAGGGATCGCTTTTTGGAAGCACAATGGGTGGGTAATGCGCGATGACATCGAATTAATGTCCATCGACCTCATTTAATGGTATACATGTCTAATTTACGAACCCGAAAGAATACTTTATCTTAATAACGGGAGAACTTTTTTGGGAGGATGCCCTTGGGCAAATTTCTAGTGCGGCGCCTGGTCGCCATGCCAGTTACATTCATTATTATTACCCTGGTGCTGTATGGCGTCATCATGCTGGCGCCCCTGGAAACCAGAATCGATCTGTATATGCCCAATTCGCAGAATCTTTCTACCAACCCGCAAGCACAGGAAAGATTACGACAGCAGATCATTGAACGCTATCATTTTGATGAGCCTTTTATCAACCAATATTTTTACTGGTTGGTCAACCTGTTTCAAGGGAATTGGGGCTACAGCCCGATCCTGAAAAACAGCGTCTTGCCAGAGATACTGTACCGCACTCCGGTGACGTTGGAACTGCTGATGTACTGCCTGCTGCTGTATATTCCACTAGGACTGATTGCGGGAGTCAACGCTGCCTTTAAAAGAGAGAAGCTGTCTGATCTGGCATTCCGTTTATCGGCTTTTATCGGTTCGGCTGTACCGGATTTCATCATGTCGATTGTCCTCCTGGCAGTTTTCTATGTCAACTTACACTGGTTCGCCCCCGAGCGGGTCAGCATCACCAACAATCTGGTCATCAAATCTGCCGATTTCATTCAATATACCGGCTTTGTGACCATTGACGGATTTTTGAACAATCGCGCCGATATATCCCTGGATGCTTTCCGCCATCTGGTCATGCCGGTTTTTACGTTGTTCATTGCCCAATGGGCAACGCTGGGCAGGATCACGCGTAACACCACCATAGAAGAAATGAATCAAGATTATATTAACGCTGCCCGGGCGCGCGGCCTTTCGGAAAAGCAATTGGTTTGGAAGCATGCTTTCAAAAATGCCCTGGGACCGGCGTTGAACAGCAGTGCTCTTACCACCGCCATTCTTATCACCAACGTGTTCGTGGTGGAGAGGATCTTCAATCTAAATGGTGTATCCGAGATGATCAGTATGTTCGGACCGATGGTGCCCGATTCAGCAGCCGTGCTTGGATTTGGCGTATACTGCATCATCCTGGTGGAAATCGTGATGCTGGTGCTGGATATCTTACAAGCGATCTTGCTGCCCAGATCAAGAGAGGAAATGGTGAATAATGAATGATCCCATTCCTCAAAAAGATAAAGACACGGCAGCGGAGTCCACTGAAATGAACCGGCGGCATTTTCAGGCAACCAATGACTTGCTGAATTCTTTCACTGGGCGGCACAATAAGATCAGGGGCAAGCTGCGCTGGCAGACCATCCTGGCGATCAGCATGTGTTTGGTTTTTGTGATGATTGCTATCTTTGCACCCATTCTGGCGGTCCCAGATGACCCACAAGATCCATCTTACTATCGCCAGACCAGCACCGGTATTTCAAGAATACCAAATGCGCCCAACCATGAAGCTGTGTTGGGCACTGTGGATCGTTCTTACGATATTTATTACTCGCTGATCTGGGGAACCCGTCAATCGGTAATTTTTGGCTTATCCACCGCACTGGTAGCAGCTTTTCTCGGTACCATGGTTGGCACCAGCAGTGCTTATCTGGGTGGCAGATTGGATAACATTACTATGCGCGTTACCGATGCTTTCTTGAGTTTTCCGATCATCTCTGCAGTGGCTTTGTTTTCGCAACTGCAATCTCTGCTCTCGCCAACCTTATCCAGTGGGTTGGTCGGCGGCGGCAGTGGCATTGTCGAATACAATCTTCTGCAGAAACTGATCATCAATACCAATCCCATCTTTCTGGCATTGATCCTGTTTACCTGGATGCCTTATGCCCGTATCATACATACTCAAGTGCTGACGGTAAAAAAGACCCAGTATATCGATGCCGCTCACGTGGTGGGGGTGCGCAACGGACGTATCATCTGGAAGCATATCATTCCTAATGTCATCTCACCGGTGATTGTTCTGGCAACCCGCGATATCGGACGCATGGTGGTGATTCAAGCGACCTTCACCTATATCGGGCTAGGAGGCAACTCAGCCTGGGCAACCATTTTATACCTCGGCAGCAAGTGGATCATCGGTCCGGGCGGATCTCTTTTCAACCATTGGTGGGTATATCTGCCGATCACGCTCATGCTGGTGTTATTTGGCATCAGTTGGAACTTCTTGGGAGATGAGATGAACCTTATCATGAACCCCCAGATGAGCAAGAACAAGTATTAAGATAGATAAATGGAGAACAATGTAATGAAGAACAAACAAGAAATCTTGATCGGGGCTTTGGGGGGAGTGATCTTTTCGATCGTCGCCTGGGGGTATGACGCAATACTGCTTACAAAAGCCAATGCCGCCTATCCCTGGCTGAAATTTATCATTGGTATTATTCCTTGCACACTTATCGGAGCAGCCGCCGGTTGGTTGACCGTAAAGATCAACAACCTATTTCTGCGCATGCTACTGTGGATCTCCATCGCCATTCTTTTCGGTTTCATGAGCAGCTATATTCCATTCACAGCCGCACCCAAAATCATCGAGTGGCTGAATCCCGAAATAGGGGCGCGCATCGATTTCAATGCTCCCGAAGCGATCGGCGCCCGGCGTTTTGTAACGATGGTGATGACCATTTTTTTCCTTTTTATTGCAGGACTCATATTTGAGAATACCAACGAATCCATTCGCGCTTCACAAGGGGTTGTCGGTGTTGCCTTTTCGGTGCTCTTCTTGATGGCGTTTTTCGGAGGTGCCGGCTATACAGTGGACAGCAATTTCAATGCCGATCTGCGAGCACCTATCATGGCATTGAATGATAAATTGGATTATGTCGCCAGTGTGGACCCCGCCACATTGAATGATGTTGAAACTCGCGCCCTAAAGCGCTATACCAAACTGGATGTGGATTTCGACGGTCCACGCCGTTTGATGTTGACTTCTTTTGATGCCTTTTTCACTCAGGTGACCGTAATGGTCGATTTCGATGGCACGCTGGCAGAATGCTCTATCATCAATTCCAGCCCTTCTTCATGTAAGATGTTGGATCAGACAAATTAACAGCACTTTTTTATTGCACTTTTTGAGAGCCTCTTGTATAATTGCTTGCACTTGGGCGGTTAGCTCAGTTGGTTAGAGCGTTGCGTTGACATCGCAAAGGTCGTAGGTTCGAGTCCTATACCGCCCATGTTTTCTTTTTAATCCCTCATTAAGGAATACTATCAAGAATTTGCTTGCAGGAAATAAAGAAAAAGGGTATAGTAAGAAATAATTATAGGCATTGATCAGGACGAGTAACTGAAGTCTAACCGACAGGAATTGAAGATCGCAGACTGAGAGTCTTCTTCGTGAAAGTTCAGCGAAAACCACCTGAGAGCATAACCCGGAACGGAGCAATCCAAGTAAGGGAAACGGCAGGCACCGTTATCCGCCGCCAGAGATGACAGTCAGAGACTGCCAAACTGGGTGGAACCGCGTGAGAACACTCCCGCCCCAGCAATGGAGCGGGTTTTTGTTTAAAGAACTGTTGGAGGTAAACATGGAAAACGAGAAGAAAGAACGATACGAAGATTCGCATCTCTACAAGGTGCGTCACTCGACCGCGCATATCATGGCAGCTGCGGTGTTAGAGCGTTTCCCGAACGCCAAGATTGCCATCGGTCCCGCCATCGATACGGGTTTTTATTACGATTTCGATCTACCCCGCCCGCTCACCCCGGAAGATCTGAAAGAGATCGAAGCACGCATGCGCAAGATGATCAAAGAACATATCAAGTTTGAGAAAAAAGTCATCAATGCCGAAGAGGGCAGGCAGATCTTTCAAGACCAACCTTACAAACTGGAACTGATCGATGATCTGGAAAAAGGGCAATTCGATGAACATGGCAATCCCGTCGATGAAAAACCGGAGCTTTCCATCTACAGCAGTGGTAATTTCACCGACCTATGTCGTGGACCGCATGTAGCAGATACTCTCGAGATCAACCCATCGGCAGTAAAGCTGCTCAATATAGCAGGCGCGTACTGGCGCGGTGATGAAAAGCGCCCCATGCTGCAACGTATCTACGGAACCGCCTGGGAAAATGCCGATGATCTGAAAGCCTATCTGGATCTGCTGGAAGAAGCCAAACGACGCGATCACCGCAAGATCGGCAAAGAATTGGACCTGTATAGCGCGGTGGAAGAAGTTGGCGCCGGGCTGATCCTGTGGCATCCCAACGGCGCCAAGATCCGCAAGATCATCGAAGATTACTGGCGCGACGAACATGAGAAAGCCGATTATGATTTCGTCTACACTCCACATATCGGCAAGGCGCAGTTATGGGAAACATCCGAACATCTGGGCTTTTACAAAGAGAACATGTATTCCCCCATCGATATTGAAGGGCAGGAATATTACCTGAAGCCCATGAACTGCCCCTTCCACCTGCATATCTACAAGAGCAGGATCCGCTCATATCGTGAATTGCCGATGCGTTATGCCGAAACTGGTACGGTTTATCGCTATGAACGCAGCGGAGTGCTGCACGGGTTGCTGCGCGTGCGTGGCTTCACACAGGATGATGCACATCACTTCTGCTCACCGGAACAGATGCCTCAGGAGATCGATTTCGTGCTGAACTTCTGTCTGGATATGCTGCGCGCCTTCGGATTCACCGAATTCACCGCCTACCTGAGTACCCGACCGGAAAAAGCCGTGGGAGATCCCGCACGTTGGAAAGAGGCTGAAGCGGCATTGGAAGCCTCGTTGAAACGTGCCAATATCGCATACGACGTAGATGCGGGTGGCGGCGCATTTTACGGACCCAAGATCGATCTCAAGATCAAGGATGCTCTGCAACGCGAATGGCAATTATCGACTATTCAATTCGATTTCAACGAACCGGAAAAATTCGACCTTACCTATGTCGGAGAAGATGGCGAACAGCACCGTCCCTACATGATCCATCGTGCCCTGTTGGGCAGCCTGGAGCGCTTCTTCGGGGTGTTGATCGAGCATTATGCAGGCGCTTTTCCGGTATGGCTGATGCCAATTCAGGCAATGATCATCCCCATCGCCGATCGTCACCTGGAATATGCACAAGAGCTCTACAAAAAACTGCGCGCAGGTGGGCTGCGTGTGAAGGTAGATGACCGCAGCGAGCGCATGAATGCCAAGATCAGAGATGCACAGAACCAGAAGATCCCTTATATGCTCATCGTCGGGGATCAGGAGATGGAAAATAACCAGATATCGCTACGTTTGCGCAGCGGAGAAAATCCCGGTGCGCTGGATCTGGAAGCCTTCCTATCCAGGGCGAAAACAGAGATCGAAGCGAAGGTCTAACAATTTTAAACCCATAGCAGAGGGGGAAATCCCCTCTGCATTCAAATCCATTGGAATTATTTGATGATCAAAAAGGGAAGCTTCATCAGAAATTCCGTCCAAAGCGCTGTTTTATTGTTGACTTGTATTTTCAATATATGGTAATATCAAACCATTGAAAGCAAGAAAGGAGTATTTCATATCGCTACTACAGACGTTAGAGCCAACGAGGAAATAAGATCAGCAACAGTTCGCCTGATCGATCAAAACGGGGAGAATATTGGGGTGGTACCCAGAGAAAAGGCACTTCAAATCGCTCGAGAAGCCAATCTCGATCTGATAGAAATCGCCCCCAATGCAGATCCGCCTGTTTGTAAGGTGCTTGATCTGGGGAAATATCTATACGAACAGAACAAGAAAGAACGCCAGGCTCGCAAAGCCCAAACCAAAATTGAGATCAAAGAGATCCGCTTGCGCCCTAAAACCAACGAGCACCACCGTGGTTTCAAGGTGGAAGATGCACGTGGATGGCTGGAACATGGGATGAAAGTACTGGTTACCATCCGTTTTCGCGGTCGCGAGGTCACCTATCCCGAGATCGCACTAGAAGATTTGAAAGAAATTGCGAAAGATCTGCAAGACATCGCAGTCGTGGAAAAAGCCCCTTCCATGGAAGGTCGTTCCATGAATATGCTGCTCGCACCACAAAAACAAGCGAAATAATTTACGCCCATCGCTTATCGGGGCTTGTTCGCTCCAATCTTGTTGGCAAAACTTATGTTTTCCAGTATAATTGGCGCTTGCCCTTATTTAAAGGACTTTCTATTTAATGAAGAAGGAGTATTGCTGTGCCGCGAAAAGCTAAAAACACAAAATATAAGATGAAGACGCATAAAGCCACAGCCAAACGATTCCGGGCGACCGGTTCTGGCAAGCTTATGCGCACCAAAGGCGGAAAAAGCCATCTTCGCCGCAATACCTCTGTGCGCACCAAAGCGCAGTTCACCGAGATGATTCCGGTGGAAGGTAGTGGTATTCAGAAGCGCGTGAAGAGACTGGCGCCTTATATCGAAAAAAATAGTTGATCAAGATGATTTGCAACTGCTGGGTGTTTGCAACTGGTTTATGACCGACGCCCCGGGGTTCGCAAAGGAGAATAAATGACTCGTGTAAAAGGTGGACCAAGTCGCTATCTGCGACACAAAAAAGTACTAAAACTCACAAAAGGTCAGTTCGGCACGCGTTCACGCCTTTACCGGCGTGCAAACGAAGCCATGCTGAAAAGTTTGTGGTATTCATTTCGTGATCGTCGCGTGCGCAAGCGCGATCTGCGAAAATTATGGATCACCCGCATTAATGCGGCAGCCCGCTCAAACGGCATCAGCTACAGCCGTTTGATTTACGGTATGAAAAACGCCGATATCACCCTGAATCGCAAGATGCTAGCAGATATTGCCGTACGTGATCAGCAGGCATTCGCGGCTGTTGTTGAAAAAGCAAAAGCAGCCCTGTAAAAAGAATTCTCCTTTAAATAAGCATTCACGGGATGGCAAAACCATCCCGTTTTTGTTTAAATCCTTTAAAATAAAGGCATGGTCACAAACTCGCTTGTCATGCTTGACCTGGTATTTCATCAAACACATCACCTGCAAATTGTACAGGGAGATATCACTCATGAAAAAGTGGATGCCATTGTCAATGCTGCCAACAGCCATTTACAACACGGCGGTGGTGTAGCTGCTGCTATTGCTCGTGCTGGTGGTAAGACCATTCAGGAGGAAAGCAACGCATGGGTCAGACAACATGGCACCATCAGCCATTCTCACCCAGCTTATACCAGTGCCGGGAATCTTCCCAGCACCTATGTGATCCATGCGGTAGGACCTGTATGGGGGGAAGGCAGTGAAGACCTAAACATGCGCGAAACACTGCGCGGTTGTTTCTTGGTGGCAGAAGAATTGAAGATCCACTCGATGAGCATGCCAGCCATTTCCACCGGCATCTTTGGATTCCCGGTTGCACGAGCAGCTGCCATTTTTTGTGATGAGGTGCTACGCTTTTTCGAGATCAATCCGGGAACCTGTCTACAATTACTGCGGATTGTGCTGTACGATACTGCCACATTGCAAATATTCCTGGATGAATTCAAGAGGAACGGTTCGCAAACGAAATGATCACATCCCTGCAAAATCCCAAATTAAAATGGGTGCGCACTTTGCTGTCAAAGAAAAACCAGCGTACCCTCGATCACGCTTTCGTGTGTGAGGGTATTCGCCTGGCAGAAGAAGCATTGCAGTGCCAGCAAGCTCCATTGCTGGCGCTCTACAGTTCTTCCCTCTCCGAACGCGGAATGCGTCTACTAGAACAATGCGCCTGCGAAACGCTGGAAGTAGAAGTCACTTTAATGGATAAGGTCTCAGCGACCGAAACATCCCAAGGGTTGTTACTGGTATTGCCATTTATTGAAAATCCGCTTCCAGCCAACCCTGATTTTTTATTACTGCTGGATAAGATAAAAGATCCCGGTAACTTCGGCACCATTTTGCGCGCTGCGCTTGCTTTTGGTGTGCAGGGTATTCTTTACACCAGCGGCAGTGTTGATCCCTATTCCCCAAAAGTAGTACGCTCCGGCATGGGGGCGCATTTCCGCATTCCCCTGCAGAAAGTGGATGGGGAGTATTTATCTTCCCTCAGCCGTTGCGTGCAGCTTCTCCTGGCAGATGTGGAAAATGGATCACCTTGTTGGGAAGCGGATCTGCAAAAACCACTGTGTCTGATCATCGGCAACGAAGCACACGGTGCCAGTGACACCGTTAGGCAACTCCCACACCAGAATTTGCACATCCCCATGCCCGGCAACATGGAAAGTTTGAATGCAGCCATGGCTGCTAACATTTTATTGTATGAAACGGTCAGGCAAAGAAAATCATGAGAATTCGCTCCATCACTTATTTCATCGATCCCGCAATGGGAGAACTAGACGATCAATTTTCAATAATTTATGCACACAGCAGATCAGCGCAAGCAGCTCTCGAAAAAGCCGGCTTTGAGGTACAAAGCATTCGGTTGGCTACCTCACCCTTCCCAACCTGGCTACCCCTGGCTGACAAGCAAATCAGCCAGACGAAAATCGAAGAACTGGCTGCTCGAGCAGAGAAAAATGGCTTCGATTACCTATCACTGGGACCTTGTTCTTTCCATACCGACCAGGAAGTGGAAGACCTCATTCCGCGCTTCCTTTCCAGTACGGAAAGCATCTTTATCACCATGCCCATCACAACATCCCATCAAATCTCCTTGCAGGATGTTCATAGCAGTGCCCGGGTTATAAGCCATGTGGCTGCCCTTTCAGAAGATGGTTTCGGAAATCTGCGCTTTGCAGCGCTGGCGAATGTGGCACCCTTCACCCCTTTCTTTCCGGCAGCGTATGGAGCAGCCGGTGAAATAGCATTTGCTATCGCCATGGAATGTGCTGATTCAGCTATCATAGCCTTTCAAGCGGCGCCAGATATCCGGCATGGGTGTCAGCACATGCGTGCAGAATTTGAGACAAAAGCTGCACAGATCGAAAAAATCCTTGCTCAATTGGATAATGGAAATAACCTGCAATTCAAAGGTTTCGATTTTTCACTGGCACCATACCCAGAGGAATGGTGCTCCTTCGGAAAAGCCCTGGAGAGCATGGGGATAACCGCCATCGGATCAGCCGGCAGTCTGGCTGCTGCCAGTATTCTGGCAGGTACACTGGATCAGGGAACCTGGAGAAAAGCTGGTTTTAACGGTTTGATGATGCCGATCTTGGAAGATGCTATTCTGGCGCAGCGCAGCGGGGATGGTATTCTTTCGGTGTATGATGTGCTGCAATATTCCAGCGTATGCGGTACCGGGCTTGATACCATACCACTGCCCGGTGAAATATCTTCTGAAAAGATCGCGGCACTGCTATTGGATATTGCGGCACTATCCTTGCGCCTTGATAAACCCCTCACCGCACGCCTGATGCCCATTCCAGGCAAAGTAGCAGGAGAAGAGATCGAATTCGATTTTTCCTTTTTTTCTAAAGGAAGAGTATTGGATTTTCCCTATCAGGGAATTCAGCCTCCCCTGACCGTGGGAGATTACCTCTCGATCAATCCTCGACCAATAATACGTTAGATCAGGACGTCAATCGTAGAAGCAGCCCAGCGTGCATCCAGCCAATCTTGTATCGCCTGTTCTTGCAACATATGCAGTGCACCGGCGCTGAGCGGTTGGTTGTCACTGCGTTCAATAACCTGCACAATGTGAAAGCCGTAATCTGTCTCGATCACCATGCTATACTGCCCTGCGTTCAAGCTGAAAGCAGCGTCTTCTACTGCCTGTTGATAGAGATATCCGCGCGGGAACCAACCCAGGTCACCGGATGTGGTGGGATCATAATTTGCCGCCAGTGTGGCGAAATCTGTACCTGCTTGCAATTGGCGGTAAATATTATCAGCAGTAGCCCGATCACTGACCAGGATCTGCCGTGCATGAACCTGTGTGGCAGTAGTGGCAACAGCAGCAGTAATCTTATCACGCATCCAGGCGGCTGCCAGTTGGCGGGAAAGAGTTGCACGAAAACCTATTTCATCATAATGGTTGGTTTGCAGCCAACTCATGAATTGATCCGAACCACCCACATTCGCGATAAGTTCATCGATATGTACTTGCAGGGTACCTGCATCCACATGGTAGCCTTCCTGCGCGGCGCCTTGCGCCAGCAACACTTGCCCAACCAGCTCAGAAAGCACCAGGTCCATCTGTTCACTCTCGCTCAATTCTTCATTCAGTGCTGTATTAGCATCCTGCAATCGCAACTGTTCATTTTGAAATTCTACAATAGTGATGCCGGTGCCATTCACCCTAACAGCCATAGGTTCTTCGGTAGGGGTCACGGTGGCTTGCGGGACTGACTGTATCTGCCCGGCACTCTTAGGCGAACAGGCGTAAATAACAACAATAACGAGAATTGAGATGAGGAGAAGTATACGATTTTTCACAATAGGCTGATTATAATCGCAAATAAAAAAAGCCGTAGGGATTGCTCCCTACGGCTTCGTCAGCCTAGTACTCAGGCATTGGCGGTTGAGCCATCGGTTTATCTTTTTCAGGAAGATCAGTGATGAGCGCCTCGGTGGTGAGGATCATCGCTGCGATGGAAGTAGCATTTTCCAATGCGCCACGGGTAACTTTGGCAGGATCAATCACACCGGATTTGACCATGTCAATATATTCTTCGGAAATGATGTCAAAACCAACCTGCTTGCTCTTGGTTTTTGCCTGTTCCTGGCGAACATTCTCAATAACCACAGAACCATCGAAACCAGCATTCTCAGAAATGCGTTTCATCGGAATCAGCAGAGCCTTGCGAATGATATTCACACCGGTCTGAGCATCATCGCTATCCATCTTGAGATCATCAAGGGAAGCAACTGCATTCAAGAGAGCCACACCACCACCGGGGACAATACCTTCTTCCACTGCCGCGCGGGTGGCAGAAAGAGCGTCTTCCACACGATGTTTCTTTTCTTTCAATTCGGTCTCAGTGGCTGCGCCAACCCGAATGATGGCAACCCCACCGGAGAGTTTGGCAAGACGTTCTTGCAATTTTTCGCGATCGTAATCGCTGGTGGTCTTGTCGATCTCGACACGGATCTGATCAATACGACCCTTGATAGCACTTGAATCACCCTTTCCACCGATAATAGTGGTATTGTCTTTATCGCATTGTACTTTTTCAGCCGTACCAAGGTCTTGCACCGTGGTAGTATCCAATTTGCGACCAGTTTCTTCAGAAATGACGGTGGCGCCGGTCAGAACGGCGATATCCTGCAGCATTGCTTTGCGGCGATCACCAAAACCGGGTGCTTTGACAGCCAGCACGTTGAGTGTGCCACGCAGTTTATTGAGCACCAGTGTTGCCAGTGCTTCTCCGTCGATATCTTCGGCAATAATGACCAGATCACGCTTGCCTACCTGCACCATCTTTTCAAGCAGGGGTAGCAGATCTTGAGCAGCAGAGATCTTCTTGTCATGAATGAGAATATAGGGATTCTCAATAACAGCTTCCATATGTTCGGTATCGGTTACAAAATACTGGGAGGTGTAACCGCGGTCAAATTGCATACCTTCAACATATTCCTGCTCAAATTCCAGACCCTTGGATTCTTCTACAGTGATGACGCCGTCTTTACCAACTTTATCCATCACTTCCGCAATCAGGTCACCGATCTGGCGATCTTGCGCTGAAATGGTAGCCACATTGGCTATCTCGGCTTTGGTGGAAATATCGATTGCCTGTGCTTTGATTGCATCAGCCACTTTCTTAGACGCAGCTTCGATCCCGCGTTTCAACAACATGGGGTTGGCGCCTGCTGCCAAGGTCTTCAGGCCTTCGGTAACCATGGCATGAGCCAGTACAGTGGAAGTGGTGGTGCCATCACCGGCAATATCATTGGTCTTGGTCGCTGCTTCTTTTAACAATTGGGCGCCCATATTCTCAAAGGGATCTTCCAATTCGATTTCTTTTGCGACTGTCACACCATCATGAGTGATAGTGGGTGAACCGAATTTACGATCCAAGGCGACATTGCGCCCTTTCGGACCAAGAGTTGTGGCAACTGCTTCAGCCACAATATCAATACCATTGCGCAGTTTCTTTCGCGCTTCTTCTCCAAATACAAGTTGTTTTGCTGCCATATGTATCTCCTTCTTTCGAGGCTGTATTTATTATTCCGTCACGATTGCCAGGATGTCGCTCTCTTTTAAGATGAGCAACTTTTTGTCATCGATCTTGATCTCAGTACCAGAATACTTCGCAAAGAGAACGGTATCACCTTCTTTGACATCCATGGGGATACGATCACCTTTTTCATTGCGATCACCGGGCCCAACAGATAAGATTTTTCCTTTTTGGGGTTTTTCTTTGGCGGTTTCAGGGAGAATAATACCCGAAGCGGTTACATCTTCCCGTTCGATCGGTTCAACAACCAATCGGCTGCCGAGGGGTTTGATATTGAGTGCCATATAAGATCCTCCTACTATTTATTAGAATCAGAATTTTAGCACTCTTTTCAATCGAGTGCTAAAAACAATCTTATCCATCTTTGCCCCTCAAGTCAAGATTAATCATTAAATCTAATATTTTTTTAATAAATTAATAACCATAGGAACGACAAATTGACTGCGATTCATCCACCACACCCATAATAATGGTATCCGTCGAGAAAGCAGCACGCACCATTTCGAGAATTTGCATCGCTTTTTCACAGTAGCCATTCGATTCGCGGTGCAAGGCTGCCAGAACTGCTCCATATTCAGCATAATAATCTTTGGTATCCACGGTGAGCGGCAAGCCTTCAATAGCAACCATATCGTCAGTAGCTGAATCACACTGGCGCACCTCACAGCTTTCTTCCGCAGTGCAACCCTCCAACCCGCATTGGAATGCTAGGATCTCACTTTCATAGTTACGAGCTTTGTGGTAGATATCACCTAGAAAGGCATAGGCGTAGGCATCATCCGGTCTGAGCTGTACAGCTTTACGGGCATTCAAGCTGGCAGACAAAGGGTATCCTTGCTGCACATAAGTTTTTGCGATCGATTGATAAGGGATCGGATCAGCGACTCCCAGTTGTTCATTGATATTCGCCGCCTTCGCAAAATATTCCAGGGCGTAATCATATTGACCCAATTCACGATAATTCACTCCGATGGACAGATAGAGGAAGGTAAGATTGGGATTGATCTCTGAAGCTTTTTTATATCCGGTTATTGCAGCACTGTAATTTCCGATCGACTCTTGCAGGTATCCGCTGATGCGATGCACGTCCATCAATGTATCATCCTGCTGTAAAGCCTGATCAATATATTGCTCTGCTTGTGTCCATTTCATCTGATCGATCAAGATTTCAGCATAATATGCCAGCGCCAAGGTGTTACTTCCATCCAAAGTCAGGGCTGTGACCGCTTCTTGCTCTGCCTGGGTCAGAGTCTGTTCATATTGATCTCCTATCAAAGCAGAACTGGCAAGCCAATCCAGCGCAAACGCTTTCACCGCGTGGGCGGTGCTGCTTTCTTGTTCGATAGCAATCGCCCGGTTGGCTGATTCCAGCGCTTGATTAAGCCGGTCATACTTTTCCTGGCTGGAAATCAGCAGTGTGGTGGAATAGACCTGTACGCGGGCAAGTTCCACCCATAGATCCACATTATTAGGGTCGACTGCAGCGGCGTTCTCAAAGGCTTGCAGCGTTTTCGCCAGGTCACCCGCCACAAAGTCAACCTCCGCTTCCTGAACAAATGAATCGACTGTACGGGTAGATGTGGGGGTTGCCATAAACAAAGGAGTGATGCGCCCTGCTTGTTGATCGCGCAGGACGATCAGAAGATAGATAATCAAAGCAATGAGAATCGCTATCACGTAAGGATTTGCACGATGTTTCTTTTTCTGAAACAAGGCATCCTTTTTAGGTATATACATTTTTATTCTCCAGTTACCGTTGGCATCTGATAAGGGAGCAATGTGGGCGTGGCGGTAGGTTGCGGAGTCCAGGTGGGAATCATGGTGGCAGTTGGCAGTTTTAAAAGTTGTAGATTGTTTATTTTTTCATAACAACGGTCCAAAATATAGTTGGCATTGTAAATCGCTGTTTCGTCATTTTGCACACTATTAATGATAGATTGTGCAATAGGAACCGCATCACCGCAGTAACCAAGTTCCATCAACGCAAGGCCATACACATAATAGAAATCGACCACATCGTAAGAGAGAGGGATTCCTTCTACCAGAACATTATTGGAGGTCATTCCTCCCCGAATGGCAAATTGGAAAGAGAGAATGGCATCATCGAATTCGTAATTCTTATAGTACGCCTGCCCCAGATAACCCCAATAATAGGGGTTGGACGGATCATCCGAAATCGCCTGTTGAAAGTACTGGATGGATTTGCTGAATTCACCAATGCGATAGTAGGTTCTGCCGATGAGAATATCGGGATTAGGATCCGATGGATTCAACGCATTCGCTTTGGTATATTCTTCCACTGCGCTGTTGTATTCCAAAAGTCCCGCATAGGTGCGCCCCAGTGCAATGTGGATCTCAGCTACATTGGCGTTCACCCCAATTGCAGCTTTATATTCCGTAACTGCATCCTCATAGTTAGCGGTGATCTCCAACACAGCCCCTCTAGCCCAGTGGGTTTCGAGCGCAGTGGGAGCAATGGCTTCCGCTTTCCTGGATGACTCAATGGCAGCATCCAAATCACCCTGCGCATCCTGACCCAACAGGATCTTCTGCGCTTTAACAATAGCATCATAAGCATACGCAAAGTAGTTGCTGGGATCATATTCCGTAGCTTTTTTAAGACTCGTTTCAGAATCAAGATAATCGCCTAACAACCCATGAGCAATACCGATCAATGCATATGCCTGGCTGTTTTCTGGGTTCAATAAAAGTGCATTACTGGCATCTTCCAAAGCTGCTGCATAATCCCCTCTGAATACATTGATCATGGCAGAAGATATATGGTTAGAGGGGTTCTGAGGATCCGCCTTGATAGCTTGATCATATGCCAGCAGCGCCTGGGTATATTTCCCTTCGACAGCATAACCCTGCGCTTCATAAATAAATATATCCGGTGAAAGTGTGGGGGTTGGGGATGGTAAAAAAGTATATGGTGAAAATGGTTCCACCTTACGATCGATATAGATCAACAACCCAATAACGACCAGCAAGATCACGATGCTGAACGGGTTAGAACGGCGCTTCTTCCGCCGCATATTCCAATTTCTTCCTTTTATGTACATAAGGCAATCTTATCATCAGGTTAAATTTTGCGTCAAGAAAAGGAAAACAGCATATCTCATCTTAAAACAGTTTTCTTGCAATTCATTTTGGTTAAAGCTAGAATGAATCCATGTTATTTGATATATTCACTCTTTTCCCTGAGGTTTTCCCACCCTACCTGGAAAGCAGTATTTTAAAGAGAGCCCGAGAAAATGCACTGCTCGAGGTGCAATTACACAATATCCGCGACTGGGCGATCGACAAACACCATACCACCGATGATACTCCTTATGGTGGAGGGGGAGGGATGGTGATGAAACCCGAACCGGTATTCAGCTCAGTAGAAGCCGTGTTGGGAAAACATCCCAACTGCCCGGTGATTCTGCTATCTCCTCAAGGAAAACTATTTGATCATACAAAAGCACTTTCATTATGTGAGCTTCCACACCTGGCATTGATCTGCGGACGTTATGAAGGCTTTGACGAACGCATTCGCGAACATCTGGTGACCGACGAGATCTCGATTGGTGATTATGTTCTGAGCGGTGGGGAGTTGCCTGCACTCATTCTAATCGAAGCGATTACGCGCCTCATTCCGGGGGCTTTGGGTGATCCAACCGGCGCTACCGACGATTCCTTTGGGATGGGGCTGTTGGAATATCCCCAGTACACCCGCCCTCCGGTTTTTCGGGGATGGCAAGTTCCCGAAGTGTTGCAATCAGGTGACCATGCCGCCATCCTACACTGGCGTCACCAACAAGCACTGCTGCGCACGATCACGCGGCGTCCAGATCTGCTGGAAAATTATGAACTCTCCCCTGCTGATTTAATATTTATTGAACAGGTTGTTAAAGAATCAGAGATTCCAGAATCTGATTCTATAATTAATCTCATCAAAAACAGAAAGGACTGACATGAAATACAATATTGGAAAAACATTTTTACTAGGTTTAGGATTCTTTGGAGTTAGTGTGATTTGGAGTGTTTATAATGCGTATGTGCCTATCTTTCTGGATTCCAGATTCGCACTATCAACAGGTTTTATCGGTATTTTCATGACCCTTGATAACATTGCCGCGCTTTTCATCCAACCTGCAGTAGGTGCCTGGTCAGACCGTCTGCGCACACCCATTGGACGTCGTATGCCATTTATTCTCATCGGTGCACCTATCGCAGCAGTAGCTTTTTTTATACTCCCTAAAACCATGTCATTACCGGTTTTCTTCTTTGCCGCCAGCTTGCTGCTGCTTGCCATGGCGATCTGGCGCACGCCCGTAGTGGCACTGATGCCAGATATAACGCCATCCAAATTTCGCTCCCAAGCCAATGGTATCATCAACTTCATGGGGGGGATTGGCGCCATTATCGCCTTCTTGATCGGAGCAACACTATATGATATGAATCCTTCCTATCCGTTCTGGTTGGGTTCAATCCTGGTAGTGCTGGCTGCCATTCTGGTTTTTATTTTCATCAAAGAACCAAAAGAATTTGAGCATTCAAAAGAAAAAACACCCAATCTGTTCCAATCCGTGAAGTTGATATTCGAGGAAAAAGATCGCAATACTCTGCGCATTTTGTTCGCAATTTTTTTCTGGTTCATCGCCTATAACGGGATTGAAGCATTTTTCACCCTATATGGGAAGAATTTTTTAGGAATCAGCGAATCAGATGCAGCTCGTTTGTTGGGTCAATTGTCAATATTCTTTGTTTTGTTCGCCCTACCTTCTGGGTATATTGGTGCTGCTGTTGGACGTAAAAAGACCATCATCGCCGGGATCGTACTGATGGGCTTGTGCATTGCTTCGCTTTTCATTCTACCAACTGACTTCCTTACCACTCTGCTGACCACCCTACCCGTTTTGGGAAAAGTTCCAGTGATCGGAGTGATCTTGATGGTCACCGGCATCGCCTGGTCACTGATCAACATCAACTCATTGCCCATGGTCGTAGATATGACCGAAGCTAATCGCATCGGTACCTACACCGGCTTGTATTACCTGTTTTCAACCCTGGCAGCCATTCTTGGACCCATTCTGTACGGGTTCATCATTCAATTCAGCACTGGTAGATATGATCTTTTGATGATCATCAGTCCCATTTTCTTACTAGGCGCCCTGCTCAGCATCGCCGGGGTCAAGCGTGGAGAAATAAAACAATAATATTGGATACTGATGACAGAATGCACATTCAATAACCTTGATTTTGATTTTTAAACCAGCTATACTTTAATTTCAAGGGAAATGCGCGTGCATTTCCAAAAACCTAATTTCTCTAGGAGGAGAGATAATGACCAAAAAACTTTCGTTTCTTTTTTCTATCTTGATCATCGCTTCCGTAGCGCTGGCAAGCTGCGCCCAAGCAGCTCCCGCTGAAGAAGCTGTGGTCGAAGAACCTGCTGCTGAGGAACCCGTAGCAGA
>JAAZNC010000074.1 GCA_012798455.1 Chloroflexota bacterium | reverse complement strand
TTCATCAGGCCTGCCTTTTAACATAATAATCACGTTACAAGAATTCATATGGCGACCGCCACGAGATTCGTAGAGTGATCGCCATTTCCAAAGTGTCCAAGGATTTAAAGAATGGTGATGTATATTTTGAGCTCATCTATCCATATAAAGAAGAATCCTCAGCGGTAGAACCTTACTGGGAAGAAAAGGGGGAATTGAATTGAAACATGGTATTCAAATTTTCCGAATGATGAGTTGTCGTAATTCATCACTAAATGCTATTTTGTGATGAATTACAAACTGCACATCACAACTGATGATAAGTTGATAGGGTAAAATTCGAGTAGGCAATCGCAATTAATCGATAAAAAAGAACAAAAAAGTATGTTAACCGCAGAAAACCCATACGCAATTACACCAGATACATGGATCATTTCAGATACGCATTTCTATCATGAAAACATTGGGAGGTATTGCAACCGTCCAGACAACTGGCAAGAATTAATTATCAAGAACTGGAATGATCGAGTAGCCCCAGGAGATATTGTCCTTCACTTGGGAGATTTTGCTTTGGGGAAGAAAACCCATTTTGAATTGCTAACAGGCATTTTGAATGGGAAATTGTTCTTGATCCAAGGCAATCATGATCGGTTGAGTCAAACTTATTGTGAAACAAATGGCGTGACTCTGATCAAGAATTCATTTCAGGTAATTCTAGAACAACAAACAAAACTGATCTTTTCCCATCGCCCGATCATTCCCCTTGAAGATGGTTGGATCAACCTCCATGGCCATATTCATAATGTTCCACCACCTCCAGAAGGTACCAATCTCGGACCGAACCATATCAATATGAGTGTCGAAGTTAGAGAATACCGACCTTGGAAGTTGAAAGACATCATTAACCATTTATGCTAAAAAGCCGTGATATCAATTTATCTAACCAAAACCAAGTGGAAAACAAATTGGTAAGGTTTTAATGAGGATAAACGCCACTTAGTAGAGTGTCGTTTTTTCATAAGTATCTGTGTAGAAGTCCCCTAATTCCCATGGCGGAAAAGGGTGTTGAAATAACCGATTGAACTTTATACTAATCACAATTATAATAATCTTGATTAGTATTAGATAAACTGCCTTCTCATGGAGGAAAGCATGTTCATTGACCGAAAGATGGAACTTGATTTATTGGACCAACGCTATCGATCCAATCAGGCAGAACTTTTCGTCCTTTACGGCCGCCGACGAGTTGGAAAAACAGAATTGTTGCGTGCATTTTGCGCAGATAAGCCGCACATCTTTTTTATCGCCACATTGAGCAGCGATTCAGAGCAATTAGCCACCTTCTCGCAACAGGTCTACGGCTTCACCCACGCGGATGTTCCCGCGGGTTTTACCTTCCCTTCCTGGGAGGCAGCCTTCCAGGCGTTGGTCGAACTGCCGATGCAATCCAAGCCGATCATCGTTCTGGACGAATTCACTTACTTGATCAGCGGGAACAAAGCCATTCCATCCATTCTGCAGAAAGTGTGGGATGAGAAACTCAAGAACACACAAATCATGATGATTTTGTGCGGATCGTATATTGGTATGATGGAAACAGAAGTGCTCGGGTATCAGGCTCCTTTATATGGAAGGCGAACAGCCAGCACGCTCCTGCGCCCCATGGACCTGGCTTCCTCTGCACTGTTTTTTCCAGGCTATTCTGCGGAAGAAAAATTCATCACCTGGGCGGTAGTTGGCGGAATGCCTTATTATTTGCGCACAGTCCAAGACAGCCAGGATATTTTTTCCAATATTCGGCAACATATTTTGGATGCACAGACCGGCACGTTGTTCAACGAACCGCGTTTACTTCTCATGGAAGAGCTGAGAGAGCCGCGAAACTATTTTTCCATTTTGAGAGCAATCGCGCAAGGCCGAACAAGGTTGAATGAGATTGCACAAGGCGCAGGTATAGGTGAGGTAACGACGGTTGCGCGTTATCTGGATCTTCTCCAGCAAATGAGGTTAATTACACGGCGTGTGCCGGCAACCGAAACGCAGCCAGAAAAGAGCAAAAAAGGAATTTACCAAATTGACGACCATTTCCTGCGTTTCTGGTTTCGCTATGTTCATCCCAATCAAAGCAGCCTTGATCTTGGATTAGCGGATGGGATTCTCCAGCAGCGGATTAAGCCAGATTTGGATCATTTTATCGCCGCTGCCTTTGAGGAAGCCGCGATAACATTCACTGGACGTCTAGCGCAAGCTGGAGAATTGGACTTTTTCCCTGAGCGAATCGGAGGATGGTGGAATCGCGACGCAGAGATCGATGTTCTCGCCATCAATCTTTCTGACAAGATCGCCTTGGTTGGAGAGTGTAAATGGACTGTTCATCCAGTTGGCACGAGTGTTTTGGATGATCTCAAGCAAAAAGTTGTGGTTCTAACAAAAGACCATGAAATTAAGAAAGTTCAATTTGCCATATTTGCTCGCAACGGTTTTACCCCTGATCTAGAAGATAGATCCGCGCGAGAGGGGATACACTTATTTACGATTGATTCCCTAGTCAACCGAGTTTGATCTGACATTTGATGTCCCCCTAGGATAAGCCCTTTTCGCTTGCTATACTCAATCTAATCTGACAACTTAATTATTTATTCTTTCAATCGTTAGCCGGACTCTACCTGCTGGATGCGCACTTCAAAGGCGCATGAGCACGAGTGTCTGGCTTTTGTTTTTTTAAACTTACCTGGAGGATCTATGACGATATTAATTCCAGTGGTTGGGCTTTTGTCCACTACTTTGGGCCTCTTACTGTGGTATCCAAAGCAAATCAAAACGGGTAGATTATCCGCTTTATATACGGTTGATTCA
>JAAZNC010000073.1 GCA_012798455.1 Chloroflexota bacterium | reverse complement strand
TTATCATGAAATTTGACGCATATTTCTTTCAAAGATACAATCATGTTTTATGAAAGGAAGTTTTTATGCCTCTTTATGAATATACCTGCCCGGATTGTGGCGCGAATTTTGATCAGTTAAGATCATTTTCCCAGGCGGATGCACCGCTTTCCTGCCCGCAATGCGGTAAATCCGAAGCAAAACGAAAACTCTCCCATTGTGTTTGTCACAATGAAAGTGGTTCAGTCACCCAAACCTCCCATAACTGCGGGTCTTGCAGCGGAGGATCCTGTTCAAACTGCCATTAAAGAGAGGTAAAAATGAAAGAATTCAAGAATAAAAACGTGTTGATCACCGGCGGTTCCAGCGGTATAGGGTTGGCGCTGGCGAAAAAACTGGTGGCAGCAGGAGCGAACGTTTGGATCCTGGCTCGCCGCGAAAAACTTTTGGTCGAGACGGTTTCACAACTTGAAAAAGTGAAAGCTTCCAATACGCAAAAAATCGGCAAGATCAAAGCGGATGTCTCCAACTTTTCAGAATTGAAAGCAGCCATTGAGAAAGTCTTTACGGATAAATTTACCCCTGATCTACTGATCAATTGTGCCGGACTCGTCCATCCGGG
Source organism: Chloroflexota bacterium (assembly GCA_012798455.1). Classification (GTDB taxonomy): domain Bacteria; phylum Chloroflexota; class Anaerolineae; order Anaerolineales; family Anaerolineaceae; genus UBA4781. Next base: position 36,482 of record JAAZNC010000073.1, on the reverse strand, counting down.
AGAATTCCTGGAAATCGAACCGGGTGATTTTGCTGCGGATATCACTGTGGACTACCTGGGAACCGTTTATACGACCAAGGTGATTGCTCCTTTTATGGTTAGCAATAAAAGCGGTCATATTGTAAACATCAGTTCCTTGGCAGGTATAGTTCCTATTTATGGTTATTCTGCTTACGCCCCGGCGAAATATGCCGTGAGAGCATTTTCAGAAATATTAAAAACGGAATTGGCTCTTTACAATATCCATGTTTCGGTCGTTTATCCCCCTGATACGGAGACTCCCCAGTTGGAATATGACAATGCTCACAAACCGAGCGTTACCAAAGAAATCACGCAGGGTGGCGGATTGTTATCTGCCTCCGCAGTCGCCGAGTGCATTTTGAAGGGCATTAAGAAAGAGAAATTTACCATCATCCCCGGATTTGAAGGGAAATTGCTCAAAGCCTTTTCTCCCATTATTGGAAATGTGCTACATATGATTACACTCAAAAAAATTAAACAACAAAAAAAGCTTTCGTAATTATCGTTTTCCCGATACACGAAGTTACTCTTAACCTCCATACTTCTGGAGTGTTATACTGAATTGGCATTAATAAAAAACATTTTCTTGAGGGTATTATGAAAAAAGACTTTTTGGCTGTAGCAGATTTCACTCCCGCAGAGCTAAACGACTTCATTGATCTAGCAATCGATTTGAAAAAAGAGTACTTCCAGCATGGCAATCAACCTTTGTTGAAAGGAAAGGTGCTGGCTTTGATCTTCAGTAAACCCAGCTTGCGGACCCGCATCAGTTTTGAAATGGGTATGCGCCATCTGGGTGGAGATGCGCTGTTCATTTCCCCCAGCGAGATCGGGTTGGGGAAAAGAGAATCCATTGCCGATGTGGCGCGCGTGTTATCAGGGTACGTGCAGGGTATCATGGCAAGAGTCTTTGAACACGAACATGTAGTAGAACTGGCAAAATGGGCGGATACCCCAGTCATCAATGGGCTGAGTGATTACAACCATCCCTGCCAAGCGATGGCGGATATCCTCACCATCAAAGAAGAATTCGGATCACTACCGGGATTGAATGTTACTTATATAGGTGATGGAAATAACGTTGCAGTATCGCTGATGCATGTGTGCGCCAAATTAGGAGTCAATTTCAGTATTGCCAGTCCGGAAGACTATGATATGCCAGAAACAGCCATTGCTGCTGCGCACGCCTTTGCTGCAGAATCCAAATCCAGCTTGCACTTTTATCGAGACCCGCATGAAGCGGTGAAAGAGGCAAATGTGCTCTACACCGATACCTGGACCAGTATGGGGCAGGAAGAAGAAGCTCAAAAAAGGGAGAAAGTATTTCCTCCTTACCAGGTTAATCAGAAACTACTGAAAGAAGCTCAACCCAATGCCATCGTAATGCATTGTCTGCCCGCCCATCGCGGGCAGGAGATCACCGATGAGGTTGCCGATGGAGCGCAATCTCGTCTCTTCCCCCAGGCACACAACCGCCTGCATGCACAAAAAGCCATCATTCTCCGATTAATGCAGGATAAATAAGCTATGAAAACAAACGACTATATCATCCTCGAAGATCAGTACGGCGCCCACAACTATAAGCCGCTCGACGTGGTGATTGAGCGGGGTGAAGGCGTATGGGTTTATGATGTCGATGGCAATCAATATCTGGATTGCCTGAGTGCCTATTCTGCCCTGAACCAGGGACATGCCCATCCGGCTATCTTAAAAGCTTTTACTGAACAAGCCCAAAAATTAACCCTCACTTCTCGAGCTTTTCGTAACGATCAACTTCCGCTTTTCTATAAGGAATTATCCGACCTTTCGGGTTATGAAATGGTGATCGCCATGAACAGCGGTGCTGAAGGCGTAGAAACCGCCCTCAAGATTGCCAGAAAATGGGGTTATGTGACCAAGAAGATACCACGCCACCAGGCTGAGATCATTGTCGCGGACGGCAATTTCCACGGCAGGACCATTTCCATCATTTCATTCTCCTCCGAGAAGTTCTATAAAGATGATTTCGGTCCCTTCACCCCCGGGTTCATCTCCGTTCCTTATGGTGATATCGAAACGATCAAAGCCGCCATCACCCCTCATACGGCAGCCATTTTACTTGAACCCATTCAGGGTGAAGGTGGGGTAATCATTCCAACAGATGGTTACCTTAAAGCAGTGCGGCAGATTTGTAATGAGGAAAATATTCTCCTGATTGCCGATGAGATCCAGACCGGCTTGGGCAGAACCGGCAAATTATTCGCCTGCGACCATGAGAACGTGCGCCCTGATCTGATGATCCTGGGGAAAGCCCTGGGAGGTGGTTTTTACCCGGTATCTGCCGTGCTATCTGACAAAAATGTTCTGGGACTCTTTCAACCCGGTGAGCATGGTTCGACCTTCGGTGGAAATCCTCTAGCCGCTGCGGTAGCAAGAGCGGCCTTAAAAGTTCTTACGGATGAACATTTGATCGAAAATGCGGCAGAATTAGGTAATTACTTTCAGGATCAACTGGCAGAAATACCCAGCAAGCATATCAAAGAGGTACGCGGAAAAGGTCTACTGATCGGGGTTGAACTGACACCCGAAGCTGGAGGAGCACGCCGCTTTTGTGAAAACTTACAGAAGCAGGGTATCCTCGCCAAAGAAACTCACGACACCATCATTCGCTTTGCTCCTCCCCTGATCATCGATAAAAAAACCATTGATTGGGCGCTTGAAAAGATACGAAATGTATTATTATTAGATTGATATGGTCTCTTTTTCAAACATCACCAGCAACCGGCGCACCAAGATTGTCGCCACCATTGGACCGACCTCCGAATCAGAGGAAATTCTTGAACAATTGATCGCCAGTGGACTGGATGTTGCCAGACTGAACTTCTCCCATGGCAACCATGAAAGTCATGGAACCCAGATAAAGCGCATTCGTGCCATCGCCAAGAAGATGGAGGAATCCATCCCCATTTTGCAGGATCTGCAAGGCCCCAAACTGCGGGTGGGCGATCTTCCGTCGGATGCCATGCAATTGAAAGCCGGACAAATTGTTCGTTTCTATTGTTCTTCCACCAATATGAAGTTATACCAGGACGATATTGCAACCATTCCGTTGGATATCCCAGATGTTTTTTCTTCTCTTACCGCCGGGAACCGCGTGTTGCTGGACGATGGAAAGCTGGAAATGCAAATCAGTGAAGTCGGTGCAAGTGAAGCGCTGGCAAAAGTCATGCTGGGTGGATTGTTAAAATCGAACAAAGGTGTCAATCTACCCGGCATCAGCCTGGACATCCCTGGATTTACTGAAAAGGATCGCGAAGACCTGATCTTTGGATTGTCACAGGACGTGGATGCAATTGCTGTTTCCTTTGTACGCGGACCTGAAGATGTCCAGCATGTGCGAGATGCAATACGTGAGATCGATCCATCCAAGATAAATACGCCCATCATCGCCAAACTAGAACTCCCCGAAGCGATCAAGAACCTGGCTGCCATCGTCGACTGTGCTGATGGTGTGATGGTAGCACGTGGTGATCTGGCAGTAGAGACATCTGCAGCTGTGGTGCCCATCATTCAAAAAGAGATCATTCAAATGGCAAATCGCAAAGCCAAGCTGGTTATCACCGCCACTCAAATGCTAGATTCGATGATCCATAACCCCCGTCCAACCCGCGCTGAAGCATCGGATGTGGCGAATGCTATCTTTGATGGCAGTGATGCGGTCATGCTCTCTGGTGAAACTGCCAGCGGTGAATACCCGGTAGAAAGCGTTAAAGTGATGGCATCCATCATTACTGAAGCCGAGAAAAATTTCAATCGCTGGGGTAAATTCATACATTCGAAGCGTGAGGATAATGAAGACGATGCCATGGCACTTTCACTGGCTGCCCGAGAACTGGCAACGGAGCGAGATGTCTCTGCGGTAGCAGTATTTACCCAGAGCGGCAGATCAGCTCTATTACAATCCAAAGCGCGTCCTAACGTACCCATCCTGGCATTCACACCTGTTCAAAGCACCTACCAGCGCTTAGGCATGTATTGGGGTGTGATTCCCTTTCTGGTACCCTTTTCCAACACACTGGAAGATATGATCAACCATGTTGAAGAAACTATGTTTCAGTTTACAGATATCCAAAAAGGACAAAAAGTGATCATTGTCTCCGGATTCCCGATCGGAGCAATGCGTTCCACCAACCTGGCTTTGCTGCATACCATCGGCAGCATCCCCGAAAAGTAAAACTTTTACATCAAATCTTGATTGATCTTTTCCAGTTCAGTCCGGGGAGGTCTGATCTTTTCGTTCGATAACCGATTCAATGGGATTTTTCCAAGATTATACATATCCAGCAAATTGATGGCATCCGGATCGACGTAGATCAAACCAGTGATCAACCATTTATTCTTGACAGCATCTGTTAACAAACGCATGGCTTCTTTTTTATTGGTCGGGTCGTAATCTTTCTCTACTTTCTTCAACACAATGGTTGACCCATCATGCAAAGCCACTTCACGTACTTCCCCGTGGCTGAAATCTTCGATGTTTATCTCATCTCTGGGAGGTACGAATTCCACCTCATGCAAGGGATCTTCGTGCCCTTTTCCCCACGAATAGGAATGCAGTGCATTTTCTTGATTATTGAATGTGACGCACGGGCTGATGATATCGATCACCGCGGTGCCTTCATGGCTGAGAGCCGCTTTGATGATCTCTTTCACTTGCTTGGGATCTCCTGCGAAGGAACGCGCCACAAAGGTGGCATTGGCTGCCAGGGCTTCCAGGGCAATATCGACGGGCAAGTAGACATTTTGTCCCTGTCTTTTCAAAGACAAGCCATAATCGGCTGTGGCTGAGAATTGTCCCTTGGTCAAACCATACACCCCATTATTTTCCACGATGTACACCAGGGGAACATTGCGCCGTACCAGATGCTTGAACTGACCCAACCCGATATTGGCGGTATCCCCATCTCCGCTAATCCCCAATCCCTTCAGAGAAGTATCTGCAAAAAGAGCACCGGTTGCCATGGAGGGCATGCGCCCATGCAATCCATTGAAACCAAAAGAATATTTCAAAAAATATGTCGGACTCTTGCTGGAGCAACCTATTCCGCTGAACTTGATAATTTTCTCGGGGCGAATGTTCAATTCAAAGCAAGCGGAAATGATCATATTCGAAATGCTGTTATGCCCACAGCCCTTGCACAACGTACTGGGTTCCCCAATGTAATCATTCCTGGATAATCCAACTGTGTTCGTTTTCTCTAAGTTCATATCGAATTTTCCTGACCGTTAAAACACGCGTATATTTTGTTGGCGGTGAGTGATAGTCCATCCAAACAAGCTATTTTTTTGATCTTACCAGCATATTGGGGATAGTTCAGCATCAAAATCTGAGCCATCTGCCCATCACGATTGGCTTCTACTACATAAATTTGCTCATGTTCTTCCAAATATTTTTCGACTTGCGATTGGAAAGGAATAGAACGAATGCGCAGATAGTCAATTTCTTGTCCTGCCTGGGCGAGGAGATCACAGGCTTCGATCACTCCAAAATGTGTGGAACCATAACTGATGAACCCAACCTTGCTTTGACCATCCCGCTCTAGCACTGGTTCGGGATCGATTTCCAAAGCATGTTTGAATTTTCTCTTTAATCGATGATGTTCCTGCTGCCATACCTGTGGATCTTCGGAATAATCTGCAAAAGCATCATGTCCGGTTCCCCGCGCAAAATATGCAGCCTGGGGATTGCTATCTCCAGGGATAGTACGGTAAGGGATACTGTCTCCATCCACGTCCTGATATCTACCCCAACTACCGCCATTTCTTTTGATCAGTTCACTAATCTCATCTTCACGAATGATCTTACCACGCAGGATAGGTTGATCAGGATATGTAAATTTGGGGGTCATCCAATTATTCATCCCTAATTCCAGATCACTCAAGACCAACACCGGAGATTGCATTTCTTCGGCAATATCCAGTGCTCTCCAACCAAATTCAAAACACTCATGCACATTACCCGGCAGCAAGATGACATATTCAGTATCTCCATGGCTTAGAAAATAGGAAAAGCTTAAATCACCCTGGGAGGTACGGGTAGGCAATCCGGTACTGGGACCGACGCGCTGCACATCCCACACCACCAGCGGCACTTCACTTTGATATGCCAGCCCCAAATACTCGGACATCAAACACAGTCCCGGGCCCGAAGTAGAGGTCATGGAACGTAATCCTGCCCAGCCCGCCCCGATCGTCATGCCAACAGCAGCCAACTCGTCTTCTGCCTGGATAACCACACAGGTAGCTTTACCAGTTTCAGGGTCAAGGCGCAATTGGTGATTGTATTCATTAAGTGTCTCCGCCAATTCCGTGGCGGGAGTGATGGGATACCAGGCAGAGAATTGCAGCCCTCCAAACAAGGCACCTAACGCAGCAGCCTTATTCCCATCAGTTACGATATGGTCATTGATCGGTTCTCGTTTCTGCAGCGTAAAAGACGAATCTCGAATTTGTGGCTGCGTCACAAGGTCATGCGCAATACGGACAACTTTCATGTTAGGCTCAACCGCTTTTCTCACATTCTTAAAATGACTGTTCAAGGTGTCTTCAATGAAGGTGAGATCAATACCAATCAATGCAGCCAGAAATCCGACATAGACCATATTCATCAAATAAACGTGCAAATTGGAGGGGGCTTGCGCTTCTTCCAGGATATGATCCACAGGCATTTCGATCACGTGGTATTCCTCATTGAACTCCCCTAGTAAGGGTTGGGCGCACAAGATCAAGCCGCCCTTTTTCAATTTTCTGACATCGTCCTGCAAAACAGTCTTGTTCAGGTTGATAAGGATGTCAAATTCATCTACCCGACCGAGATAGCCCTTTTCACTGATCCTTAATGAATACCAGGTCGGCAGTCCCTGTATATTAGAAGGGAAAATATTTCTGGCAGAGATAGGAATGCCCATTTTGTAGATGGCTTTCATCACTGCATTATTGGCAGTGGCACTTCCCGAACCATTTACCGTACTGACCAGGATGGAGAACTCATTAACTATTTTTTGCATACAGATCCTCATATTCAACGTTTATAGATCAATTTCATATGTTCACCAAGCAAAATTTGACCCCGGTTAAAATCCCGCACTTTGATAGCAACCACAATCCGTTCATGATACTGCCATACCGTGTTTTGATACTTCAGATCGGTATAGAGGTTCATACCGACCGCTTCGTAAAGCGCCCAGTAAGTATTCAATATTCCGGTCACAAAAAGATTATCCAATCTTTTATAAATACTCAAATGCAATTCTTTATGTTCCAGGTGTGGGATTTGTATGGGATTTCCCTGAAGTTTCTCGTTGGCTTTTATGACATACTGCTCAAGGTCGCAAATATCCTCTGCAGTAAGCTGTTCTGCCGCATTGATAAACCAGGCTTGCTCCAGTCTATCTCGAAATTCTGATAGTTGAAAGAAATATTTCATATCCATAGAAGCAGCGATAATGGCGTTCTGTTTCAATCCAGCTGAAAAATCAACCGGCTTGATATGTACTCCGTGTCTTGGTCGAGCATCTAAAAGACCCAGGATCTTCAAAGCTTCGAGTTGTTCACGCAGAGTGGGAACGCTCATTCCCAGATTTTCGCTCAATTCCTGGATGGGAGGTAGATCATCACGTCCAATTTTCTTTTGTTTGATGATAAATTCCAATAATTTGGCTTGATTTTCATTAAAATACTGATTGATCATGATTCATCTTATTAATCAGTTTAATTGGTTAGTTAAGCATAAACCAAGCAAAGCAGAAGTCAATATAGAAAAATAAAAATATGACTAAAGGAAGAAAATCTGATTATTTTCGTATCACAATACGGTGAAATTCCTCGCAATAATGAACATCTTCGCCCCGCTCATGCATGCGCTTCACAAATTCCTGCGCATCTCCAATTTGTGAGCTATGTTTCAAGAGGGCAGCGATCTTCTGTTCCCAGGTTGCACTGACAGCCATGGAAATGTTGGGGTGCGTCGGTAAAGAAAGCCATAATTCCTCAACGTGGTGTGGTGTGTACCCTTCTTCCAGCAGGTCAGGGTAAAAATCTGCGTTCTGCACAGCTGGGAAAATAGCATCCAGAGTCACCTGTCCGGCAGCCCGGTGATCGGGATGATTGATAGAAGTGCCATGGATAAAATAATTGGTCGGATCACAGGATATTACAATATCAGGTCTTTGCTTCCGCATGACCTTCACCAATTCTTTGCGCAGATCCAACGTCGCCATCAGAAACCCATCCGGATTATCCATGAAAAACACTTGTTTCGCCCCGATCGCGACGGCGGCATTTTCCTGTTCTCTTTTCCGGATTTCCCTGATCTGTTCGGTGCGTGTGAAATGATCGTTGGTGCCCTTTTCTCCGCGAGTTAGTAAACAATAATTGATGTGATGTCCTTCCCCGACCCATTTCGCCAGGGTAGCACCACAAAAAAATTCCGGATCATCAGGATGTGCCAGAATCACCAGAATCTTTTTCTTGCGGTCCCAAATGGACTCATTGTTGTTTATTGTTACGATACGGAGGTTTTCCATGATTGGCTGGCTGATTCTGTTTTTCTTGAGGTTGTTGTTGCCCCTCCTGAGAAAAATTGATGACCTGGATATCTTCCAGAGGGAATTCCTTGACGCCAATCTCAGGTAAACTCACCAACACTGTCTTTCGTAAAGGATAGACATCGCGTACCCGCCCTTCCCCTTTGGGAGTCATGACGCGTTTATTTTTCTTTGGCATGCCTTTGACAGCATCGCGATACTGGCAATATTCATAATTCAAACAGCAGCGCAGGCGTTCACACATGCCGGTGATATCGGTCGGTGTCAACGAAATACCCTGGGTTTTTGCCATACGGATGGAAATTGAATCGAAATCAGTCAAAAATTGGGCACAACAGCGTGTTTCCAACCCGCAAGCACCCATGCCACCGAAATACTTGGCTGCATCACGCGGTCCGATCTTGTGAAAATTGACCTTGCTTTTAGGGAAATCCTTTTTCAGGGCATCTTGCAATTTCTTGAAATTGGTGATCTTATCGTCTTCACTGGTGTAATGGAAAGTAACGTTGCTCCCATCGAAACTGATCTCGGTATAGATAAATTTCATCCCCTCCACGTTCAATTCGCGAATGCCCTTGGAAATACGCATATTGGCATCTTGTTCATTCTCACTAATTTCTGTCCGGTGTTTCAGATCATTTTCAGTAGCTTTGCGATCAATCTTTTTGATCTTTTCCAATTCCAGTGCACCCGTATTCTCAACAATTTCCGCTACTTCGCCCAGCTGCCACCCACGGGTAGTTTGTACCACCACAAAATCTCCGTGCTTTAAATCGGTGATCGAACCAGCATCGAAATAATAGCTTTTGCTGATTTTAGAGAAACGAATTCCCACAATCAGTGGTTTATTCTCGATTCGTAGAGATTCATTTTCAGTCATAAAAGCATCTGTCATTCCTGCAATACCAATTGTGAGATCTTCCCTGCCACACTGCAGGTAATCTCGTCCAGTGCTTTAGCAGCCGGAGAATCAGGATCTGCAATCACAATTGGTTTGCCACCATCGCCACCTTCGCGGATTGCCGGGGTCAGAGGAATCTCACCAAGGAACGGTACTCCGGCTCTTTCTGCCAGGGTTTTACCGCCACCCCTGCCAAAGATATCCATCCGTGTCCCATCTTCCAGTTCAAGATAACTCATATTCTCAATCACACCCAGAATGGGGATATTCAATTTATTGAACATTTCCAATCCGCGTGAAGCATCTTCAACAGACACCTTTTGTGGAAGTGTGACCACCAATCCGCCAGTCAGAGTCAAATTCTGTGCCACACTTAATTGCACATCACCGGTACCGGGCGGCAAATCGATGATCAAGTAATCCAGATCCCCCCAATTCACATCCACCAGGAATTGCCGGATGGTAGAATGCAGCAATGGACCACGCCAGATCAGCGGTTGACCTTCTTTTACTAAAAAGCCGATGGAGATCACCTTGACACCGTAGGCTTCTGCCGGGATGATCTTTTTATCTTTCACAGGAGGAAGTGCAGTTATACCCATCATGGTAGGTACATTGGGCCCGTAAATATCTGCATCCAGCAACCCAACTTTCGCTCCCGATCGCGCCAGGGATACTGCCAGGTTGACCGCCACGGTCGTCTTCCCTACTCCACCTTTACCTGAAGAAACAGCGATGGAATTCTTGATAGGTAAAATGATCTTATCATCCGTTTGGGCAGGCTTCCCACTGACGTTAGCAGTGAGGTTAATGTTCACGTTACTGACACCTTCCACAGCCAGTACAGCTTCTTGTGCTGACTTCTGAAGGTAATTCTTTAAAGGACAGGCTGGAGTGGTTAGAACCAATGTAAAGGATACTTCACTGCCCTGGATATGAATATCTTTAATCATATCCAAACTGACCAGGTCTTTTTTTAACTCCGGATCCATGACCCGGCTAAGTGCAGATAATATATCTTTTTCTGTAATTTGTGTCATCGAAACCCTATTCTATTTAATAACGTAAGTGCTATTGTAACATAATGATTTTTGAATTCATAAGACGATATTTTCAATAGTTTGATAAAATCATGAAGATTTGATTTCGAGATACTGGAGTAAAAAAATGTCAAAGAAAGTTTTGATCGGTTATTCTACCTGGTCAGGAACCACTCACGAAGTTGCCGATGCAATCTCACGGGAATTGCAAAAAGCAGGATTTCAGACACAGGTGCGCAATCTGAAGAAATTCACCCTTGAAGAAGAGTTTGATGCATATATTATCGGCACCTCCATCCACGCCAGCCGACCGGGGGGTACATTTATTAATTTTCTCAAGAAGAACCACACTGAATTAAACAAAAAACCAACCGCCTACTTCGTAGTTTGTGCTAATTTATACCAAGATACCCCTGAGAACCAAAAAGAAACATTAGAATGGATGGATGAAGCTCTCAAGGATATTCCCGAAATTCCCATTCTAGATACAGGGTTATTTGGTGGAGCCGTGTTAACCAACGGTGAAGATTACAACAAGTTGAATTTCGCAGCAAAATTCATCATCAAATCTATGAAGAAGTCCGTTGATGAAAAATTGAATGGAAATGATTTCCGCGACTGGGAAAAGATCAAAGCCTGGGCAAATGAAATCGCCCACAAGCTCAAGTAATACAAAGGAGCTGTCCAAAAAATCTGAATTTTCTTTTTGGACAGGAAATAGTGGGAGATGGAAAAGGGACAGTCTACACTTTTTGTCCCTCTTTTTTCATTCCACCGTCACCGACTTGGCTAAATTGCGTGGTTGGTCAACATCCAATCCGCGGATAGCTGCAATATGGTATGCCAGCATCTGCAATGGTATGGTGGCGAACACCGGGGTTAACATCCAGGGCGCTTCAGGGATCCACAACACATAATCACCCAATTCTTTGGCACGTTCATCCCCATCCGTTGCAACCAAAATGAGGATGCCACCTCTTGCTTTAGCTTGTTCCACCTGGCTGAGCATTTTCTCATACCACTGATCTTGGGGCATGATCGCTAAAACAGGCATATCCTGATCAATCAGGGCAATCGGACCATGCTTCATCTCTCCTGCCGGATAGGCTTCAGCATGAATATAGGAAATTTCTTTTAATTTAAGCGCCCCCTCATAAGCAATCGGCATGTTAATACCTCTACCCAGATAGAGGATGCTGCGAATATCTTTGATCTTTTCTGCCACCTCTTTCACCGCATCTTCCCGTTTCAAACATTTGCCTGCCAGATCGGGGATAACACGCAAGTCATAGATGTAATGATAGCGTTCTTCTTCACTGAGCGTTCCGCGCAAGCCCGCCAAGTAAATGGCAAAGAGATACAGGTCCACCAGCGGAGCAGTGAAAGCCTTGGTCGAAGCTACCCCAATTTCGGGACCCACCTGCATGGAAATATATCCATCCGCCACGCGCATAGCTTGTGAACCAATAGCATTGACGATGGAAAAAACCATGGCTTTCTTGCTGCGTGCTTCTTCCATGGCTGCCAGGGTATCGGCCGTTTCACCGGATTGGCTGATGGTAATCACACAGGTATTTTCGTCCACCAACGGATCTCGATAACGGAATTCGGACGCGATATCCACTTCAGTGGGCACTTTTGCAATTTTCTCAAACAATGTTTTTCCCACCAAGCCAGCATGGTAAGCCGTGCCACAGGCAGTGATGATAACTTTGTTGATCTTCTTCGCTTTTTCAGCATTCAAATTAAGATTGATGAGATCAATGCGATTATTTTCAAAATCCACCCGTCCGGTCAGCGTATCAATCAATGAACGCGCTTGTTCATGGATCTCTTTCTGCATAAAATGCCGATAATTTCCCTTGACCGCTGCCACCGGATCCCAGGCAATGATATCGATACTGGTATCCACGGCTTTCCCATCCAGGGTAGTGATAGTGGCGTTTTCACTCGTTACCACTGCCATTTGTTGTGATTCGAGAAAACTCATGCGGCGAGTGTACTCCAAGATAGCAGGGATATCAGAAGCAATAAACATCTCTCCTTCTCCATAACCGATCACCACACCACCCGCATTTCCGATGCGGGCTGCAATGATCTTATCAGGTTCTTTGCTTGAGATCACCACAATTCCGTGGGCACCTTTGATACGCTGCAAACTTCTCCGGACTGCTTCTTCAAGAGATATATCACTGCCCAGGTACCGTTCGATCAGATGCACAATGGTTTCTGTATCCGTTTCTGAATTGAAATGAGCACCTTCCGCTTCCAATTCCTCTTTTAATTCAAGATAGTTTTCAACGATGCCATTGTGAACAATCACCACATCCCCTGTTTCGCCAATGTGAGGGTGAGCGTTTTTCGCACTGGGCGCACCATGGGTTGCCCAACGCGTATGACCGATGCCGATCTTGCCACTCAGGGGTTGCCGGTCGACCAATTTCTCCAAGTTGACCAGTTTTCCAACATCACGACGTAATTCGACATGCTCATTTTCAATCACGGCAATTCCAGCAGAATCGTATCCACGGTACTCCAATTTTTTCAGTCCTTCCAGAATAATGGGAGTTGCATTTTTCCCACCGATGTAGCCCACAATACCGCACATGTATACCTCCATGGTAATCAAAAAGTATTTATTTATTAACCACACGAAGTGATTAAATTGAATATGTGGGAAAGGGCACAGATCGTATTTGATCCGGGAAGGCATCCGCCGAACTTTCGATTTTCCCGCATTGAATGCGGTTAGTTCTACCCTGCGGTAGAAAACCTTCATCCTCGTCATCCCAGGGAATGGGATCAGGCGCTATTCCTTTCCTTTGGCTTCAAATCTATCGAAACCATAGCGTATTATAATGCATCTTTAGGACAATTAAATACCTTGACAGGGACTTTAAGCTTCCATAGAATAAATAAAAATTGAAAGGTAGTGAGAAGAGTTCGAAATGATCGGCACCGAAGGGGCAAACCTTGTATGAAGGTGAATCTCTCAGGTAAACAAACTCACTTCCCTGAAACTCTGGAGAGCATAATAAATGCACCGACGGGGCAAACCTTCTATAAAAAGGTGAATCTCTCAGGTAAAATAACAGAGATGTACAATTACTATGTACCTCAAACAATGAATAGGAGAAAAAGATGTCGACCCCAAAAGATCTAAAATTCTCGGAAACAGATGAATGGATCAAAGTAAAAGGCAATACTGCCCTCATTGGAATCTCTGATTTTGCCCAAAACCAGCTTTCGGATATCGTATATATCGAGTTCGAGCTGGATGTGGATGATGATTTTGACAAAGAAGAAACCATCGCCACGATCGAATCCGTCAAAGCAGCAGCCGATATTCATGCACCTGTTTCCGGTACGGTCCTCGAGATCAATGAAGCACTCATCGATAATCCCGAGATTCTCAATGAAGATCCTTATGGTAGCTGGTTGTTCAAGATTTCAATCGATGATCCTTCAGAAGTTGACACCCTGATGGATGGTGAAACTTACGATAGGTTCTGCGAAGATCGAGGAAACTAATGTTCATCCCGCACACTGATGCGGAACGAAAAGAAATGTTAACAGCTCTCGGGTTGAAAAACCTAAATGAGCTGTTTTCTGACGTTCCTGATAAATATCGTTTTCCCGAGCTGAATATGCCAAAAGGCATGACAGAGATGGAGGCGAGGGAGTTTATCGAGGGATTTGCAGATGCCAATGTAACCACCCATGATTACATCTGTTTTTTGGGGGCAGGCGCTTATGACCATTATATTCCAGCCGCCATAGACAGCATTTTACGGCGGGGAGAATTCTTCACGGCTTATACTCCCTACCAACCCGAAATTTCTCAGGGGACCCTGCAGGTAATCTTTGAATTCCAATCTCTGATCTGCAATCTCACCTCCCTAGATATCGCCAATGCATCTCATTATGACGGCGCCACAGCCACAGCAGAAGCCTGCATTACCGCTTATGCGCATTTTCGGGAGAAGAGAAAAAAGATCATCTTTTCCGGAGCACTTAATCCTCAATATCGAGAGGTTGTTCATACCTACTTGAGTGGTATTGATGGCATTGAGATCATCACTGATGAAGAGGGACAACAATCCCTGCCTGATCCTGAAAAAATCAGCGATGTGGTGGACGAAAATACCGCCATCGTGGTGCTGCAGTACCCCGATTTCTTCGGTCGCATTATCGACTTTACCCAGATCATCAATGACGCCCATCAAAAAGGTGCACTGGTCTGCCTGGCAGTCAACCCTATCGCTCTGGGTATGTTGAAAACACCCGGAGAGATGGGAGCCGACATTGCCGTGGGAGAAGGACAACCGCTTGGTATCCCCCTTTCTTATGGGGGACCCTACCTCGGTTTCCTGGCAGCCAGAAAAGAGCTGGTCCGAAAACTCTCCGGACGCCTGGTCGGTGAAACTGTCGATGGGAATGGAAAACGCGGCTATGTATTAACCCTCACCGCCCGCGAGCAACATATTCGTCGAGAAAAAGCCACTTCGAACATTTGTACCAACCAGGGGCTGATCGCACTGGCAGCTACCGTCTACATGAGTTTACTCGGCAAGAACGGTATGCAGCAAGTCAGCAATCTATGCTATCAAAATGCTCACTATGCGGCGAAGAAGATCGCAGCCGTTCCCGGATTTGAGGTGCTCACCCCTGAGCCATTCTTTCATGAGATCATGGTTCACTGCCCAACCTCTATTGAGCATATCAACCATCACTTGTTGAACGAAGGTATTCTTGGCGGGTATCCGCTGGAAAATGATTATCCAGCCCTGCGAGATTGCATGCTTCTGGCATTCACGGAAAAAACGACCAAGGAAACCATCGACCTGTTATGTGAGGTACTGGAGGAAAGCCATCATGAGTGAAGCGACCATCTACGAACTTTCTTCCCCAGAACGCGTTGGATTTCTATTTAAAGACGCCGATGTACCACCAACGAAGATACCAGAAAATTTACTGCGCAAAGATCTGCCATTTCCCGAACTATCTGAAGTGGACGTGATCCGTCATTTCACCCGTTTATCGCAACTCAACTATGCCATTGACATCGGTTTTTATCCGCTGGGGTCCTGCACCATGAAATACAACCCGCGCATCAACGAAGAAATCGCTCGTTTAGCGGGTTTTGCCATGACCCATCCGCTCCAACCGATCGAAACGGTACAGGGTAATCTGGCGATCATGTACCAATTGCAAGAATGGTTGAAGGAGATCAGCGGTTTCGCCGGCATAACGCTGCAACCGGCTGCCGGAGCACACGGGGAATTCGTCGGCGGATTGATCATACGCGCTTACCATCAAAGCCGCAATAATACGAAGCGCAACAAAATTCTGGTGCCGGATTCTGCCCATGGAACCAACCCCGCCACATCCAGCATGAGCGGTTTTGAAGTGGTCAATCTTCCCTCCGACGAACGCGGGAATGTCGACCTGAACAAATTAAAGAAAATCTGCGACGATACGGTTGCCGGATTGATGCTCACCAACCCCAATACCCTGGGGCTTTTTGAGGAACACCTGTTAGAGGTGATCTCCATCGTGCATGAGCATGGTGGACTGGTCTACGGTGACGGTGCAAACCTGAACGCCTTATTGGGAATCGTGAAACCGGGCGAACTCGGCTTTGACATCATGCATTTCAACCTGCATAAGACCTTTTCCACCCCGCATGGCGGCGGCGGTCCGGGTTCGGGACCGGTGGGTGTGGCAGCCCATCTGGTCGATTTTCTACCTGCGCCGGTGATCGGAATTGTGGAAGAAGGAGATGAAGAACTGCCACCACTCTACGGATTCATCACCCCATCCCACAGCATCGGGCGCATCAAAGCTTTTTACGGTCATTTTGGGGTCATGGTAAGAGCCATCACCTACATTGCCATGCACGGCTGCGATGGGCTGCGTAAAATCGCCGAGCACGCAGTGCTCAATGCAAACTACCTGAAACATCTGATCGAAGATGCTTACACCGTTCCGTACGATCGCCGCTGCATGCATGAGTTCGTGGCAGAGGGGTTCTGGGATGACGTGCCGGATATTCACGCCCTGGATATCGCCAAACGCTTGATGGACTATGGCGTTCACCCACCCACCAACTACTTCCCGCTGATCGTAAAAGAAGCTCTGATGATCGAGCCGACCGAAACGGAATCCAAGCAGAGCATTGAACATTTTGCCGATGCACTGAACACCATCGCACAAGAAGCACACAATAATGCAGAATTGTTGCACAGTGCCCCGCATAATACTCCCATTGGCAGGTTGGATGAAGTAAAAGCGGCTAAGGAGTTGGTATTGTGTTGTTGGGTAAGACCGGAAGATTAAAAATGAAACCGCCCTTCGGGCGGTTTTTTATTTCAATTTATCCTCGACGAACTCTTTGGCTTTTTTCAATGCTTCTTCAATCTTGGATACATCCTTGCCGCCGGCTTGCGCCAGATCGGGTTTTCCACCCCCTCTGCCTCCGACCACGCCTGCCGCTGCATTGACCACATCCCCTGCTTTAATTCCTTTTTGAATAAGGTCCGCCGTAACTGTTGCGATGAAGAACGGTTCATTTTTCCCGTTGATCCCAGAGAATAGCGCGCTACCCGAAGAATGATCCTGACGGAATCGATCAGCCAGTTCACGCAGTGTGGTTGAATCACCGGCGCCGATATGCAACGTTAAAATACTGCTTCCATTTACCAGTTGTGCGCTTGCTTTGGCTTCGTTATATTTAGCCATAGCAGATTTCTTCTGCAACTGAGTGTTTTCTTTTTCCAGTTCTTTTTCGCGTTCCAGTACACTGGTCAGTTTATCCTCAACCTGCTCTACACTTACCTGCAAGCTGCTGGCAATCTTCTCAAACTGGTTGAAACGTTTATCGATCAATTTTTGAGCCTGTCTGCCCGTGATAGCTTCGATCCTGCGAATACCCGCTGCGGCACTGCTTTCGCTAACAATAATGAAGCTGCCGATCTCCCCGGTTTCATCCACGTGGGTGCCACCACACAATTCATACGAGGTGATCTCATCCTCACCGATCACCACCGTGCGAACACGTTCGCCATATTTCTCGCCGAATAATGCCATCGCCCCTTCATCGATTGCTTCCTGTAAATTCTTTTCAGAAATATGCAATGGCTCATTATCCAAAATGGCATCATTGACGAATTGCCGC
Source organism: Chloroflexota bacterium (assembly GCA_012798455.1). Taxonomy (GTDB): domain Bacteria; phylum Chloroflexota; class Anaerolineae; order Anaerolineales; family Anaerolineaceae; genus UBA4781. The sequence goes on along the minus strand of JAAZNC010000073.1, from coordinate 18,758 downwards.
ACCTGTTTGAGCTCGTGATCGCTCATAGCATCCGGATGGGTGAAATCGAAACGCAAGCGATCGGGAGCAACCAGAGAACCGGCCTGGCGCACATGGGTACCCAATATCTTGCGCAATCCGGCATGCAATAAGTGGGTAGCGGTGTGGTTGCGCATGATATCCTGGCGGCGTTTCAGGTCAACACTGGTGAACGCCATCTCCCCTACTTTGGGCGTCCCTTTTAGCACGATGCCAGCGTGCACGATCAACCCTGTGGTGGGCTTGCGTACGTCATCGACCCTGATCTGCCAGGTTCCATCCAGAGCGGTGATCTTTCCGGTGTCGGAAACCTGCCCACCGGATTGGATATAGAAATTGGTCTTCCCGAGCACCACTTCCACTTCATTGCCCTCTGTCAATGAATCCACCAATTCCTCGTTGGAGATCAAAGCCAGGATGGGCTGCTGCATGGGAGTACGGTCATAGGGGTTATAAGCAACACCATTCTTGTCAAGTTTGCCAGCGCTGACGATCTGCTCCATAAAAGAGGCATATTTTTCGGCATCTTCGCCACCCAATGGACCAAATTCCTTGCCTGCACCCGATTCCACACGGTGCTGTTCCATGGCTTGGAGATAACCCTGTTCATCCACGCTAAAGCCTTCTTCGTCCGCGATATCACGGGTGATCTCAAATGGCAGCCCATGTGTTGCATACAGTTCAAAAGCTGCCTCACCAGAGATGGTCTTCGTGGCTTGGTTGGCTTTCATCAGGTCACCCAGATAGGAAAGACCTGTTTCCAATGTCTTTTTAAAACGCAATTCCTCACGAGTCAGATTATCCAGAATGGTCTTTTTATTCTTGATGAGCTCAGGATAGGCTTCTCCATAGATATGGATCACTTCTTCAGCCACCAGCGCCAGGAAGGGTCCATGCAAATCAAGTTTGGTGCCGAAACGGGCAGCCCGGCGGATGATCATACGGCAGATATAGTTCCTGCCGATATTGCCAGGCACCACTCCATCGCTGATCAGGAAGGATGCGGCACGCGCGTGATCTGCAATGACCCGATAGGGAGTAAAGTTATCCAAGCGTTCTCGCTGCGTTTGCCCAGTCAATTTCAAGACCACATCCATGAGAGGGAGCAGCAGGTCGGTTTTGTAGTTGGAATCCACATTTTGCATAACAGCAACGATGCGTTCAAAACCCATGCCGGTATCGACATGTTTCTTGGGCAATGGGATCAATGTTTTGGGACCCTGGCGGTTGTATTGCATGAACACCAGATTCCACAACTCCACATAACGCGTACAATCGCCATTTACCTTGCATTCATGTCCGGGCACATTCTTCTTATTACAAAACGCATCGCCCCGATCAATATGGATCTCACTGCACGGACCGCAGGGTCCCACATCTGCCATTTCCCAGAAATTCGCCTTGCGCCCGAACTGCAAGATGTGGGTTTCGTCTAATCCCGGCTGCATCTTCCAGGCAGCGACCGCTTCCTCATCGGCAGGGATTTCGTTTACTTCATCTTTAAAACAGGTAACCCATAATTTGGATTTATCTAATTTCCAAACATCTGTAAGCAGCTCCCATGCCCAGGTGATGGCTTCTTTTTTATAATAATCCCCAAAAGACCAGTTTCCCAGCATCTCAAAAAAAGTGTGGTGGATATCGTCTCGCCCCACATCTTCCAGGTCATTATGCTTGCCTGCCACTCGCATGCATTTTTGCGAATTCACCGCACGGGTGTAGGGTCTTTCGTCCAATCCCAGGAAGACGTCTTTGAACTGTACCATCCCAGCATTAGTGAATAATAGGGTTTGATCTCCGCCCGGAACCAACGAAGAAGAAGGCACAAAGGTATGACCTCTTTCTTCGAAAAATTTGATGAAGGTTGCACGGATTTCATTACCGCTGTAATTTTTTTGCATTTTCTTTCCTTAAAATAAACGATTTAAATAATTGCATTGATTATAAATGAGGAAAACGCTCATTTCAATTTTGCGGGGAAATTTGATTTACTTTGAAACAGATAATTTGATCATCTTCCCATGATCATCCAAGGTAACACGCGTATATTGTTTGATCTGGTTATTGCGAACTGGAAAACTCTTCTTATAGGTCAGAAACACTCTATGGGAAAGCTGGTCTTGCATGGTAACCACACCCTTGGCGTTCTTGACCGCATGCAATATCTTCATCTGTTTTTCGCGGATGCTGAGATCAGCTCCCTCGATACCGGGAAGATATTCTTTTACCACTTCTTTGACATTACTGAGGATATCTGCTGAGATCTTGGGCAAAGCCACATTTTCCAGTTCTTGATCATTGATAATCTGATAGCTTTCATGTACTTTTTCATCTTCCTGGATCATATGCTCTTCAGAACTGGCTTCACTGTAATAAAGGGGATCTCCGTACATGACGAATGAAAGGAGCGTCTTCTGATCCTCACCATCCAGATAGCCCTGACGTCGTAAAATGGATTTCACCAGATTCAGTTTGGCACGGATATAGGCATCTCCCACGTTATAACCTTTCTCGATCAAATTCCAGAACAGATATGCCAACTGATCAGCACCGATCAGGGGAGGATAAATAGCGCCGTATGCAATGCAGGTCGATCCGATAAATACACGGCAGGCGGAGGAAAGGAAGCGCAAACTTAAAGCTTCATCAGTTGCCTTTTTCTGGATATATGCCCCATAGCATGCTTCGGAAAAAATTATTTTTGGGTTTTCAGCCTGCAAATTGATGTGCGATGGTTGCAGCGCGACAGGAAAATCAGGCGTGTCATCGCTGGCAGTGATATCCTTCTGCCCATACCAATTGGGAGAATCATCAATGCCATGCAAATTAAAATATGCATACTCCGCTTCGGCGATGGTTAATGCATCCAAATTATTGGTATTGTAAGGAGGTGAAGTTCTCAGATAATTCGCCTTTCCGATTGGTCGAAAAGCCGATATGGAAGAACGCTGCCAGATGGCAGTTGAATAGCCATAATTACTGTTCTTTTCTGAAATGCCCTGATAGATGTTAGAAAAGACATTCCAGAACTGCAATGTTTCACTCACCCTTTCAGCCAGGGAGCGTTGCTGGTTTTGCTTTTGGTGCCATTGAATGGCTACGCGCAATTGCTTTAATAGTAATCCCGGATCACTACCCTTTTCATCAGGGAATCTGCCCACTGCCCACTCCGGCACAAAGTAATTACTGTCCTGCGCAGCATAGGGATTATCCGACAGGACTTCGCTATCCGAATCATCCGTAGGATTGGGCAAACGATGGAATGGGATGATCTCATCTCCCCCCACGATCAGCACCACACCGATCTTTTTATCATGCTCTGCAAAATAACCGGCAAGGTCCTGCAATGCTAGCTTTATTTCCCAGGCATCGTTATTCTCAATGGTATTCAATCCGAATTGGAGCATGTGGTTTTTATCATCCGGGATAAAGATGACGCTACTCCAGTTATCTTTCATACTTACATAAGTTGCCAAATCCTGCAGCCGGGAAAGAATGACCTCATAGGTCTTTTCCCCGTATTTCTTCTCAATTCCGCTACGAGAGGTCAGAATGACATATACCGGTTTGGCAAAGACGCCCTTATGCACAGGAGCAGATATTTCACGATGGATTGCTGGGGTAGTTTCTTTCTTTTCTTTTGAAGATGGTTGCTTGCTTTGCAGGTCATTGAGAATCTGGTTATCAATCTTCTCAATGGAAAATCCTGCCGTATCAGGCCACAAATCCTGGTAGGGATTCTCGGTACCCCACAGCCCTTGCGCTACAATCGCATAATGATCACGGTAAACCGTCTCTCGTAGCTGGCTCATTCCCTGGATCTCGGACCCGAACCTAAGCAGATAATCACCCAACACTAAACGGAAAAACACACATTCCACCCACTTTTCCTGGTATATTTTGGCAAATTGCAAAATAGAGAATTCATCATCGCTGCGCATAATGATTTTGAGATGAAGCATGGCTATCAAACAATTTTCCGGATGTGCTTCTAATAGAGATAGAACAGAACTTTCAGACTCTTTTATTTTCCCTCTATCTAGATACTGCTTTGCCTGCAGCAATGCATAAGACCAACTTTCTTTACTATCGCTTTTTCCATTGAAGTATTGAACATATTCATAGAAGTTATTCCGGACAGTATCATCAGGAGAAAATTGATATAAAAGGGTATATGCCCTGGTGAATTCGGGGTGAACCAAGATTATAGATTGTAATAACGCTAAGCCATCTTCAAATTGATCCAGCGACAGTAGCTGCTGTGCCAAGATATATTTCATTTCAAGATCGCCCGGAAACGCACCTACCCAGCTTTGCAAGCAATCGAGCAACGTATCCATCTCCTCCTTCGAGGAAGCAGTGTCACTCCATTTCAACAAATCTGCTCTGGTGATCTTCATGAATAGTAAGATTCCTATCCTTTATTAAAAATGCGGTTCGCTAAAACAATTCCTAGTTTTTCGCGCAGTCCCTCATCATTTGGATTGAGTGCAGCAGCTTTTCGTAATGCCTGCTCCGCTTGCTCAGCATCTCCTAATTGATTATAAACTTGAGATGCCTTTTCATATATTAAATAATGTTCAGGGCAATTTTCGAGTGCATTTTTGACAATTTTCTTAGCTCGTTGTGCCTCTCTGCGCTTTAGAAATACATCTGCTAATTGGATGTATGCCTGCATATTCTCCGGTACCATATGGATGGCTTTATCAAAATGGAAAACCGCCTTATCCAGGTCCCCATTTTGAGCACAGAATCTTCCAATTTGGATATGCGCATTTGGTTGGAAATCTTCCTGTTGAACAGATGTTTCCAACGCGTGCAAAGCAACGGTTGGATTACCATTAGCAATATTGAGATCGGCATAACGGTTCAAAATCTCATAAGGCACTTCCGGTGTCATTTCGATGTATCCCTGCACGAAATCGAGGGCACGTTTCTTTCCCCGTATTTCTTCCAAGTATCTGGTTTTTTCTAAGATAAGATCAGCAGATTGGATGTTTGATTGCAAAGCTTTTTCGATTATTTCCAAGCCGAATTCCTTGTTCTGCTCTCTCGATTTAATATCAGCAAGCAGGATGATCACCTGTGGATTTTGGGGATCAAGACTGTAAGCTTTCCTAATCAATTCCATCGCTTTAGGAATGCTTTCCAGCCGGGTAGCAATCTTCACCTGAATCAACAACATGTCCAGATCCTGTTCGGGATCTTTCGCAATACGATTCAACAAACTCAATGCTTTGCGATACTGTCCGGTTTCATAATAGGCGGTCACCAATTCTCGCTGCAGTTCATTATTGCCTACAAAATTATTGGGAGTTTTTTCAATCTGGTGGATAAAGGTGGAATAATCATGCACCTGGTAAAGATTCTGTAAGTAAATTCTATTCACATCCACATTTTCAGGATCATTTTGTATCGCTTTTTCTGAAACGGATAATGCCTTGTGTAATTCGCCCTTCTGATCGTATAGAGTTGCTAACCGCATCTGCCAGGTTGTTTGATCATCCATGGTACCCAAGGCACTCTCATAGGCGTCGATCGCCAGGTCAATCTCACCCTGAGAAACAAAAACCTGCGCCAAAGCCGCATATAAATACGCATTGTTTTTATCTTTAAAAATAGCTGTATTGATCAGCGGAATCAATAATTCACGCTGTTCATCCGAGATCAGTGCCAATGCCAAGATCACCAGATCAGATTCGAAGACACCATTTTCCATCATTGCGATAACCGATTGAATATCCTTCATCCGGCAGCCTTGAATAATGCGCACTGCTCTCCCAAGATAATCTTGTGCATTTTTCTCTTCCAGCAAATCAGGAAGTTCTTCTCCATCAAGGAAACTCACTATCAACCGCATGTTGTGAGCCAGATCAACCGGTAACAGATCGATATGGTCATGCAGCGTTTGCCGGTAAATTGAATAGAGATCATCCGGAAATTCATTGACCACCTCGATGGACGGATAACCCCAACCGTTCAGGCAAACTTTCAATAATCCTTCGATCGATCCCTTCTTTAGGAACACCAGATTTGACGTATGTGGTAAACACTGTGCAAATGCGGCGGCAGCATCCTGCCACTGCATCAATTCCAAAGCGCTTTTTGCAAGCCAAAATGGGATAGATGAAAGAGTATTATGAAGGCGTGCATCCAGATTGCCGACAGGTGCCGACCCGATCTCTTCCTTACCCAATGCCTGCCCGTAAAGTTGCAAAGCTTCAAATTTATTCCCGTTGCGGTTCAACAGACGTGCTTTGGCAAGGCTAATTCCTTTTTCTGACAAGCGATCGGCATTAAAGGCATTCAATTTCTCTGCCACAGCGATCTCATTCCCTTCATCCATGAGGATATTCAGGATCATGCCGATAACAACATCTCGATCAGCACTCGCCCATTCTTCCAACTCATCCAGCACATTTCCCCAATCACGCCCGGCAAGCAATTTTCCGCTTCGCATCCAATTGCAGATCAGGAGGTAACCATTTGAAAGAGCATCGATCTGGATTGTTTCAATTATTGAAAGTAAAGCAGTATAATGTCCCTCACTGACCGGCTGCTCCAGAAGATTGAGCATGGCCATCTTCATCCAATATTGTGGTTCTGTAAGAGCAGGCAGCCACTGCATTGGAATGATATCCCGGATATGGGCGGGCAGCGTAGCGACCTTAGAGCGGCATACCTCAATGTTATCCAAAGTTTGGAGTATGACTTCCATCGTTGCAAGCATTGCCTGCTCCTGAAAAGCATAAAAAACATTCAAAGCGATGTCAATCTCATTCCAATCTTTTTCGTCTTTGATGGGTTGCAAATGCTGCATGGCACCAGCATGATCTCCATCGTTCCACATGATGCAGGATTCAATGAAAAGCATCTCCGCTTGATTTGAGTTATCTTTGGGTAATTTTTGCACTATCTTCAAGCTAAGTTCGTGTTGTTTTAGTTCCTCGGCAATCTCCAACGCAGTATAGAGTTGTTCAAACGAGAGCTTCTCCAAAGCCATTAAGTCCTGCATGGAGCTGATAGTTTGATCAGCATTGCCAAAGCGATGCTCAAATTTCATTCTCTCGAACAGGAAAGCTGGAGAAGATTGCAGGTTCTCTTCTTCCTGTTGGAAATATTTTCTTGCCTCATCAGACTTCCCTAATTTGAGCATTTGCGCCACATACCAACCAGTAATATCATGCTGTTTTTTACATACCAGGCGAGCTTGCTTGGCGATCTGAAGAGCATCCTCTCCCAGGTCACAACTGCGATATGCTTCCGACAACAAATCGTAAATGCCCAAATTGTCGATTTGTGTCCGTAGCGCTTCATTCAATAACGTGATGGCTGTTTCCACCTGGTTAGCTTTCAACATGGTTTTTGCCAATCCAACCTGAGCACGCCACAGCTGCGCCCTATTTTCACCCAGAGAGTTATCCAAAATGATCTTTTTATAAGCTTCGGTTGCTTTATTCAGTTCTCCCTGTAAACGATAACCTTCAGCTTCGATCAAATTTCTCCAATAATCTGTGGCGGGTATTTTTTGGATATCCGCAAGAACACCCGGTATTCGGCTGACATCAACCTCATCCGTCCCCATGGGAAATTCCGTCATACGGCTATGTAAATCAGCCACTGCTTTTAGGGTCAAGTATTGCGGATCATTTTTCTTCTCATCAGCTGACCATCGCAGCAATTGGGCAGCTCGCTCATGTTCGCCATTTTCCAGTAATACGCAAGCTGTCTGATAGCCAAGGCTTGCATGCAATGGGAAGCGTTCGAGCGCCTTATTGGCTATTTCGTAGGCACACACTTGATATGACCGTTGAATGAGACGTTCGATAATGGCAGCAATATCAGACGGATTCGCTCCATCGATGCCGATTTTATCGATCAGAGCCAGACCCTGATCTGTCCTTGCACTATCCATTAGAACAGGGATTAACTGTTCATAGAAACCTTTTCTTTCTCCGAACAGATCCATTGCTTCTGAGAGAAGCTTGTCAGCTTTTTGTAGTTGCTGCAATTGCACCAAGCAGCGGTAAAGAGTAATCCAGTTTGAGAAGTCGGTACTGCCTTCCGCTATCGCTGCCTCGAAGAAGGATGCGGCTCTTTCCCATTCTGCCAGATCCATGAATAAGGTTCCAGCTTGAAAAAGGGCATGGGGGTCTTTCGCCAGCGTTTCGAGCGGGTAACCACGCAAGCGTTGTAGAACTTCTTCTTTCCTACCATCTGCAAGCAGTGTTTTCAGTTCTATATAAAAAGGCAAAAAAGATCGGTGGAACCCTGCGGTTTTCAAAACAAGCTTTAATTCGCTATTTGCTAAATCCCAGTGCTGATTCTTAATAAATAAATGCAATAATTTCTCTGTTATTTGGGGATCACCTGGGTCGAGAATCTGGGCGATTCTCAAGTGATTTTGGGCTCTTTTCCAATCCCCAAGGTCTGCGTAATAATCAGCAAGCTTTATCTGCATTTCTTCATTGTCGACATACATATTGGCATTGTTCTCAAGTGTGCACAGGACGTCATCGATTTCGTCCAATGACGGTCTTTTCAACTCTCCCAAAGCCAATCTGGCTGGAACACTCTTCCAATCATACTTATTCGGAACTACCCTGGTTTTCCCATCTATACGATCGATGCTGATCTCTTGGGATAATGCTGATTTTTTTTGCAGTGCGGCTTGTCGTAGTTGATCGATCTTCTGTATCAACCGTTCAATTTCTTGTTGTGAAGTCTTGACATTTCCCGCTAATAATTGTAGATCAGATGCAAAATTCAAGGTTTGAATTTCCTGCAGTTCTACACTGAGTTTGCGAGTTATTTCACCCTCACGATCACTTTTTCCGATTTGAAGATCAGATGGGATCAAAGCGCGAACGAGCTGACCACGTCCCTGTTGCTGCATAAAACGCAACAAGTCGATTCTTTCCTCTTCATCTATCGAATCACAAATCATGTGCAAACGACGGAGGAGATCATCCAACGGTTGTGCATTGCATAACAACGCATAACACATCAACTTCTTGATCTCAAAGTGAGGTGAACAGATTATTCCTTGTTCAATGAAATCATCCGGTCGTTCCACCAAACCTAAAAGACAAGTTGCCACCAACCCCGCATCCCTCTGGAATTGAAAATCTGAGAAATATTCTTCTTCGATTGCATGCCAATTCTTTATCTGTGTTTGTAGAATTGCTTGCAATTGCAGGGCTTTTTCCCCAGCCTGTTGCAGGGTTAAAGGCTCACCAGGGATCAGTGTCAGGTTAGAAAGTAATTGATTCGAACCAACTGGGAGGTGCTGAACCAGGTCCTTCAAATCTTTTTTACCGTTTCTGGCATCCTGAAGCAGAAATGCAAAATAGACCGGTTTCCAATTTTCAAATATTTTCAACCGATCTGCATCCCAATTGCCAGAGCGCTGAATATCATCCAGGGCTTTGGAAATGCGCGCGTCCTGTAAAAGGGAGGCTACAAGTACCTGTTTTTCTTCCTCATTGAAAGTCTTCTCAATGAGCTCGAGGAATACTTCAGGTATCATGAGACCCTTTCTATAAACCAGTAACCAAGTAGTAAGCTACACCAAATAGAATAAAGGTGACCAGAACCAGGAAAACTCCCACTCCTGCTTTGGTCTTGACCATTTGGTTGATGGTTTGGAGTAGTGAAGAAGTATTTTCCATCAGACCGGAAACATTATCCACGATACCCTTTTCCATCAATTTTGAGGTTTGTTCGGTAATGGAAGTAAACTCATTGCTTTTTACTTTAAAAGCCAGAATAATGATCCCGACCAAAAATGTGATAATACCCATCACAAGCAGGAGCAGCGCCAGGGTCAATGTAAAGTCATTTGAATTAATTGCGAACATAGTATCTCCTTTTTGTTGATACTATTGCAATTATTGTGCCACTTTCTCCACTAAATCCCTGGGAAGGTCGGGCAGATCGATTTTTTCACCATCGCAAAACAGCATGGCACGTTCGATGATGTTCCGCAACTCGCGAATGTTGCCCGGCCAAGAATACTGCATCAATTTCTCCATAGCCGTTGGGGTCACATCGATCACATTCAATCCCAGACGGGGATTCAATTCTTTGATAAAGAATCCTACAAACTCGGGGATATCATTCTTTCTCTCCCGTAAAGGAGGAAGATCAAGATCAACCACTTTCAGACGATAATACAGATCTTCCCTGAAGGTGCTTTCTTTGATCATCTCTTTCAGATTGCGATTCGAGGCTGCCAATATCTGCACATCCACCTTGATCAGATCGGTTCCCCCCACCCTCCGAAATGCTTTTTCTTCCAGAGCACGCAATAGTTTAGCTTGAATTTCCAGTGGCATGGAAGATATCTCATCCAGAAATAAAATACCATCGTCCGCAATCTCCATCAATCCGTGCTTGCGGGTTTTTGCATCCGTAAAACTACCCTGATCGTGTCCGAACAACTCCGATTCCAACAGGGTCGATTGGATGGCAGCACAATTGATGGCAACAAATTGTTTGGATGCCCGGGGACCCGAACGATGGATATAACGTGCCAGCACTTCTTTGCCAGTTCCTGTCTCCCCAGTGATCAGCACAGATACCATCGCTCGAGAAGCTTTCAATGCTTGCGAAACCACATTCTGCATTTCAGGGTTAGAACCCAGCACAAAATCCACTGAATCGAGCTGTTTCTGACGGTAATGGGCGATCTCCCGGCGCATTTGGATCAATTCGCACGCCCTTGCAATGGAATTCTCAAGTACTTTGAAATCCGTGATAGGTTTGGTCAGAAAATCGTGTGCACCATTCCGCATGGCATCCACTGCCATTTCAATATCCCCTACCCCGGTGATCAAAATTACCGGTGGTTTATTGGGTAATTGCTGCAGCTCCTTCAATAAGGTTTGCCCATAGCCGTCCGGAAGCTGTACATCCAGCAGGATGAGATCACCATTGCCAAGCTTGAGCTGGTCACGTGCTTCTTGCAGCGAGCCAGCTTCATATGCCTCAAAATTTTTTGATTTGAGAAAGACACTCAAATTCTTTCTCGCATTTTCTTCATCATCCACTATCAAAACTGTATAACTCACGGATTATCTCCTCCTGCAATTGGTAAGATGACATGAAAAACAGTTCCACCCGGGAAAGATTCCACACTGATCTTCCCGTTCTGAGCTTCCACCAATTCTTTAGTGATCGCCAGCCCTAGTCCGGTTCCTTTTAGACTGAAAGATACGAAGGGAGTGAACAAATTGTGCAAAATCTCTTCTGGGATTCCCGGACCGTTATCGGATACGTTCACGCGGATGTTGACGCTATCCTCTTGTTCAACCTTTATCGCCATGGTTCCCCCACCCTGAGGTTTCATCGCTTCGATTGCATTGCTGATCAAATTGGTGAAAACCTGTTCGAGGGAACGCATATCTCCAGCTACCATGGGTAGATTCCCCTGACATTGATAGACCACTTCAATATAGTTTCGCTTGCATTTTGCATCCCATTTTTCCATGACACTTTGCAACAGTAAATCGATGTTGAGTGGTTTGATCTTCTTCTCCAATGGTTTGGCATAAGACAATATGGAATCCATCAGGTGATTCAAGCGAACACAATCATTCATCATACGATTGATGATATCAAGTTGGGTTTCTTCACCATTCGCCAAATTTTGCAATACCTGTAATCCGGTGACCATGTTATTGATCGGATTACGCACTTCGTGGGCAAAAGTAGCCACAGATTTACCCAGGGCTGCCTGGTGTTCAAAATCCTTGACTGTTTTACGCAATCCATCCATTTCTCTAGTGGAGCGAATGAAGATCACGAATGCTGATCTTGCATCGGTTTTATCCACCGGGATCACGCGTATTTTAACTACTTCCTCCGATCCATCCCGCCTGTGTAGGGAACAATTTTCTTCAATTTTTTCTTCACGCTTATTAAAGGTAACTGCAAAAAGGTCAGAAACATGCGGGGAACACACCAGATAGTCATCCATAGAAAGGTCTTGTACCTCCCATTTCGAATATCCCAGCAGCCGTTCCATGGTTTGATTGATGCTGAGAATATCTTTCTCGTGGGATACAAATACAATCCCTTCTTCTACGTTATCCTGCAAATTTTTAATAATTTCCGCTTTGGTGTGATCTTCCTGTTGAACCGCGTTCTGGATCTGCTCTTTTTGATAAAGGGAAGTTCCATACTGAAATAACTGCATATAGCTTTCCACGATAGCCAACAATGTTGGATCTTTTACCAACTCCTTCCAACCAGCCAACAGGAACCCATCCTGATCATCCGTTGCTACAATTCGCCGGGCGATCAGTGTATTAAGTTGCTGCTCGCGTGCACTGCGCTGCAGAACATTGATAGTACGAGTACCCTGCGTCCATACACTATAATCCGACAGGCTTTTCGTTTCCAGAAATGAAAAAAAATCAGGCATGTGTAATAAAGGTCGTGAAAGGTCTCGATCGACTTGATAACCTTCTTCTATCTGAAAATAAATCCCTAATAGATCGAAATGGAAAACTCTCTCCAGTATTTCAAGTCCCTTTTGACAGAATTGCCGGAATGTTCGTTCACTGGTTTCGATCAATGCCGCATACGAATTCAAGTAGGTTTGCAAATCAACATAGTTTGTTCCAGCGGTTGGTGACTTCTGGAGGATAATAAAAAGCTTCCAATTCTGTTTATCGTCGAGAATTTCTTTTTGCAAATTGATCTCAAGTGCTGTCCGGTTTTTACGTACTATGCTCTGGGTGAGCATGCCATTGTCAGTACGTTTTGAAATGATCATGGATTGAATGGGAGTTTTCAGTATTTCTTCCCGTGTAAAAGCAGTTAATTCGATGAAAGCGCTATTCACCAATACGATCTCATCATCTTGATCAACCAATGCACAGGCGTATTCGCAGATGTTAAGCAATGCTTCTACCTCAAGCAGGGAGATATTGTGATTACGGATCAGATTTTTGAAAGCACTCATTTATTTTTTTCTTTACGTTGATAAGCCGGAAGGATTCCTTCCATATCCCGGTATTTGGCAACCGTTCGACGGGCGATATGAATATCTTTCTTCTCCAATCTCCTCATTATCTGCATATCACTCAATGGTTCTTTTTCGTTCTCAATGATCTCTTTCACTTCTGTCCGGATTTGCAGGCTGCGATCAAAGAAAACCGCCAGGGGATATACTTTTCTATCAGGAAGTTGCACTGTTTTGCTGGAAACCGCTCTAGAAATAGTGGATTCGTGCACATTTAATTTCTTTGCAATTTCAGCACGTGTGATTGGTTTGAGATAGCGATCTCCTTCGCGAATATATTTTTCCTGATGTGCCACCAGGATCTGCATCATACGCAGAATGGTATTGGTCCTTTGTTGCAGACATTTGATGAAAAGCGATGCTTTATCCAGATCTTCACGCATCTTCATTTTAGTTTCCTTATCAGAAGCCTTCAAAGCGTTGTGGTAACTGGAATTTAGCAGCAAATTACTGTTGGTTGGTTGAAAAACTTCGATCACGATCGGATTATCCGGATTGTTTTCAAGGTAGCTCAACACAATATCCGGCAATCCAAAACGCAGCAACTCATCTTTTTGCGGATCGCGTACATCACCCCAGCTGGAACTCGCCGGGAAAGGATTCAAATTTTCGGTAATGAATTCAGCAGCATTCTGCACCTGGCGTAGCGAAATCTGGTATGCCTGCGCAATTTCCTGATATTGTTTCTTTAGAAGTTCATAGTATTTATCAGCAATGATCTCCTCAGTCAGTTCAGGAACTGCTCTGGATTTCTTCAATTCTTCCAGTTGCACCAGCATAGCTTCACGGGAATCTTGTGAACCAACTCCCAGTGGGTCCGCATGCTGAATCAGGCTTCGCACCTGTTCTACACTTTTAATGGAAATATGATAGTACTGAGCTAATTCCAAGACGTCTACGTCAACAAATCCATCATCATCCAGTTGGGTTAAAATATTTGCAGCCACTAACTTCTGGGTATCATCTAGTTCTGCTCCAATCTGGCGCAATACATATTCTGCTAGTGTCTGTTCATCTACTGATCCATCTTCATAGAAATCATCATTTTCATCATAGGTAGCGGATGAAATACGCTCACGCGTTGAAACGAAGGTAAAAATATCATTTCCCTGTTTTAGCTGGTTGCGTAAACATTGGGGGCACGGAATACCGAATGGTACTTCACTCCCGCATACAGGACAGCGGTTGGATTCATTCACTTCCAGCGCCGGATTTTCAGCCAAATTCTTCAAGATCTCCTCTTCTAACTCTGAATTGCTCATATTCAGCAATGTCATGGTTTGTGCTAAATGAGCGGTGGTTTGAGGTCTGGTTTCAAATTTGGTCTGATTTGTGATCTTCTGGTACATATGCTTCGAGTATAGCGCAATTACATGCCCCATGCAATATTTATACCAATTCAAATGATGATAGAATTTTTGAAATGCAGCCAGAATTGAAAGTTATTGGTGGCGGTTTAGCCGGTTGTGAAGCAGCCTGGCAGGCAGCCGAACGGAATATTCACGTCCAGCTTTTCGAGATGCGCCCACAGAAAATGACCGGCGCACATCAGACAGCCTGGTTGGGAGAACTGGTTTGCTCCAACTCTCTTGGTTCAAAGCTGCGGGAAAATGGCAGTGGATTGTTATTTCATGAAATGAAGGAACTCCATTCTATTATCTGCCGGGTAGCAGAACAGAGTGCTGTTCCTGCCGGTTCAGCGTTGGCAGTAGATCGGCATATTTTTGCTGAAACATTAACCGAGTTGATCGCGACCCATCCCAACATTGAAATCATCCGGGAAGAAATCACTACAATTCCCAAGGCGCCTACCATCATCGCCAGTGGACCGTTAACGTCCCCTGCCCTGGCAATATCTTTGGCAAATTTCCATGGAAAGGAAAATCTCTTTTTTTATGATGCCATTGCACCCATCATCACAGCAGACTCCATCAATATGAGTATCGCAGTTCGCGGTTCCCGTTATGGGAAAGGAGAAGCTAACGAAGGAGATTATATTAACTGCCCGATGGATCAAGCAACCTACAATCACTTCGTGCAACAATTAGCTGCAGCTGAGCAGATCCATTTAAAATCTTTTGAGCGAAAAATTGAATACGGGGTGGACGTGGGACATGCAAAATTTTTCGAAGGCTGCCTACCGATCGAAGTGATGGCGCGTCGTGATCCTGCCACACTGGCATATGGACCGTTACGACCGGTGGGATTGAGAAAACTATTCAAGGGAGATGCTCCTTTCGCAATCGTACAATTACGGCAGGATGATCTGACCCATCATTCTTATAATATGGTTGGTTTCCAAACCAATCTAACTTATAAGGAACAGAAAAGGGTCTTCAAGCTTATTCCTGGGCTGGAGCAAGCCGAATTCATGCGCTATGGGCAGATGCATCGCAACACCTTTCTATGCGCCCCTTCCCTGATCAATCAAACTCTGCAGACAAAAAAAGATCCATCGCTTTTCTTTGCCGGGCAAATTATCGGGGTGGAGGGGTACCTGGGAAATGCTGCCAGCGGATTGATAGCAGGGATCAACGCCAGCCGGCAGCTCAAAGGGAGTTCCCTATTGGCATTCCCGAGAGAATGCATGATCGGGGCATTATGTTTCTATATCGCCAATGCGGGTTGTGAGACCTTCCAACCTATGAAAGCCAATCTGGGATTATTAGCTCCTTTACAGTTCAGAATTAGAGATAAACAAGAACGAAAAGCCGCCATGGCAAATCGTGCCTTGCGAGCTTTCCGGAATTATGCCAAAATGAACAATGCGTACAATTAAATTCGTTCTTCTGTTTTTTCTTTTCCTGATCGGAAGTGGTTGTCGATCTCAAACAACGGAACATAATTTCTCCGGTGAATCAGCCTATCAATATGTGCAAGCTCAATTGGATTTTGGGGCTCGCATTCCTGGCAGTTCAGCTTTACTTTCAACTTCCCACTATATCCAAGATACGCTCACCCAAAACAACTGGCAGGTGGAGACCCAAGACTTTCATTTTATGGATGTGCCACTTTCCAATATCATCGCAAAAAAAGGGGAGGGAGAAAAGATCATCCTCATTGGTGCTCACTATGACACACGAGCAGTGGCAGATCAAGAAAGCGACATCGACTTGCAGAGCACAGCGGTCCCCGGAGCAAATGATGGAGCATCAGGCAGTGCGGTACTGCTTGAATTGAGCAGAGTACTGGAACTTCCCGCCGGAGCACAGGTGTGGTTGGTCTTTTTTGATGGCGAAGACCAGGGGCATTTGAACGATTGGGGTTGGAGCGTGGGATCGGACTATTTTGTTCATCAACTGAATGAAAAACTCTATAAAGTCATCATCATCGATATGATCGGAGATGAGGACCTGCATATATACCAGGAGAAGAATTCCACCACAACCCTGATGACAGAAATTTGGCAAGTAGCGGCAGAATTGGGATATGACTCTCAGTTGATTCCCGAATATAAATATGCGATGATTGATGATCATCTGCCCTTCCTCAACCAGGGTATTGACACTGTCTTATTAATCGATTTTGATTACCCATACTGGCATACCACGCACGATACGATTGAACATGTTTCGCCAGCATCATTGCAAGTCATTGGCGATGTGTTGGTTAATTGGATCCTAACTCAATAACGAAAACAACTTACGAATTTGAGGTTGCTTGTAATGTTTCTCTCATCTTATAAAGGATAGGGGCATAATGGTGCTCTCAGTTTTCTTTTTTGATAAGATATTTAAAAAATGATCGTTTCAAAGTCACATCTGCGGTAGTCTGGTTGTCGTGGCAACCATCTGCTTTAGATTCTCGACTTGGCTTCCTGGCTTTCCTTTTCGTCTCTTGACCTATAATGTTCTAGTAAAATTCTATTACAAATGAGGTATTCTTGAATAGAGTACCATTAACAAACTATTAATTAAGGATTTTCATGCCAAGGAATACAGCATATCAGACCGCTTCACCGAAAGAAAAAGCCATACTGGTGGGTATTGAACTTCATGGAATGGATAAGTTGCTTTCTATGGAAAGTTCTCTGGAAGAGCTGTATCTGCTTTCAGAAACTGCCGGCGTTGAAGTGGTTGGTGAGCTAACTCAAAAATTGGATAAACCCAATCCTTCTACTTTTATCGGCTCCGGGAAAGTTGAAGAACTTAAAGAACTGGTGAGTGCTCTGGATGCCGATATGGTGATCTTTGACGATGAGTTAAGCCCACGAAATTTTCGAGATATTGAGGAACAATTGCCGCAAGGTGTGAAAGTGATCGATCGAACGGGGTTGATCCTGGATATCTTTGCCCAACATGCCAACACCAGTGAAGGGATTTTGCAGGTAGAATTAGCTCAATATGAATATCTCTATCCGCGTCTAACCCGTGCCTGGACTCACTTGGTCAGACAAGCGGGCGGTGGTGGCGGACGTGCCGGCGGAGTGGGAGGGGTTGGTCTGCGCGGACCTGGCGAAACACAACTGGAAGATGACCGACGCAAGATCCGTGAACAGATCAGTCTTCTAAAGAATGAACTTGAAAAAGTACAAAATCATCGCCAGCAGACTCGAGTAAAGCGGAAAAGGTCGAACATTCCGCTAATTGCGCTGGTAGGTTACACCAATGCAGGAAAATCTACTCTGCTCAACCGCTTGACCAAGGCAGATGTCTACGTGGCAGATCAATTGTTCGCAACTCTCGATCCGACCACCCGCAAATTATGGCTGCCGGATGGGAAACAAGCTCTTATCACCGACACGGTTGGCTTCATCCAGAAACTGCCTCACCAACTGGTGGCGGCATTTCGCGCCACGCTGGAAGATATCACCGAAGCTGACTTATTGCTACATGTAGTAGACATATCCAATCCCGATGCACATGCGCAATGGCAAGCGGTGATCGAAACGCTGGTTGAAATCGAAGCCGATGAAATCCCGATGCTCACCGTTCTCAATAAAACTGACCGGAACGTCGATGAATCGGAGGTAAATCGCAATTTTCCACAATTTCAAAAGGCAGTACGTATTTCAGCTAAGACCGGCCAAGACATCGAGGAATTGCAAAAACGCATCAAGGAATGTCTATACGAATCCATGCTAGATATTTCTGTTAAATTGCCCTACCAACAAATGAACCTGGTCAGCCTCTTCCACCAATCAGGGATCGTAACCAAAGCCACTCATGAAATTGACCATACTTTGTTAGAGGGTAAAATTCCCACCCGTTTATATCGTTTATTCGCACCGTACAAATATGGTTAATTTAATATAAAAAGGCACTGCATCTAAGCAGTGCCTTTTTAGTTTCATTCAGTGATTATTCATTATCAACTTCAACAACTTCACGCCCTTTATAAAAGCCACAATTTGGGCAAACAGTATGCGGTAGCCGCATTTCACCGCAATTACTGCACTGAACTAAATTTTGCGCTTTTAAAGCGTCGTGCGCTCGGCGTCGATCTCTTCGCCCTTTTGATAACTTCCTTTTTGGAAGAGGAGTCATTTTGTACCTCCAATTGTAAACATAAAAACGACCCATTATTATAAACATACCGGTATCTTTATGTCAAGCTACCGAATGGAGGGTGTTAGCAGAACTTTAAAAGTGAACCGATAACACTTGAAAAGTGAACTGATAACAGTTCAAAAGTGAACCGCTAAAACGGTCAAGAATAATCATCAAAACTTGAAAAGTGGACAGCTATGATACAAGATCTCTCTAAAAGG
>JAAZNC010000072.1 GCA_012798455.1 Chloroflexota bacterium | reverse complement strand
TCCTCCGGTGGGGTGTGCTGGACGAGGTGATATGCGTAGTCGGTAGCGGTGCGGTTGAGGTGCAGCACGGTACTGGCATCGATGATGAGGATGCCGGTGCCATCGGGTTCAACGCGCAGGTTAAGGCGATAGGGGAGTTGCCCCTCACGATCCCCTTGCAATTGATAAGAACCGACCGGAACGGTTTGCACCGGATTGAGGATGACATCGAAGAATTCTCCAATTTTTTTGAGCATAATCCCTCCAATTAATCAACTTGTAGTGCATAGTGCGGATTTACCGCCGTATTTTCGTCAATAGAAAGCGGGCAACCGCCGCCGCAGGTCTCCAGCAAAACACACTGGCGGCAATCCGCCGGAAGATAACGTTTTTCACGGATGGAAACAGCCAGGTCATGCTCCCAGATAGCTTGCCAATCTTCCGTAAGGATATTGCCCAGCGAACTGTAATAGGACTGACAGGGGAGCACATCGCCATTGGGTTCCACACACATATTATATAGCGCAGCGGTACAGCCCTTGACGCCCAGGTTCATGCTGATGGGGTCGAAATGGCAGTATTGGGTGGGGGTGTACCAGATCAATTTCTGTCCGTTGGCAGCGGTGAAGTGCTGTGCTAGGTCAAGCAGGGCAGGCAGTTCACTTTCCTGCAATTCCTCCCCAAAGTGGCGACCGCGTCCGGAATGGATGATACCGTTGAGACCAACAGTGGGAACGTGCAGTTCTGTTAAAAATTGCAGCGTTTCGCGTAGAAACGGGGCATTGCTGTGAATAAGGGTAGTATTGGTCATGACGAACAGGCGGGTAGCGAGGGCATTGCGAATACCCTGCACTGTCTCCTGGAAAGCACCGGCATGGGCAACCATACGATCGTGAATGACGGGATCATGCGACTCGAGGGTGATCTGGATGTGATCAAGCCCGGCATCCAGCAGCTGTTGAACAAAGGCTTGATCTTGCAAACGACGCCCATTGGTGTTCAAGCCGGTGATCAAGCCAAGTTGTTCGGCATATTGGATGAGCTGTGGTAAGAACTTGACCAGAGTCGGTTCCCCCCCAGTGAAGACCACGTGTGGGATACCGGCATCCCACACTTTACCCAGTACCCGCTGCCATTCTGGCAGGGATAGGGAAGGCAGATTGCGCTGCTTGACATTATAGCAGTGTGCGCAATCATTGTTGCAAGCATAAGTGAGAGCCAGATCCATGCGGTAGGGAGCGCTGGGTTGTTTAGAAAAAGGTGCGGTGACCTCCAGATTGAGGTCGCAAAAGGGGCAGGCATGTGCGGTGGGAGATACGATCAGAGAAAGCTGGTCGATGAACTCGGCATAATCACTGGCAGCCTGTTCCTTTTTGACACGAAAAGCAGCACCCAGCGCCTGTACAGCCTGCTTCTCGGAGAGATCATCCAGGTAGGCTTTTGCCATGAGGGCAGCGCTGGGATTGAAATGGTAGACCTGAGCAGCATCGATTAAAAGGGTGGCATAGCCGTCCGGATCAATGCGCAGGTGTATGCGCTTTTTATTCTCCCCATCCTGGCGCAGGTAATGATAGATACCCGGTTGGGACAGGGAAAGTTGATTTTTGCGCGTAGCCAACATGAATGATGTTCCTGTTTTTTAGCGACCACCACCGGCGCAGGCACAAGCGCAGCCGGCACAAGCGCAGGCACAAGCGCAACCGCCGCCGGAGATATGCCCGCCACCGCTGGAGGAGTGAAAAGATCTGCCGGAGGAGGTGGAGACTGGAGCGGGGTTGGTCTTGTTGGTGATCTTATCGGTAAAGCTGGTCAGGTTGCCAACCACTCCAGCTGAAAAAGCCTGCACAGTACCGACCACCGAAGCGGCAGCACTGGAACCTGCCAGGTTGGGAAGATGGATGGTGGTCGTCTTAGATGAGGTGCTGGGTCCGCTGGCAGAAGATGAAGAAACAGATCTGCCGACGGAAGCTGTGGAAGGTCTGCCAAGAGTAGGATCAGCGCGCCACCACCACCAGGGCATAAAAACCGGTCCGCTGCCGAAGACGTTGCGGGTGCGCTGGTCATAATCCTGGTCGAGCATGGTCCAGTCCATGTGCTCCTGATAGCGTTCGCCACGTACTTCGGGTGTGTCAGCGTCTTCTACCTGCTGCCAGGCTTTCTGCATGATATCCTTGTAATAAGCGAGGGTCTCTTTGCGGCTGAAGCCCTTCATCTTTTCAGAAACGCTCTTGACCAATGTGACCATCATGTCTTGCAGAGCTTTGGTGCGAGCACGTTTATCGGTCAGGCGGAATGCCTCAAGGAATTCTTTTTCATAAGGACGCAGATCTTCGGGCAGGGTATCTTCCACCTTGACCTCGAGCGGGTCACGCGAGATGATCTGGGCGGTTTCCTTCTGCATGGTGGAGAAGAGGATCATGGTGAGGATCTTATCCATGGGTTGTTCCATGAGGATGCCAACCTCCACAGGGGTCAACCCGCGTTTGATACCCATCCCTTCCACTGCAATCTTGGGTGGCAGGTATTTCATCTTGCGTTTTTTGGAGGCTTTGATGGTGAAGACCACGATCAACACAAAGAGACCGATGAAACCGCCAAAGCAGCAGATTGGGATAAGAATGTCCCAGAAGGAAGCATTGTTGATGGTGACCACATTATCGGTCGAGACGGCGGAGGTAGGAACGTAGCGTGCCGGGAAAGTAGCACCAAAAGCACGGTACTCGGTGGAAGGTTTGGCATCCGTGGTGGACCACTGGTAGACAATGCGGTTCTGGTCATCAACCCCAGCCAGTGGAACGGAGTCACCAGGGAAATTCTTAGGAGCGATATAAGTTGGTTCGGGATCAACAACGGCGGCAGGCAGGTGTGCGGTAACGGTCAGCTCGGTGCTGCCATGGCTGATGCTACCATCGAAATAGGTGGGAGAGAAATTGAAACTGGTATAGGGTTCGGTCTTGTCCTTATCCTCGGTCGCTACGAAGAGCATATCCCTGACGGTGCCAACGCGCACATAAACCGTGCCCTGTTCCCCGGCGGGAATGGAATTGACGCCCAGACCGAGGGCGAAGCCATAATCGACGTAAGGAGAATCCTCGATATTGGTAATAGGTACACCGTTGATGGTAGCGGTGATGCTGCCCATGTCGTACGCATCACTGGGCATGCCGATATCCACATAGTCAATGGGGTGGGCACCGGCATCATTTTGGAAAACGATCAGGTACTCGATGGTGGCGGTGCCATCATCGTTGATGTACACATCCGAGGTGAGGGAGGGTACCGAAAAAGAGTAATCCTGCGCATAGACAGGAGCAGTAACGGTCAATACAGCAATCAAGACCAGTGCGAACAACACTCGCTGCATCTTCTTCATGAAATCCAATTCCTTTCTATCAACCCAGAACAAAACGATTACCACTTGGGTTCTTCGGTGAGCTGGTAAGAAGTCCCACAGCTCGAACAGGTCACCATAGGAGCACCATTGACCATCTTGATATCCTTCTCCGAGAGGGGTGAGCCGCAAGATTTACATTTGATGGTATCCATGGTCACACCACCGGGCAGATCGATGTTGAGGGTGACGTTGGTGACCTCATCGCCAGGTTTCTTCATACGTGCGGCAAAAAAGATCAAGACGAAGGCAATCAGAAGCATGATGCCAGCATACAGCGCCAGGCTGACATCGCCATTGGCGGATATGGAAAGGAGAAAAATGACACCAAAGAAGATCAAAATAGCGGCAAGCACAAAGAGAATTATTTTTCCAGCTTTCATGGGACCTCCAACATTCATCAATAAACTTCATCGTTATTATATACGGAATTGATTAAGAAAAGTTTTACGAAGAGGTAAGCTTTCATTGCTATAATTGCAATTATGGAAGAAAAACAATTAAAAAACGAACTGGATGACCTCAAACAAGAGATCCATTTTCATAACTATCGCTACCACGTGCTGGATGATCCCCTGATCAGCGATGCGGAATTCGACCGCATGCTGAAGCGCCTGAAAGAGATCGAAAGCCAGCACCCGGAGTGGATCACGGCTGATTCCCCTAGCCAGCGTGCCGGCGCCGAACCCGCCGAACGATTTGAAAAAACACGCCACCCGAGCCCCATTTTAAGCCTGGCGAATGCTTTTTCCAACCGGGATGTACTGGATTGGTACGAGCGCATTGCCAAATTGGATGAGCGGGTACGAAAAAGTGCCTTTGTAGTGGAACCCAAGTTTGACGGATTGACAGTGGTGCTGCACTACCGCAACGGAGTATTCGTGCGCGGTGCCACGCGCGGAGACGGCGAGATCGGGGAGGATATTACCAGCAATATTCGCACTATCCGGGCACTGCCGTTGCGCATCCCGGTGAAAGCAGATGGACCCAGCGCGCCGGACACGCTGGTAGTGCGCGGAGAAGCATTCATCAACCTGGCAGATTTCGAAGCACTCAACGAGAAGCTGGAGAAACAGGGTTTGAAACCCTACCAAAATCCACGCAACACGGCGGCAGGATCACTAAGGCAACTCGACCCACAGTTGACCGCCAGCCGCCCGCTGACCATGTTGACCTACGCCATCGTAGCCAGTGATGGAAATATACCCCATACACAATGGGAACTACTGAATTATCTGCGAGAACTAGGTTTCCCGGTGACCAAGCATGCCACACTATGCAAGGATATGCAGGAAGTGCTGCAGGCATGCGATGCATGGCAGGACCAGCGCAATGACATGCCGTATGAGATCGATGGACTGGTGATCAAGCTAAACGACCTGGCACTGCAAGAGACGCTGGGATTTGTAGGAAAAGACCCACGCGATGCGATTGCGTTGAAGTTCCCTGCCAAGGAAGCGACCACGAAAGTAGAGAATATCAAAGTGAATGTAGGACGCACAGGTGTGCTGACCCCCTATGCGGTGTTGGACCCGGTGGAGATCGGCGGAGTGACGGTAAAGCAAGCTACCCTGCATAACTTTGATTACATCCGAGACAAAGACATCCGCATCAAGGATCGAGTGCGGGTAAAACGGGCAGGAGATGTGATCCCGTATGTGATCGGACCCATTCCCGAGTTAAGAAATGGGACAGAAATAGTGTTTGTGCCACCCGAACGCTGCCCGAGCTGCGGCGAACCAACCGAACATATCGCAGGGGAGGTGGCATGGTATTGCGTGAATGCCACCTGCCCGGAACAATTGATCCGTAACTTAGAACACTTCGTGTCAAAGGGTGCCATGAACATCGTGGGATTGGGTATCCGGTTGGTGGAAGAACTGGTGCAGCATGGGCTGGTGAAAGATATAGCTGACCTGTACACATTGAAGGAAAGTGATCTGTTGGAACTGGAAGGATTTGCCGAAAAGAAAACGGATAATCTATTAGATGCCATCCAAGCAAGCAAAACACAGCCCTTGAGCAGGGTGATCAGCGCGCTGGGCATACGAGGAGTGGGGGAAGTGGCTGCCATCGACCTGGCGGCACGCTTCCACAGTCTGGATGCTCTGGCGCAAACCAGCTATGATGACCTGACCGCACTGGAAGGCTTTGGACCGAACATCAGCCAGGCGATCCTGGATTGGTTTGCCAACCCACGCAATCAAACACTGGTACGGAAATTGAAAGAAGTGGGCATTGATCCAATTGAAGAGGTAAAGGCAGGCGGCAGCCAATCACTGGCAGGAATGACCTTCGTGATCACCGGCACCTTACCGCATTTCAGCCGTGATGAAGCCAGTGCATACATCCGTGCACATGGCGGAAAGGTAAGCAGTTCGGTCAGCAACCAGACCAGCTACCTGGTGTTGGGGAGCGAGCCGGGTTCGAAATACGAGAAAGCGCAGCAGTTAGGGATTGCCATCCTTTCGGAAGAGGAATTGAAAGATCTGGTCGAAAAACATGAGTGAGGCGCGGCTGATTTTGAAAGCGGGGAGAGATAAACCGCTACGTCAGGGGCATCCATGGGTCTATTCGGGTGCCATCCAACGTATGCAGGGAGAAGCCGCATCCGGAGAGACGGTGGTAGTACTGGATGAAAAACAACGTTTCATCGGCAGGGCAGCCTACAGCCCGTTCTCCAAGATCAGGGCGCGTATGTGGAGTTGGGATGAAGACGAAGCGATCGACGATTCGTTTTTTAGAAAAAAAATTCGTATAGCCATTTACTCAAGAAAAAAAAATAATTCCAACGCTCACCGCCTCATCAATGCAGAATCAGATCACCTGCCAGGTGTAACAGTAGATCGCTATGCTGATTACCTGGTGTTACAGTGTCTGACCACCGGAGCGGAGTATTGGAAAGAGACTATTACCTCCTGCTTGGTAGAGCTGACCGGTATTCCCAATGTATATGAACGTTCGGATGTGGAAGTGCGGGCACTGGAAGGTCTGCCCCAACGATGTGGTGTGCTGGCTGGTGCCGAACCACCAACGGTGATCGAGATCATCGAAAATGGGCTGCGCTACCAGGTTGATATCCGCGGCGGACAGAAAACCGGCTTCTACCTCGACCAGCGTGAAAACCGTGCCAAAGTGATCCCTTATACGAAAGGAAAGAGCGTACTGAACTGTTTCTGCTTCAGCGGGGCTTTCAGTGTGATAGCGGTGCAGGGTGGGGCGGAAAGGATGGTGTCGGTGGATTCCTCGGCTGACGCCATCGAACTGGCGAAGACCAATATGAGCTTGAATTTCCCTGATTTTGGGAACCTGGAATGGGTGACCGCGGATGTATTCAGCTATCTGCGACAACTCCGCGACCAGCGTGAAAGTTTTGACGTGATCATCCTGGATCCGCCCAAGTTTGCTCCCACGCGCAATCTGGCGGAAAAAGCAGCGCGAGGGTACAAAGATATCAACCTACTGGCAATGAAACTGCTGAATCCAGGCGGGAGATTGATAACTTTCTCCTGTTCGGGAGGCATCAGTGCAGAATTTTTCCAGAAGATATTGAGCGGAGCTGCCAGTGATGCTGGCAGGCGGGTGATCATCGAAGAACGGTTGTTCCAGAGCCGTGATCACACAGTCAGTTTGCATTTTCCGGAGGGGGAATATTTGAAAGGATTTATCTGCCGGGTGTTATAGCATTTTATCAATGATGGTTATCTTACAAATGAGCAAAACGCTCCTTATCCTGATACATCATTTTATCCAGTTGTTTCAGAAGTTGATCGGCACTCATTTTTGAACGATAATCGTAAAGGTAATAGCCTGAACTGAAACTCAAGGTATATGGTTTGCGGTTCTGGCGATTGAAATCCACAAAACTGTTCTTGATCCTCTGAATGGTCGCTTCCAGCAACTGAGGAGTATTGACATCCATGACGATCAAGAATTCATCTCCACCATAGCGTGCCAGGAAATCTTGCTGGCGCAAGCACTTTCTGAGCACTTTCACGGCATCCTGCAGTGCTTCATCCCCAACATCATGCCCATAGCGATCATTGATTTCCTTGAAATGATCCAGATCGATCAGAATAATCGAAAAAGGCTCCTGCTTTCTGCCAGAATCGATCCTGTTTTTAATGAAATGATCCAATTGCTTGCGATTATTCACTTCCGTAAGAAAATCGGTAGAAGATTCGCGATCTTGAATGGTCAAGTACACAATAAGCAGCGACAGCATCATGCCGGACCAGACGTAGGTGACCCCATAGAAAAGAACCTGCAGTGTAGTGCCGACAGAGATAGGGATGATAAAAAACAGTAATGAGAAGAAGTGCTTTTTCGGAATCTTCTTCCTGTTCTTGAAGATGAAGAGGAAAGGAGATAACAAGAGAATGACGCACAGCAATAGATGTACCCAGTAAAAATTACCACGATGATAGAAATTGAATTGATCTACTGTGAAAAACCAACCTGTTGAAAGACTGGTAATCGATAAAAGGAAGTTGGTGGTTAGGGGAATGAACAAAAGTTTTTTCAATTTGGCGATACGGGTCTCATCATGAAAGACCAGGTAATTGGCATACAGGATCCACAGTGCCAACCCCATCGGTTCGATGGCAAACAGTAAAAAGTTGGTAGCATACACTGCTATATTACCAATGATTCCAGACAGACCATCTACGATCCAGGTTGACAAATCTATCATGATGAGGGTCATGTTCAATAAAACGAGCTTCATGAAAAAATTGTAGAGAGTAAATTTTCGTTCCAGACGGCTGTGAGCATCCAAATACATAATTAGAAGGATAATCAAAGAAAGAACACTGGAATCAAATGTTTTCAAAGTTGTCATTGATTATTCTCTGGAAAAGAAGTATCCATACCATTCTAATCATTCTACAATTAAAATAAGCAGATCGAAATACGTAAATAAAAATGGTAAATTTTTGAAACAATGGTATTTATTTCAACAATTCACGCACGGTGGCAGTTACCAGAATCTGCATGGTGTCGAAGACCGGCAGGGTGGGATGGTCGAGATCAAGAAGTTGTAGATCAGTGCAAGCCAGCAGGATGCAATCGGCATCCGTAAAGGAGCGCATAACTTCACGCAACGTTTCCCTATCATGATATTCATTCCTACCATTCACCAGATGCAGGACGATCTCGTTCAGCAGGTGTTGTTGATCTTGATCGGGAGTGATGCAGTAAATACCACAGGTAGACAAGCCCTTTTCATAAAGACGATGGTAGGCGGTCATGGCGGTGGAGAGCACTGCCACACGCTGGATGGAATGACTGACAAGAAAATCGGCGGATTCCTGAATGATGGACAGGAAGGGAATTCCAATACCCGAACGCAGGGCATCGATATGAATATGAAGCGAATTGCAGGGCATGACGATGAAATCCGCCCCGGCAGCTTCCAGGCGCCGTGTTTCTGTTATCAGATAGGGTAGATAATCATCCACTCCTTCATTATTGAGGATGGCGTTATTTTCGATCTGAAAAGGGAGAGGGACGCTGGAAATAAGGATATGCGGTTTTACGTCAGGAGCGGCATGCTGGCAGGCAAAGAAGACCCGTTCATAGAACCTGGCTGTAGTTTGAGGTCCGAAACCGCCGACAACACCCGCTGTTCTCATCCGATCACTCTTGAAGACAATCCGCTTGAAATAGATTCGAACCTTTCAGAACGTTATCGGTCCGAATTTTCGACCAATTCTAATCCAATTTCACGACAGGTAAAAATGAAAGTACCTACCGCTCGCCCCAGCGATATTTTTTGTTATGACGTAGTGTATCGAGGCTGCATTGTAAACACAGTCCATTGTGGCAACAGATCATACCACCACACTCAGGGCAACTCCATTCGGATTCTTGTTTCTGTAGAAATTTATGGATGCCATACTCTTTGATGAATGTGAGATTGTCAAGCATGCTCATATGATATTTCGTGCGGTAGCGCTGGTCAAGATCTTTCAAACGGTTGCAAGGAAAATCATCACATTCAAAGCAAAAGCGAACGAGGCCTTTTCCCACCAGATCACAATGCGCTCGCATATGAACACAATGCTTGCCGCGCGGCAGACAACCTGGACAATACTTCTTATTAAATCCCTGTTCATTTAGATGATTTTGCATAGCTAAATAACTGGCGCATAAGGCGCAGTTCATGCCACAGGGAGCGATGAGATCTTCTTCCATTTCTGTAATATCTCTATTTAATGTAATGAATACAGTATATTCATGCAATAACATAAAACACGGATAGCATCAAAAAGACATCTGTGTTTTATCACGAAAACGTGAAGTAGCAAAGATAAAGAAAAGGGAATCTGAGGCAAAAACTTAGAACCCATTTTGACATTTAAACACCAGACCCTAGGACAACGCTTTTTTTGTATTAAAGACATTATTTCTCCCGGTTGA
>JAAZNC010000071.1 GCA_012798455.1 Chloroflexota bacterium | reverse complement strand
CCACTACCCGCTGTATCCCCCTCCAACAGGATCAGGTAGCGGGGAAGTGTGTGGTATGTGGAAAAGACACCCGCACGAGAGCCTATTTTGCAAAGGCATATTAGGAAGAGCCATGCCGGCTGTTGATCTGACCTTACTGAACACACGCGTGCAGTCACTGCAACTTTTCCGCAGTGACCCGCGTGTTTATTTGGCAAAGTTGGATGATCTATTGGTGTTATACACCACCGAAAAAATCAAGTTAGGGGAAAATGTACCCATACAGACCCTATTACCGCAAAAAAACATACCTGATCTGGTTCTTCACAAGATCATCGAAACTTTTCCTTCCCTGGCTGCTGAGTATCCTGATAACGCCATATATCTGAGTGATGTTCTATGGAGTCGGGAACATCTGGAATTCAAGTTGCTGGCAATTCATCTTCTCATGAGTCTACCATCCAGCAAATGGCAAGCGATCGGCAACCGCCTACCACAATGGACAGCTGAAACAGATGAAGAAATCCTGCGCAAAACCATCCTGGATCTACTAGCGCGATCCGAGATCGATAATCGTGATCCTCTTCGCGCTTACATCGAGCAGATTTTCACTTCACAAGATCAAACTCTCATGAAATTGGCTTTTCAGTCACTGATAAATATGATCGAACAAAAAGATTTTAATGATCTACCTTGGATCTTTCATATTATCTCGCCCATGATAAAAAAATCTTCGCTGTCTTTGGTGCGAGAATTATCTCAGGTGATCATCGCTCTTATTAAGAAGTCAGAAATCGAAACCGCCGCATTTTTATGTGATATATACCAGCAATCTAATAATGAAAAAGCCCGCAAATTTATTCGCAAGGTCACTCCTCTTTTTAGTACAGAAAAGCAGATTATTCTCAATCAAATCATCGCACAATACTAAATTCTCAGCATTGTTAATGTTCCATTAGTGCTTTGTTTTATCTATCTCTCCTCTGGTATAATTTGTATTATGACTGGTCCCTTCTGCGGTTGGATTTGACTGCTCGAGAGGAGACTTGCTAATGAAAAGGAGAAAGCAACGTCATGACTATGACAAAAGAGGAAAAACAGAAAGTAATAGACAATTATAAGACGCACGACAATGATACCGGTTCCACCGAAGTTCAGGTTGCACTTCTTACTAACCGTATCACACAATTAACCGAACATTTAAAAGTTCACAAACATGACGAGTCATCCCGTCGGGGATTGCTCAAACTGGTTGGTCAGCGCAGAAGATTTCTGGCATATCTCAAGAAAAAGGATTACAAGAAATATCTTGCCGTGACCGAGAGTTTAAAAATTCGTACAAAATAAGGTAAACCCATCCAGAGTAGATGGCAATAACACCATCTACTCTTTTTTTGGGGAAATCCCGCAGGTTGGGCATTGAGAGATGATGAAAAATGATTTTTCTTTATTTCTCAGTTCCTGACTGTGCGGGGGAAAGAGAGAATACAATGCAACAAAAAGCTATTAGCTTTAGTGGTGCCAATGGTAACCACGAATTTACGTTCGAGACCGGTAAATTAGCCGGTCAGGCTGGAGGTGCAGTAACCCTCCGCGTCGGCGATTCTATGATCTTCGCTTCAGCTACCATGTCCAACGAAACACGTGAAGGGACTGACTTCTTCCCCTTGAGTGTTGAATATGAAGAAAAGATGTATGCAGGGGGTCGCATTCCCGGTGGCTTCTTCCGACGTGAGGGTCGCCCGGGTGACGATGCAGTCTTGGTTGCTCGTCTAACAGATCGCCCACTGCGCCCTCTATTCGACCAGAATATACGCAATGAAGTACAGATCATGATGTTCCCCATCTCTTCCGATGGGGAGAATCCACTCGATATCATGGCAATCAATGCTGCTTCTGCTGCCCTCATCATCTCAGACATCCCGTGGGATGGTCCTGTCGGTGCAGTGAGAGTTGGTCGTGTGGATGAAAAACTTATCATCGATCCCACCTTTGAACAAATGGAAATTTCTGACCTGGATCTGCGTATCGCAGGTACCAAGGATGCTATTTTGATGGTTGAATGTGGCTCAAATGAGGTCAAGGAAGATGATATGATTGCAGCCATCAGCTTTGGTCACGAATCTATCCAATCCATCATCGCCCTTCAGGAAAAAATGGCAGCGGAAGTGGGCAAAGCTAAACGAGAAGTGCCTACTTTTGGTATCGATCCAATATTAGTCAACGAAATCTATGAAAAGGTTTCCGCCAAGATCACCGTTGCATTGGATGCACCGCATTCAAAAGCTGAGTTGGACGAAGCCATTAATGGAATCGAAGAAGATCTGCTCAATTCATACACGAACGAAGAGGATGAGAGTAATGCCACCCTGCTTCAAAACGTCAAGGAAGCTTTCCACGACGCCTATAAAAAGGTCGTACGCGAACGAATTTTGGATAAAGGCATTCGTCCCGACAATCGTGATTCCAAACAGATTCGCCCCATCTGGTGCGAAGTAAATACCAGTCCACGTGCACACGGCTCTGGTTTATTCACTCGTGGTGAAACCCAGGTTATGACCTTGGCAACCCTTGGTACACCCAAGGAAGCTCAGGAGATCGATGACCTCACCCCCACCGAATCCAAACGCTATATCCACCATTACAATTTCCCACCTTTCTCGACCGGTGAAGTACAGCGCCCACGTCGCTCCCGTCGTGAGATCGGGCATGGTGCCCTCGCAGAACGTGCCCTTGTTCCGGTCTTGCCGGATAAGAGCGTATTCCCTTACACCATGCGCTTGGTATCGGAAGTCTTTTCCTCCAATGGATCAACTTCCATGGCTTCTGTTTGCGGATCGACCCTGGCTCTCATGGATACGGGTGTGCCCATCAAAGCGCCGGTAGCCGGCATCGCCATGGGATTGATCAAGGAAAACGATCGCTATGTGGTACTTACCGATATTCAGGGGCTCGAAGATCACCTCGGCGATATGGATTTCAAAGTTGCCGGCACCACTGAGGGTATCACTGCCCTGCAAATGGACATCAAGATCAAGGGCATCACTCCCCAGATCATGTCGCAGGCTCTGGCACAAGCCAAGGATGCTCGTTTATTCATCTTGGGGAAGATCACCGAAGTCATCGCACAACCTCGTCCTGAACTCAAGGATTATGTACCCAGGATCACCACTGTACAGATTCCGGTTGATAAGATTGGTGCCATTATCGGACCTGGAGGGAAGACTATTCGTAGTATCCAGGAAGAGACCAAGACCCAGATCGACATTGCGGAAGATGGAACAGTTTTCATTGCAGCCGTCGATAAGAATGATGAGCAGAACGCCAGAAATTACATTGAACGTCTTATCGAAACACCCATAATTGGTAGGATCTACACTGGAAAGGTGACCAAGATCGTTGATTTTGGCGCTTTCGTTGAAATCCTGCCCAGCGTGGAAGGACTGGTACATATTTCCCAGCTTAGTCTGGAACATATTAAAACCGTTCAGGATGTGGTTGAAGAGGGTGACGAACTTTCAGTGATGATTACCGACATCGACAGTCGCTCCGGCAAGGTACGTCTTTCTCATGTGGCAGCTTTGGAAGGCTGGAGCGTGGAAGAAGCGCGTGAGAATGATAAGCACTTGAACGGCAGTAAGAATGATAAAGGGAACAGCCGCGGCAATAGCCGTGGCGGCAACCGCAGTCGCCGCCGTGATTGAAAACTAAATAAAAAGAGCCGATTTTTTCGTCAATCGGCTCTTTTCTTATACATGCTGGTTGGCAGATAAGGCATATTGGGACCTTCTTTGCCAAGCAGTTCACAGAGAGCAGCCCGCACAGCAGTGCGATCATCCCACGGGTATTCGGTTGTCTCAAAACACATAGATTGCTCATGCCCTTTCCCACAAACGATCACCAGATCATCGCTATGCGCCAGCTTGAGTGCCTGCCGGATGGCATCCCCACGATCGGGAACAACCAGATAATCCTTGCCTTCGACACCCCCTACCCCTTCCGCAGCGGTCACCATCTCATTGAGAATATCTTCCAGTTTTTCGGTGCGCGGATCTTCAGCAGTGAAGATACATATATCCGCCAGATTCACTCCTTCGATCGCCATCATTTTTCTCTTCTCACGATCTCGTAATCCCGCTGAACCAAACACTGCCAGTACTCTCTTTCTGGTTAGTTCGCGGGCGGTTTGCAATGTCACTTTTATCGCGTTAGGCGTATGGGCAAAATCCACAATGGCGGAAAAATTCTGTCCCATATTGATCCGTTCCATTCTACCCGGCACTCCTCCCAAAGCCTTGATCCCTCTGCTGATCGTTTCTGGCGCGATTTTCAATCCCAGGCTGGTCGCTCCGACCGCTGCTAAAATATTTGATACGTTATACTCCCCTACCAAATGGCTTTCCACATGGATCATCTGCCCCGCGCAATCGATTTGCAAACGCAATCCTTCCAAAGAATGTTCTTCATGCGCCACTTTGATCTCTGCCTTATCTTTTCGACTATACGCAGCTATCTGTATGTTTTCGAAAGCTGGTTCAGATAATAGGAATGTAACGAATGAGTAAGACTGATCGTCCTTATTGATAACTGCCAAGCGGATATTGCCACTCCTTTTGGGCAACGTCTCTGTAAGCATGGTTAATAATTTGGTTTTGGTTTGTACGTAACTCTCATAAGTCCCATGATAATCCAGATGTTCATGCGTCACATTGGTGATCACTCCAATATCATATTCACAGGCAGCCACCCGCTGTTGTGCTAATCCATGGGAGGTTGTCTCTAACACCACATGTGTCATACCGTTTTCTACCATGCGCGCTAGTAATTCCTGCACCATAGGTGATTCAGGTGTGGTAACATGAAAACCTGTATCAATGGCTTCCTCTCCAATTACTGCATTGACCGTCGAGATCATCCCAACCTTCATACCAGCTTGTTTCAATACCTGATAAATAAGATTCACCGTGGTGGTCTTGCCATCCGTGCCGGTCACTCCAATCACCACCAGTTTGCGGGCGGGGAAATCGTGATACGCTGCTGACAGATAAGCCAGTGCCTTTCTGGCATCCTCAACCCGCAAATAAATATTGGGATATTCTTCCACCCACTTTGCTTGTGTACCCACTACCAGGGTCGCTCCGCGACTCACCGCATCCCCAATGAAACAGTGTCCATCAAAATATTCCCCTTCAAAAGCCACGAATACACTACCTGCAACTACCTTGCGGGAGTCAAAAACCACATTGGATACCTCTCCTTGTGGAATATTCGGAAGCGCTCGTATGACGCTTGGACAGTTCTTGATCAGGTCAGCAAATGATTTGGATCGGGTCATAGATCTGCATCAACCTTATGCTGTTCAATTTCATCATTTATCGACGCCAGCTTTCGTTTGATAATGCTGAAATTCACCCATACAGTGATCGGTGCGGAAATCATCAATCCAATCAACATATACATGGGTCGTGTACCTTTTTGCATATCCACGATATACCCTCCTCCAATTGCCACCATCGCAATTCCAATCGTAACCAGTGCCACTATCCCAAATTGTTTTCGTATGGTCTGCTTGATCTTTTCATCCAATTCGTGGTGCGAGTTTTGATTATTCATAACGGCAGATTATATCATTCCCTTTCTTTGTTTTTTCTGATCTGGCAATAGAAAATGGTTCCGGCGCATACAATACCACAACCGGTCAGTATCCACTGCCATACCTGCGTCGATAACCCCAAGATCGTACGAAAATGAAAATTCACTGGCATCACCATCAAGGGCACAAAGGAAGATAAGGCGGCATCTCCATTGGCTGATGTGATCGATAACCACACCCGCGCATTTGAAAGTTGTCGATTTTCGCTTTTGATTGCCCAACGGATATCCATCTTGTTTGGCAAATTCAATGGCAAGATGATCGTCTCGCCGGGTGTTACAAGCGCTGATTCAATTTCCATTCTCGCTTTAAATAATATTCTGTTATTCAGTACTTCTTCTTGATCTCCAAATGTACTACTTGTGTCTTTTTTCTCCAACATTAATTGGACGATCATATTTTCCCCGTACCAGGGTTGTTGAAGATAGCGTAAACGGAGCTGGTAATGTTTTTTTAACTGGTTTATTTCATCAATCAAGTCTAGGTTCGATTCCAGCTCAGAATTCTTCTCAGGGAAAAAATATGTCTCATCCACGATCATGCCATCTTGGTTGATCCATATCAGCATTCCGATCGCTAATAAAAAAACGATTATTGCTATCTTTTGAATTTCTTTATACCGCTTCATCGATTAGTTATTTCCCATTCATGCTTAGAGTACTAAATGCACAGGCAGTATAACAAAAAAATTGATACACTTATACAAATCTTCTTTCCAGGAGCAATCATAATGCAAAAACATCCCCCAGAACCCTTCAGGATCAAGATGGTCGAACCCATTCATCTGATAACCCGTGAAGAACGCCAGAAAGCTATGCTGTTAGCTGGATACAACCTTTTCTCCTTGAAGGCACAAGATGTATTCATTGATCTACTCACTGATTCCGGCACCGGGGCAATGAGCCAGCATCAGTGGGCTGCAATCATGGCAGGGGATGAATCTTACGCTGGAGCAAGTTCATACTACCGCTTGAAACAGACCATGCAGAATATTTTTGGTTTTGAGTATTTTGTTCCCACTCACCAAGGTCGTGCGGCTGAAAACATCTTGAGCGTTATTTTGGTAAAACCGGGGGATATCATTCCATCTAATATGCATTTTGACACCACTGATGCCAATATCCGTGCCAGGGGTGGCAATCCCGCCAATTGCGTGAACAAAGAAGCCTTTATCATCCACTCCTCCAGTCCATTCAAAGGGAACATGGACCTGGAAGCACTTGAACAACTCATCCGCTCAACAGAACCAGAGCAGATACCTTTCGGTTGCATTACCATTACCAATAACGCCGGAGGAGGACAGCCTGTCTCTTTACAGAATATAAAAGAAACTGCTGCCCTCTACCATCGTTATGGTATTCCATTTTTCATTGATTGTTGTCGTTATGCAGAGAATTGTTACTTCATTAAACAAAGAGAACCTGGCTATGCAGAAAAATCGTTGCTTGAAATAGCCCACGAAATCTTCTCGGTCGCTGATGGTGCCTTTATGAGCGCCAAGAAGGATGCCATTGTCAATATCGGCGGTTTTCTAGCAATGCGTGATGCTGATCTTTTCCAAAAGGTCAGCAATGAATTGATCTTACGGGAAGGTTTTGTGACTTATGGAGGGCTGGCAGGTAGAGATCTGGATGCTATGGCGGTGGGACTGTTGGAGGGTTTAGAGGAAGAATATCTGGCTTATCGCACCGGGCAGGTAGCCTATCTGGCGCAAAAACTGCTTGATGTTGGTGTTCCGGTCATTGAACCTGCCGGTGGGCATGCTGTTTATATTGATGCGGGAAATTATCTTTCGCATATCCCCCATCAAGATTTTCCAGGTCAGGCATTAGCTGCAGCGCTGTACCTTGAAGGGGGAATCCGAGGGGTAGAGATCGGGTCGGTCATGTTCGCCCATCCTGATCCGCAAACAGGCAAGATGAACTTTCCCGAACTGGAGTTGGTGCGACTGGCAATTCCCCGTCGGGTTTATACACAAAGCCATCTTGATTACGTGGTGGAAATCCTAACCCAACTGTCACGACAAAAAATATCCATCCATGGGTACCGCATCACGTATGAACCACCTCTCTTGCGGCACTTTACAGCTCATTTCGAACCGCTTGGTTGAAGTCTTATTTCAGTTTCTGTTTAGCTTCATCCCAAAAGGCATCGAGTTCAACAAGGGAATAATCTGCAAAGGTTTTCCCTTGTTTTTCAACACAGTCCTCAATATGTTCAAAGCGTCTGGCAAAACGTCTGGCAGCTTCTCTTAGAGCAGATTCGGCATCTACACCATACCAGCGTACCAGATTAACCATAGCAAATAGCACATCACCTAGTTCTTTTGCCCGTTCTTCTTCATTTTGCGCTGCTTCCACTTCATTGATCTCCTCTTGCACTTTCAGTTTTACCGGTTCAATAGCTTCCCAGTCAAATCCTACTCTGGCAGCCCGTTTTTGATAGGATTGTGACAGTGCCAGAGCAGGCATGTCATCAGGTACAGAACGTAGCATTCCTTGCT
Organism: Chloroflexota bacterium; assembly: GCA_012798455.1. Lineage (GTDB taxonomy): Bacteria > Chloroflexota > Anaerolineae > Anaerolineales > Anaerolineaceae > UBA4781. The sequence continues at coordinate 17,098 of JAAZNC010000071.1, read as the reverse complement.
TCTTGTGACTATTCTTGCGCTCCGCTGCTTTTAATATTTCCCAATTTTGGATGACCTCTCGGGCACCTGAAACGGTCGCATCTCCGAAGATGTGCGGATGGCGATAGATCAATTTTTTTTCAATTCCACTTATAACATCCTCAAGATTGAATTCGTGCTTTTCCAGTGCGATTTGAGAATGTAACACCACTTGTAGCAACAGATCTCCTAGTTCCTCTTGTAAGTCAACAACATTATTTGTATCAATGGCATGCAGCACTTCATAGGTTTCTTCAAGCAAATTAGGGCGTAAACTTTGATGGGTTTGTTCCCTATCCCATGGACAACCATTTTCTGAGCGCAAATGTGCGATCAATTCCTGAAAATCCAACATGGAATATTTGCCGTTAGTTGCAGAGACAAATAGAGCACATCCATTTTCCCGAACTGCTATTGGGTCAGTCAATAAATATTGTAATGAAGAAGATTCATTATTTTTATCGGGGTCTTCTGCATCTGGTTCATTGAAAAGAATGATTTCCTTATCCCCATCATGCAGTTTCATTAATGCAGTGACCAATTTATGCAGTTCAACATTGTCCTGGATATCAACGATCAAAACATTTTGATTGCTTGAAAAGGGTAAAGTATAGTGGTGCTTATATTCAGTCCATGCATAGATTCCAAACTGTTTGGGATTTTGTTCGTACAGGTATTGAATCAAATTGGGATTTATCATTTTCATCCTTTTAATGATTATTGCATTGACCGCAGAAATTATACTACCCGCCTTTCGATGAAAACAAGCGGGTAGTTTTATTGATAGAGAAGAGGATAGAATTTTAACGTTTTGTGTAAGTAGGAGCCTTACGTGCACGTTTTAGACCTGGTTTCTTGCGTTCTTTTTCGCGTGGATCACGAGTGAGCAGTCGATTCTTCCTCAAAACAGAAACGTAATCAGGATTCATTTTTGCAAATGCACGAGCCAGACCGAGCTGAACTGCATCGGTTTGTCCGTTCACCCCCCCACCGGAGACGATCACACTCACATCATACTGTACTTGATTTTCACCAGTAGCTTTGAAGGGAGCAAGAATTGTCTCGGGATCGCCATATCGGGTAAAAAATTCTTCCAAACTCTTTTGATTGACAACGAAATTTCCACTTCCTGCACTAACACGAACCCGTGCAGTCGCAGTCTTTCTTCGTCCTATACCTTCATAATATTGAGCTGCCATTCTAATCTCTCCTTCACTTCACTGGTTTGGGATCTTGTCCCATGTGGGGATGTTCATTCCCACTATATACACGTAGTCGTTTGATGACCTGTCGTCCATATTTATTATGGGGGATCATTCCCCATACTGCCTTGATGATCACGCGTTCCGGATGATTCTTCAACATATCCGGCATGCTGACTGCCTTCAATCCGCTGGGATAATTGGAATGTTTATAATATACTTTTTCTTCCATCCGTTTTGGGTTGATGGCTACTCTTTCCGCATTGATAATAACTACATGGTCACCCATCAAAACGCCGGGGGTGTAGGTGGGTTTGTTCTTTCCTAGCAGCACATTAGCGACCTCGCCAGCTAATCTTCCTAGGCTTTGATCAGTTGCATCAAACAGAACCCATTCTGATTCCGCTGTTCCTTTTATAACAAAGGTTTTTTCCACTTTTCTATCTCCTAAATCTTCAATCTTTTACATTATCGTTGTAGCGGACTTTCGTTAACTTCAATCCGCAAGCTGGTGCGATGCCTGGTGGAATTATATTTTTCTCTCCAGCCAGAGCCTTTTGCACTTCTTCTCGAGAGGTTCTTCCTTCTCCAATTTTACAGAGGATGAAAACGATTCTTCGAACCATATGATAAAGAAATGCATTCGCTTCGATCGTGTATACACGATCGGTTGGGTTTACCTGTATCCATTTTGAAACCAGTACATTCCTATTTGTACTGCTCCCTGGTTTGAACGGTTTGCCAAATTGTGAAAAATCATGTTCTCCTACTAATAGCATGGTTGTTTCGTTCACAACATCCCAATCCCACTCTCCATTGATCCGCCACATAAAACGTTCCTTGTGCGGTAGTGGTACTGGCGAAAAAGTGATGGCATATTGATACTCCCGACTCAATGCATTATATCGCGGATGAAATTCGTCCTCGATCAATGTCACTGATTGCACTGCGATATCATTAGGTAAGAAATGATTTAGCGCAGTCAGTAGATCCATTTCAGAATGTTGCCAATCATGGGTAAAGCTTACCACTTGACCACTTGCATGCACTCCAGTATCAGTTCTTCCAGCCGCGTAGATCGTTTCTCCCTGCCACCCTATCTTCCGGAGGGCAGTTTCCAGTTCGCCCTGAATAGTTGCTGAATCCGCTTGTCGTTGAAATCCGCGGTATTCAGTACCATCGTACGCAATAATAAGTTGGTAATGTTCCATTCCCTTGCGGGACAATCCTTAACTATTTCTTCTTGCCAGACTCAACCAGTTCCAAAAGCACCATTTCAGCATCATCACCTTTACGAGGACCTAGTTTTGTAAGACGTGTATAACCGCCATTGCGTTCTTCGAATCGAGGAGCAATATCATCAAACAAACGCTTTACAATCTCCGCATTGTTCAATTTGGATGCCACCAACCGGCGTGCATTCACTTTATCGATATCACTGCCTTTGTTGCTATTCTTGGCAACAGTGATCATTTTCTCTGCTTCACCGCGAATTGCTTCTGCTTTTGCGCGAGTTGTTTTGATTTTTTCGTAAGTGAATAATTGCTTTATCAGGGTACTGCGTAGTGCTTTGCGATTCCCTGAATTTCGATTTAGTTTCTTTCCAGCAACCTGATGTCGCATTTTCTAATTCTCCGCTTCCTTATCATTTTCATCGGGTAAAAAACCCTTCTCGACCATCTTATCGTGCAGTTCGGTTAAGCTTTTCTCACCGAAATTACGAATGGACATCACTGCTTCTTCACCTTTATCCAAAAGTTCAAGCACGTCCCCAACACTAGTAATGCCGGTTCGTTTCAACGAGTTGAATACCCGCACCGAGAGATCAAGATTCTCGATCGGTGTGTCAGCTGCCTCACTGCGTAAATGGTCAACTTCCTTTACCTCAGGTTCTTTGGAAACTTCTAGTAGTTCTTCCTCAATACCTGAGATCAGGCTTAATTGTTCCATTAAGATCTTTGAGGCATTTCCAAGTGCCTGTTCAGGAGAAAGCGTGCCATCGGTGGTGATTTCCATGGTTAATTTATCGTAGCTGGTGCTTTGCCCTACTCGCGCGTTGGAAACATCAAATCCAACCTTCAACACCGGACTGTAGATCGCATCTACCGGTAGTTCGCCGATCGATTTGTCACTGCTGCGTGTTGATGCTGGGGAATAACCCCGACCACGTTCCACTGTCATTTCCACAGTTAATTCTGCTTTTGGATCATCGACGGTGAACAGATACAGTTCCGGATTGACGATTTCAACTTCGGATGGAACTTGGATATCCGCCGCGGTTACAACACCCTCACCCTTCACATCCAGATGCAGGTGGGCAATATCGCCTTCGTGTATGATGACCCTGATTTGTTTTACCTGCAGCATGAATTGCAGAACATCCTCTCGCACTCCTGGGATATCGGTGAATTCATGCAATGTGTCAGAAATGCGAATAGATGTAACTGCAGCTCCCTCTAAGGATGAAAGCATTACCCGTCTTAAAGCATTTCCGATTGTCACCCCATAACCTCTCTCCAGGGGACTGATCAAAAATTGTCCATAATTGCGGGATTCCTTTTCCCTTTCCAAAATTGGAGTAACCATTTTTGTATGAGCCACAGTTCTTCCCTCTTCTTTTCGTTAAATCGATCGTTTACCGTGAATAGTATTCAACGATCAATTGTTCATCCAGATTTCCATCGATCTCACCACGTTCTGGAAGCCGCAAAACTCTACCGCTAAATGTTTTCAAATCTCGTTCAAGCCACAAAGCGCAATTCTTCTTTTCCGCTTTTTCAGCCAGATCCTTAAATAATCCGTTTCCACGAGACTGTTCACGTACGGTAACTACATCACCAGACTCTAACAACATGGATGGAATGTCAGTACGTCGACCATTTACAACGAAATGTCCATGAGAAACCATCTGGCGAGCCTGCGCTCTGTTTTCTGCCAGTCCCATACGATAGATCACGTTATCCAAACGTAATTCCAATGTCTGCAGTAAGTTTAATCCGGTCAGACCACGTTTTTTGATCGCAACCGCAAAATAGCGACGGAACTGTTTTTCGAGAACGCCATAGACCTGACGTGCTTTTTGTTTGGCACGCAATTGGCGGCTGTAATCAGACATACGTCCCTGGCGTGCCTGGGAGGTTCTCCCATGCTGACCGGGTGCGTAAGCACGTTTTTCAAATGCACATTTAGGGGTATAGCAACGCTCACCCTTTAAGAATAATTTTTCGCCTTCACGGCGACAAATCTTACATACTGAATCAGTATATCGAGCCATTTAATAATCTCCTAAAACTACACGCGTCGTTTCTTAGGTGGACGGCAGCCGTTATGGGGTACAGGAGTGATATCTTCGATAGAAGTAACTTTGATACCCATTGATTGAATTGCACGGATCGCGCTTTCACGACCAGGACCAGGACCCTTGATGATTAAATCGATCTGATCCACGCCCATAGAAGTTGCCTTTTTCATGACTTCTTCCGCTGCAATACGGGCAGCGAAGGGTGTGCTTTTTCGCGATCCTTTGTAACCCACTGCCCCAGAACTAGACCAGCATACCGTATTTCCCTGTGAATCGGTTACGGTAATGATAGTGTTATTGAAAGATGCAAAAACATGCACCGTAGCCGAAGATAAACTCCGCTTTGTCTTTCGAGGAGCTGATTTACGTGAAGATGATTTTGAACCTTGAGCCATATTTCCTCTTAATTCCTTTTATTTCTTGGTTGCCCCACGGCGGCGTCCACGGCCTGCCACAGTGCGTTTTGGTCCCTTGCGAGTACGGGCATTGGTGCGGGTACGCTGTCCATGAACAGGTAGGCTTCTGCGGTGACGCAAGCCCCTGTAGCATCCGATTTCGATGAGACGTTTGATGTTCATCTGAACTTCACGACGCAAATCACCTTCCACCGTATAATTTTTTGCAATAAAATCACGTAAGGCACTGACATCATTTTCGGTCAGGTCTTTTACACGAGTATCCGGATTGACCTCCGTGGCAGCCAGAATAGTTCTGGCAGTCTGAGGACCGATCCCATAGATATATCGTAAGCCTATTTCTACACGTTTATTGCGTGGTAAGTCGACACCTTCAATTCTTGCCATATTCTCTTATCCCTGTCTTTGTTTGTGTTTCGGGTTTTCACAAATAACATATAAAACGCGTTTGCGTTTGACGATCTTGCACTTCGCGCATCTCTTTCTGATAGACGGTGATACCTTCATCTAAATAACTCCTTTATTTCGCAAAGTTTTTATTATACTCATTTTTTATCATCCCGTCCAATCATGCAACAGAAGTGACGGTTTTCAATAAGGCTGTCGTAACTTGCTCGATCGGTTGCGTTCCATCAACCTCTACCAGCAAGTTCTTTTCACGATAATAGGCAATTAATGGTGCGGTCTGTTCATGAAATACAGCCAGCCGTTTTTCGATGGTCTCCTTTTTATCATCATCACGTTGATATAAGGAGGATCCATCAATATCACATATACCAGGATCTTTTGGAGGGTTGAACTTTGCGTGGTAGATGTGCCCAGCAGCCTTGCATGTCCATCTACCAGTAAGTCGTTCAAGCAGATCCTGATCGGATACCATAATATATGGGACGCAGCAGATGGTATTCCCTTTTTTTGCTAAAATCATATCAAGTTGATTAGCTTGATATGGTGTTCTGGGGAAACCATCCAGAATTGCACCCTGGTTACAGTCAATACGTGATAAACGTTCTGCTACCATAGAAATAGTGATCTCGTCCGGGACCAATTTTCCGGCATCCATGAACTCCTTAGCTTTCTTTCCAAGGTCTGTTTCATTTTTAAGATTCTCTCTAAAGAGATCCCCAGAGGAGATATGCGGGATGGCTAATTTCTTAGCCATGATTTCTGCTTGTGTTCCCTTTCCCGCTCCGGGGGGTCCCAGTAAAACCACGAACTTTACCATCGTTCTTGTCTTATCCTTTGATCAATTTTTCATCATAGCCGTGTAATTTCAGCTCGGTTTCGATGACATTGAATGTGTCTCGCACTGTTCCAACTACAATCAGTAGACCAGATGTGGTAACCAGGAATAATCCTGACTGAGAAGCTACACCAGTTGTAAGGAACATTTGTGTGACATATGGGGCAGTAGCAACAACTGCCAAAAATAAAGCACCTACTAAAGTGATACGTCGTTGCACTTTCAATAAATAACGCTGGGTCGGTTCTCCACGTACTACACCGGGAATTTGGGCACCTTGTTTCTTCAAGTTCTCTCCGTAGTTTTGCTGCTCAAACAGCACTTCTGTATAGAAGAAAGTCAACGCCACTACAAAAATGAAATACAGTACAACGTACCAAACACTATTGGTATTGAAAGTTCCTGTTAACCAACTTGATATACTTGCCAGCCACGCTATCTTTGAATTTACGAAAAATTGTCCTAAAATTGCAGGCAGTGAAAGGATAGTTTGTGCAAAGATCAACGGGATCATGCCTGCCATGTTGATCATCAAGGGCAAACTGCTGCGTACCGGCATAGACATCTTGTTGCCAACTCTCCGACCCGGGAAGATCACAGGTACCTTCCGTTGACCTTGTTGTACATATACAATAGCGAATATTGATACAATCAAGATCACGACCATGATGGAAAGTAACAAAGCAACACTTTCGCCAGAGACAATGATCTGGTAAACGCTCTGCGGAATTCTTGCGACAATACCTGCAAAAATGATCAAAGAAAGACCTTGATTAGGAATGCCATATTCGGAGATCAATTCACCTAACCAGATGCCCAACATAGTTCCACCCATCATGCTGATGATGGTAGTCAAAGTCGGTATCAAACTTGATCCTGCCAGACCAAAACTGTAATTAAAGATCGACGCTGACCCTGCTAACTGGCGAAAGATCTGGATTTGCCCAAATGCGCTTAATCCGGATAAAGGAATGGTCAATAAGATGGTATACCGCTCAGATAATTTTCTGCCTTCTTTTGGATTATCCTGGATTCTTTTCTGCAGGGATGGGATCAATGGAATGAGCAACTGGACAATGATCTGAGCTGTAATGTATGGATAAACACCCATCGCCAGGATCGAGAAGTTCGATAGGGTACCACCAGATAGCAGATCAAAGACGTTTAACAGGTTCCCAGCTGCACTGGTCGAACTAAATATCGTTCCAATCACACTGCGGTTGACCCCAGGGACCGGGATATTTGCTGCAAACCTGTACAGTATCAAAATAAATAAGGTTATCAGCAGTTTCTTTCGAATATCCTTCGAAGTCCACAGGTATCGCCAAGCTGATTTCTTCATCTTTGGTCTCCTTTATTTTTCCAGCTCAACTTATGCAACAATTTCCACTTTTCCACCAGCAGCTTCGATCTTCTCACGAGCTGACTTGGAAACCCGTTGCACTTTCACAGTGAGGGGTTTGTCAATATCGCCCCGTCCTAAAACAACAACCGGGTTTTTCTTCTGATGAAGAAGGTTGAGTGCTGCTAATGTCTCTGGGGTTACTTCAGCGCCAGCAGCGAATCTTTCTGCCAGGGTTTCGATATTAACTTCGTTATATGTAACCTGATTGGGTGGGGTGAAACCTTCACCGCGCATGAATGGTAAACGCCGATAGAAGGGCAAGTTCCCACCTTGGCGGTACAAATTACCGCCAAAACCTGTACGAGAACGCTGTCCTTTCGTACCACGCCCGGCGGTCTTGCCTTTTCCAGCGGAAATACCACGACCAACTCGAGTGCGTTCTTTTTTAGAACCTGGATTTGGTTTTAGATCATGTAACTTCATTTTTCTTCCTGCGTTTCAACTTGTACAAGATGATTAACTTTCGCGAGCATACCCCTTATGGTAGGGGTATCCTTTTGTTCAACAGTTTGTCCAATACGATGCAATCCCATAGCACGTAAAGTCGCTTTGTGACGTTCCGTATTACCGATTGGGCTCCTAACCAGCGTGATTTTCAATATTTTTGCAGAGGTCTGCCTAGCCATTGCTTCTCCTTTCCCAGAAAGGAGTCAATTCCTTAGCAGGTTTTCCACGCATTTCAGCTAATTCTGCTGGAGAATATAATTGATCCAGAGCATCGAAAGTTGCCTTTACCACATTAAGGATATTTGCACTCCCTAGGGATTTCGTAAGAATATCGCGAACACCTGCAGCTTCTAGAACGGCACGCACCCCGCCACCCGCAATAACACCGGTTCCCAGTGAAGCGGGCTTTAAGAGCACACGTGCTCCGGCAGTTTTTCCGATCACTTCATGCGGGATGGTGGTTCCTTCCAGGGAAACTTTTCGCATGTTCTTGTGAGCTTGTGAGGTGGCTTTTTTCATTGCATCGGGTACTGAATTAGCTTTGCCCACACCCAGTCCCACGGTTCCATTATTATCACCGGCAACGATAGCCACACGGAATTGAAATCTACGTCCGCCTTTTACAACCTTGGCAACACGTTTGATCTCAACTACCCTCTCGTCATATTCCTTCTCTACTGATTGATATGCCATATTTTCCAATTCCTCTTCTTAGCTCTTGCCGCTGCTAGAATTTTAATCCGGCTTCGCGTGCCGCATCTGCCAGTGCTTTCACTCTACCATCAAAACGGTAACCGCCACGATCGAACACAACTTCCGTGATCTTTTTATCTTTGGCACGCAAGGCGACCAGTTTGCCGACTTCAATTGCTTGCTCGGTCTTTGTCTTTCCTTTGAGTTTGCCCTTCAATTCCTTATCCAGGCTGGAAGAAGAAACCAAGGTCATACCCTTATCATCATCAATCACCTGAACATAAATATCTGACAAACTTCTATAGACACTCATCCGTGGTCTTTCTGCAACACCGTAAATGTTCTTACGAACTCGATTGTGCCTTTTTAGTCTAGCTTCATTTCTCGATTTATTTGCCATCTCTTAAACCTTCCCGGACTGAATTTCCTAAGCTCCAACTTTAGCTGATTTACCGGGTTTCCGGCGTACGCGCTCGTCACTGTAGCGGATTCCTTTGCCTTTGTATGGCTCAGGGGGACGTAATTTGCGAATTTCTGATGCAACTTGCCCCACAACCTGTTTGTCATAACCATTGACAGTGATTGTCTTTGCTTTCTCGTCGACATCAAATGAGATACCCTCAGGTGGGTTCACCACCACTGGGTGAGAAAAACCAACATAAATGGTTACATTATTACCAGATTTTTCGGCACGGTAGCCCACGCCTTCGATCTGCAGAATTTTTTGAAAACCACTGTGCACTCCGGTGATCATATTCTGGATCAGAGCACGAGTTGTACCATGTAGCGCCCGCACATTCTTAGCATCAGACGAGCGTGTGATAACAATATTGTTTTCTTCTTTCTTTACATCGACCAGATCAGAATACTCAAATTCCATGCTGCCTTTTGGGCCTTTTACTTTAACATTCTTTCCTTCCAGGTCGACCTGCACTCCAGTGGGTACAGTTATCGGTAATTTACCAATTCGTGACACTTCATACCTCCTACCATACCTTGCAGAGAACTTCACCGCCCACATTGTTTTTGCGGGCTTCTTGACCGGTCATAATGCCTTTTGGTGTTGAAACGATCGCAATACCCATTCCAGATCGCACCCAGGGAATTTCCTTTTTCTGTGAGTAAATGCGACGTCCCGGTTTGCTGATACGAACCAATCCGGTAATGACAGCTCTACGCTGCCGGCGCTCTCCGACGTATTTTAAATTGATGCGCAGAATCTTTTGTGGAACTTTTGGTCCATCTACCACTTCATAAGCAGAGATAAAACCTTCTTCTTTTAATATTCTGGCTATTTCTGCTTTCATTTTGGAAGCAGGCATCGCAACAACGGTTTGGTTATTGGCTACTCCATTCCGGATGCGAGTCAACATATCAGAAATAGGATCATTTATACTCATTCAAATACCTCCGGATGGTTTTTACCATGATGATTTTGTCACACCGGGGACTTTTCCTTGTAAGGCTAATTCCCGGAAACAAATCCTACAAATTCCAAAGCGTCGAATGTAGCCGCGGGGACGACCACAAATCTTGCAGCGGTTCCTAACTTGGTTAGGGTACTTTCTATCATATTCACGATACTGCATACATTTTTTTGCCATCTTTTATACCTTCCTGAAAGGCATTCCCAACATACTCAACATTGCCAGTGATTGTTCATCATTTGGGGCGGAAGTAACAATAGTGATCTCCATTCCGCGTACCTTATCGATTTTGTCATATTCGATTTCAGGGAAGATTAACTGCTCCTGCAAACCCAGGGTGTAATTTCCTCGTCCATCGAATGAATCACCCGAAACACCACGAAAGTCTCGTAACCGTGGTAGTGCAATATTGATCAAACGGTCAATGAATGCCCACATTTTCTCTCCACGCAGGGTGACCTTGGCTCCTATCAGACGTCCTTCACGTAGCTTAAAGTTAGCGATGCTCTTTTTTGCTTTTGTAATGACTGGTTTCTGACCAGTGATTGACATGATGTCTGCAACTGCAGCATCCATTGCCTTCGGATTGTCCAAAGCTTCACCCAAGCCAATATTGAGGACAATTTTCTCCAATTTTGGTACTTGCATGACATTTGCCAAAGAAAATTCCTTCATTAGTGCAGGGACCACTTCATTTTGATATTTTTCTTTTAATACATTCATAGTTTTCTCCGCTGCCCTAATCTAATTTTGCTCCGCATTTTTTGCAAACCCGGACGTTTTTATCGCCTTCTTGCTTGACGCTTACTCGCGTTGGTTTATTACATTTCTTGCAGACAAGCATGACATTAGAAATATCCATCGAACCTTCAAATTTAACAATACCAGGGCTGATATTTTTTCCTTGTGATTGGACCTGTTTCTGGTGTTTCGTGCGAATGTTAATTCCCTGCACAAAAACCTTACGATCTTTGGTTGAAACACGGATTACTTCCCCGCGTTTTCCCTTATCAACAGCTTTGCCCGTGATCACTTCAACTTGATCGCCGCGTTTAATTTTTTGTTTCATTCTATTCTCCTGCTGCCTTCAACCTATATTACTTCCGGTGCAAGTGAAACGATTTTCAGATATCCCTGCTCACGCAATTCACGGGCGACCGGCCCAAAGATACGCGTGCCTTTAGGATTTTGCGTCTCGCCATCCAAAATGACAGCGGCATTATCATCAAAGCGGATAGTTGAACCATCACTACGTCGCCATTCTTTGGAACAGCGCACGATCACAGCTCGCACGATCTCGCTCTTCTTGACACCACTTTGTGGAGAAGCGGATTTGACCGTTCCCACTACCACATCACCGATATACCCATATTTCCTGCGTGATCCACCCATAATATGAATCACAAGTATCTCTCGAGCACCTGTGTTATCAGCAATTTTTAATCTAGACTCTTGTTGAATCATGATTTCAACCCTCTTCTACACTGATTTCCTGAGTTTCGCTCTTCTTCAGGATCTCTTGCACAACCCAACGTACTTTGTGTGAAATGGGTTTGCTTTCAACAATCAAAACCTCATCACCAACCTTTGAATCCAGTTCATCATGAGCCATGACCTTTTTGGAGTCATGAACTACTTTCTGATAGATCGGATGTCGATAGGTCCGAGAAATCTGAACCACGACCGTTTTCATCATCTTGTCACTTGTGACAATACCCTGTAATCTTCTTCTTTCGGTCATTTTTCACCTTCCGTAGCTACTTTAATTTCTCGTTCCCGAATAATGGTTTCCAACCTGGCAATGTCACGACGAGTTTGTTTTAATTTGCTTGTATCGTTCAATTGTCCTGAAACATGTTGAAAACGTAATTCCATATATTCCTTTTTCGTATCGAATACTTTTGTCTTCAGCTCATCATCAGAGAATTTTCTAATTTCTTCAATCTTCATTTTTATTCTCCATCTATATCCGACCGCGAAATGATCTTGGTCCTGATCGGGAATTTATAGGAGGCTTGCTTCAAGGCATGTTTCGAGACATCAGGATCCACTCCACCTACCTCGAACAGGATTCTTCCCGGTTTTACAACCGCAGCCCAAAATTCCACTGATCCCTTCCCTTTACCCATGCGGGATTCCGCAGCACGTTTGGTGATCGGTTTGTCAGGGAAAATGCGAATCCAAACTTTTCCACGTCTTTTCAGATTACGGACAATGGAACGGCGTGCAGATTCGATCTGTCGAGCAGAGATCCATGCTGGTTCCAATGCCTGTAGGGCATATTCGCCAAATGAGATCTCGGCACCACGCATAGCTTTTCCACGCATCCGTCCACGCATTTGTTTGCGATATTTCACACGTTTCGGCATCAACATGATAATTTCCTCTTTCCAGTACGATACGCCAGGTTATTCGCTAACGTAAACGCCTTCAGTTTCTTCTAATTGTTCTTCAGAACCCGGCATGATTTCGCCTTTGTACACCCATACTTTGATGCCAATTTGACCGTAAGTGGTCAAAGCTTCATCACGGGCAAAATCGATATTGGCACGTAAAGTCTGCAGGGGAACACGCCCCTCACGCAACCACACCGAACGTGACATTTCAGCACCGTTCAGACGTCCCGCAACTTCGACTTTTACACCTTCAGCACCCTGGCGCATGGCTTGCTGGATAGCACGTTTCATGGCACGACGATAACTGATACGGCGTGTGATCTGACTGGCGATATTTTCGGCAACCAAACGAGCGTCGCAATCAGGATTTACTATTTCCTTGATCTCAAGATCAATTTTCTTACCTGTCAGATCTTCCAGATTTTTCCGGATGGTTTTCACTGTCTCACCTTTGCGTCCGATCAGAATACCCGGTTTGGCAGTATTGACCACGATCTTGATCTTGCTGGGGTAGCGTTCGATTTCGATAAATGAAACTCCAGCTTTTTCAGCAGTTTTTCGAACCAATTCACGGATTTTAAAATCCTCGTGAAGTTGATTAATATAATTTTGTCCCTCAGCATACCAGCGCCCTTCCCAGGGTTGGTTGATCCCTAAGCGAAATCCGATTGGATGAACTTTTCGACCCATAATTTCTCCTAATCTTTCCTTTAAGCCTTATCTTTCAATACAACTCTTACATGTGATGAACGCTTCAAGATCGGTTTAAATCTCCCGCGCGCGCCAAATCGTCGCCATTTTCGGGTTGGTGCTTCATCGGCATAGATTTCGCTGACAAAGAGATTGGCACGGTCAAGACCAAAATTGTTTTCGGCGTTGGCAGTCGCTGATTCGATTAATTTTCTAACAGGCTCAGATGATGCCTTATTCAAGAATTTCAGATCAGTGATCGCTTTTTCTACTTTTTGCCCACGCACCACATCGATTACTAAACGCATTTTCTGTGGCGATATTGGGCAATATCTTAATTCCGCACGTACGTCCATGTTAATATCCTAATCTTTCTTGGTAGATTTTTCTGCCATATGTCCGCGAAAATGCCGTGTCGGGGCAAACTCACCTAATTTATGCCCCACCATGTTTTCTGTAACATAGATCGGAACATGTCGTCTACCATCATGCACTGCAATGGTATGGCCTACCATTTGAGGGAAAATTGTACTGGCACGACTCCAGGTACGAAGGACTTTTTTTTCATTCTTCGTGTTCATTTCCTCAATTTTCTTTAATAATTTCGGATCAACAAACGGTCCTTTTTTCAGAGATCGAGACATAGCTTGCTCCTTAATCCTTCGCTCTATTATCGCTTCGCAGCATGCCTGCGGCGAACGATATATTTATCCGTTTTCTTGTTCTTTCTGGTACGATAACCCAGTGTTGGTTTACCCCAGGGAGATTTCGGTCCTGCCATACCAATAGGCGAGCGTCCTTCACCACCACCATGAGGATGATCGCGCGGGGACATTGCACTTCCACGTACAGAGGGTCTGATACCTAGATGACGTTTCTGCCCTGCGCGCCCAAGATGAATTTGGCTGTGCTCAAGGTTACCGACCTGCCCGATGGTAGCAATGCATTTCTGCCGCACCAGACGAACTTCCCCGGAAGGTAAACGCAAATGTGCATATTCGCCTTCCTTCGCCAGCAATTGCGCTGCTGCTCCGGCAGAACGGACCATCTGCCCACCTTTGCCTTCTTGCAATTCAATGTTGTGGATCATGGTGCCTACCGGGATATTGGCAATCGGTAGGCTATTGCCAGGGCGAATTTCAGCCTGGCTACCAGACATGATACTGTCACCAACTTTCAAACCAAGTGGAGCAATGATGTACTTCTTTTCTCCATCAGCATAGGTTAATAATGCCAGCCGAGCGGAGCGATTTGGGTCGTATTCGATAGCACTGACAACTGCCGGAATGCCGCTCTTTGAACGTTTGAAATCAACCACACGAATCTTGGTCTTGCTACCCCCGCCACGATGGCGCACAGTGATACGACCATACATATTTCGACCAGATTTATTGCCACGAGAAACGGTCAGTGACTTTTCTGGCGTCATTTTTGTTATTTCTTCAAAAGTGGCTCCCGTGCGATGACGTTGACCGGGAGTAACTGGTTTATATACCTTTACACTCATTATTCAACTCCCTCAAAGATAGCGATCCTGTCTTCAGGTGCTAGGGTGACAACCGCTTTTTTGTATGCAGAATTGCGGATGGTCATGCGACGGCTGCGTGCTTTTCTACCGCGCTTCGCCGGCACATTGATGATATTTACTTTTAACACTTTGACCTCAAATGCTTTTTCAACAGCATCTTTTACATTGCCCTTGGTCGCACGTTCATCCACCTCGAACACGTATTGATGCAGTTTGCCGGATTGATAAGCAGTTTTTTCAGTGACCAGTGGTCGTTTCAATATATCGAAAGGTGTATTCATGTGCTACTTTCCTTTTCCTAAATAATCCTTAAGTACATCAATCGATGATTTCTCCAAGACCAGGCGGTCATAGGTGAAAAGGTCGCGAATATTAAGGTAGTGCGCAAGCAGCACCTTTACTTCTGTTAGATTCTTAGCAGAAGTGAATACATCGGTCTTCTTCTTGTCTGGCATTACTAAAAGAGCTGAATCCTGACCAACCCATTTTTCAAATGCCTGGGCAAGCTGTTTGCTTTTTGGTTCATCCATGCTTACATCGTCGATAACGATTATTTCACCTTCACTGGCTTTGGCGCTCAAAGCAGAACGTAATGCCGCACGGCGCATCTTAAGAGGCATTTTCTGATCATAACTGCGCATATGCGGTGTGAAGATCTTACCGCCACCTACCCATTGAGCCGCACGCGAAGACCCTTGACGCGCTCTACCGGTTCCTTTTTGTCTCCAGGGTTTCTTTCCACCGCCAGATACTTCACCACGCACTTTTGTTTCATGCGTTCCAAGACGGGCATTTGCCATTTGACGAACATAGGCTTGATGCATCAGGTCAATATTGATCGGGGCTTCAAAAATATCTTTAGGAAGCTCTACATCGCCTATTTTCTTTCCCTTGAAATCAATTAAATCTACCTTCATCATTAACTCCATTTAAACGGAATCTGTACTCCAGATTTTTACTGCTTCCTTGCCTCATTAATTACAACTAAACCACCTTTGGGGCCTGGAACAGATCCATTGATCCCAAGCAGGTTCTTTTCCACATCTACAAACGCGACTTCAATGTTTTGCGATGTAATCCGGTTGTTACCCATATGCCCTGGACCACGTGAGCCTTTGTAAACACGTCCCGGTGTGGTACCAGAACCACGTGAACCTGGTGCACGAGTTCTGTCAGATTGACCATGGGTCTTTGGACCACCGCGAAAACCATAGCGTTTCACAGCGCCGGCGAAACCACGTCCTTTGCTGAAACCAATTACGTCTACATGGCTGCCCACAGCAAATTGACCGACGTCTAACACATCGCCTTCTTTTACATCAATTGTTTTCGCTCGGAATTCTCTCAGATGTCGCAATAACGGAATTTCGTTTTTCTGTAAGTGACCTTTTTCCCCATTCGATAACTTTCGTTCTTCAACTTTTTCAAAACCCAACTGAACTGCAGAATAGCCATCGCGATCAACGCGCCGGACTTGCGTAACAAAACATGGCCCAGCTTCGATCAATGTAATCGGAACGGCATTGCCGTCCTGGTCGAAAATCTGGGTCATGCCAACCTTCTTCCCAATAAGCCCTTTGAACATATTTAGTTTTCTCCTTATCATTGTTTTCAAGACTGTCAGCTTGGGCAAAGCTGCATCATCTTTTCACAACGCAGTCAATGAAACATCAGCAAACTAGGTTATTTTTCAGTCGCTAAAATGCTCATTCTTGCGCTGCAATTTGGGTGTTACCCAAAACCGAATTAATATACCATATAATCGTTGTTTTTACCAGCCACTAAACTTAGATCTTGATTTCGATATCTACACCAGCAGGTAAATTCAATCGCATCAACATATCGATTGTTTTTGCATCTGGCTCCAGAACATCAATGATTCTGTTATGTGTTCTGATCTCAAAATGCTCGTGTGAGTCTTTATCGATAAAGGTTGATCTTCGCACGGTAAATTTTTCGATCTTCGTTGGCAACGGCACTGGTCCAACTACTTTGGCACCGCTGCGTTCCGCGGTTTCGACAATTCTTTTAGCAGATTGATCAAGAACACGATGATCATATGCTTTTAATCGGATGCGAATTTTCTGCTTTGCCATGGTTTTCCTTTTACTCCAAGATTTCAGTGATAACACCAGCGCCAACGGTGAGACCACCTTCGCGGATGGCGAAGTTGGAGCCCTGTTCGAGAGCGACCGGGATGATCAGTTCGACCTGCATGTTGGTGCGGTCGCCGGGCATGACCATTTCCACATCAGCGGGCAGGGTAATGTTGCCGGTCACATCCATGGTGCGGATGTAGAACTGCGGGCGATAACCGCTGAAGAACGGTTTG
>JAAZNC010000070.1 GCA_012798455.1 Chloroflexota bacterium | reverse complement strand
GGCGCTTTGAAATTGTAGGTGATATCCATCACCTCTCCCGGCGCGGTGCTGTTTGCCAGCTTGGAAGTACCCGCCCCGCTGATATTGTCACCGCTGTAGTACACTACCTTGTAAGCTGAATTCCAGGTGCAGGTGCCGCTGTTCTTCAAACGCCAGCTCTTGGTGAAGGATTCTCCCGGGCTGAAGGTGGCGCCGTCCTGCGGGTTTTCGCTGATGAAGGTCGCCATGTTGCAGGGGCGCACCGTGGCGGTGGGTGCATTGGATTGCAGGCTGCTGGTTACCATGGGGGTGATGGTGGGTAGTGCCATGGTGTTGGTGGGCTGCGCTGCTGCCTGTGTGGCGGGCGGGTTCTGCGCGTTCATCGCTGCCACCGTTAGTGCGATCGAAGTGGCGATCGCTTCTTGCTGGTTACTGCCCGTGATGATCCCGCATCCCGTGAGCAGGAAGATCAGGACGCTGGTGAATAAAACGGATAGGAATTTCTTTCGCATCTTTTCTCTCCTTGTATAGAGGCAGTGTGATTTAAATTACAGGGTATTAACGATAAAGTCATGTATTTGGTTCCGGAATTTAAGGCGAAAAAAGAGCTGAAGTCGATATTCAGCCCTTTCTTTATCACGTAGATTGGGAACTTATGGCGTACAGGTCACATCAATATTGTACGGTCCGAACAGCTGGTGGTTGGGGTTGTCGATATAGATATTGAACCAATAAGTGTCTGTTGTTGGTGAACTTATATTCCATGTTCCTGTGACCGATTGCGTTCCTGCCGAACTGAACGGAAGCGAGTCCGTGCCTACGGAGGTGCTGTCGCTGAAAGTGATCAGGTAGGTAACTGTCCCTGCTCCATTGGTGGTAATGTCTATTTGATAATCAAATGAGATACCTGATGAACAGTCGCCGGAGAATGTATCTGGAGGAGATGAGAAGCTTACCCCGGTCACCGCAAAGGCGGGCGTGCATGTCAGACTCAGATCGAGTGTGCCGAACAACTGGTGATTGGGTTCATCGATGTACAGTTTGACCCAATAATCTCCCGTGGTGTTCAGCTCCCAGGTTCCGGAGACCGTCTTGCTGCCTGCTGCACTATAAGTGAGGGTCTGCACTGACGATGAGGATCCGTCGCTGAACTCCCAATGATACGATACCGTGCCGGCTTTGTTGGTGGTGATGAATGCCTGATAATCGAAAGTTTGCGGGCAGGTATCCGTTTTGACGGCATCGCTGGACGAAAAATTCACACTGGTCACGGCGAATGTGGTGGGTGTGCTGGTGGGAGAAGAGGTGGATTTGACCTTGAATTTCACCCAGAATTGGGCGAAGCTCACTCCTTCATCATCCTGCAGTTTGAAAAAGGTCTGGTAGGTGCCTGGCGTGTTGGGTGCCTTGAAAGTATACACAATATCCACTTTTTCGCCTGGTGCCACAGAGTTGTTCAGATATTTCGTACCCGCTCCGCTGATGCTATCCCCACTGTAGTAAATGGTGCGGTAATTACCGTTCCAGGTGCATGTGCCACTGTTCTTCAAGCGCCAGCTCTTGGTGAAAGATTCGCCCGGGCTGAAAGTGGCACCGTCCAGTGGTGTTTCGCTGATGAAGGTCGCCGTGTTACAATCGCGTGGCGTACTGCTTGGCACGATGACCGCTGTGCTGGTGGGGATGAGGGTGGCGGTTGCTTGTGGAACGCTGGTATTGGTGGGAAGCAAAATGGATTGGGTATTCTGCGGTTTCATGGCTTCCACGGTCATGGCGATGGCGGTAGCGATCGCTTTATCCTGTCGGTTGTTGTTGGGGAATATTCCGCAGCTCACGATGCTTATGGCAAGCATGCTGACTGCCGTCGTTACGAATATCCTTTTCTTCATAGTTGTACTCCTTCAATTTCAAACAGGCTTTTATCGCCTGCATTGACTTAACGATGGAGACGGGTGTTTTGTTCCGGATAGACTCATTATAATTCCTGTGCATGAAAAAAGGCTGTGATGGTAATCACAGCCTTTTTGTGCATCAAGAAATTGTACTTATGGTGTACAGGTCAGTGTCAGATTGAGTGGACCAAATAACTGGTGGTTGGGTTGATCGATATAGATTTTAACCCAGTAACTGCCGGTCGCGTTCAATTCCCATGACCCATTCAGAGTTTTCGATCCTGCTGCGGTGTATTCCATCGACTTCGTGGGGCCGGTCGTCCCATCGCTGAAAGTGAAGTAGTAGGTCACCGTACCGGGAGCGCTGGCGGTTACTACTGCCTGATAGTTGAAGGTTTGCGGGCAGCTTCCTTCAATGTTGGTATGTTCGGCTGAGAGATTCACACTGGTGACCGCGAAGGCTACGGATGAAACTTTGATCTGCACCCAGAAATTGGCGAAATTATCCCCATCATCAGCCTGCAAATTCCACACGCCTTTATAGGTTCCGGAACTGCTGGGGGCGGTCAGGTTCACCGACAAAGTGACGCTTTGCCCCGGTGCGATACTGCTGGTCAAGTTCTTGCTGGCGGCTCCGCCCATGGCATTGCCACTGATGAACACCAGTTTGTAGTTGGTGTTCCAGGTGCAGGTGCCCACGTTTTTAAATGTCCAGGTCTTGGTAAAGGTTGCCCCGGCATTGTAAGATTTGTCATCTAGCGGGTCTTCCGAAATGAGCACGGCTCGGTTGCAAGGTAAAGCTGTGCTGGTGGGAAATGCCGAAACAGTGTTCGTCATCTGTGGTGTGATGGTTGGTAGTGCGGGCAGCGTATTGGTCGGTTGTGCCAGGGTGGCGGTAGGAGGCGCTGTCTGTGCATCCACTGCTGCCACAGTTAGAGCAACGGAAGTGGCAACGGCATCTTCATCCGATGGGCTGTTCGCTAATGGAAAGTTACACGCGGCTGAGATCACGCTTAGTAGAGCGAGGATAGCCAGTACTTTCATGCTTTTATTCATTTAATCCTCCTTGCTTCTTATCTTCATAAGAGTATTCACCCGCTATTATAGTCGATAGCGGGTGAAATGTTGTTAACAGAAAGGATTGGTGGATTAAGGCAGTTCGTAAGTGACGTGCAGTTTGAGTGTCCCAAACCGCACCATGTCGCCCGTGTTGTCGTTGTCACTGGTCTTGTCGTTGAATTGCAGTCTGATCTGAAAGCGTGTGTCTCCCAGCTTGTTCTGCAACTCGCTCTTGAAGTCGTCATCTATTGCGACTGTTTGCAGTTCGGCTGCAGAACACCATCTGCCGATTGCTCCCAATGCTGCTCCTCCAACATAGTCGCTGGCATCCATGACATTGTAATTCTGCACATAGGCGCGCAGGCAGCCCAGGTCACCAAATGGATCATCCAGCATATCGAAATCTGAAAAATCAACCTTCACTTCTGTGATGGTGGCTCCGGCAGGGATGCCGCTGATATCAAAGCTGGCAAATACCTGTGATCCGCCATTGGTGTTCAGATCACCCACATTGTAGAGCGCAGACATAACCGAACCGTCAGAGCGTACCGATCCGCCTTCGTTGCTCTTTTGGGAAAGCGAAAGTGCCGCCACCGCCGGAGGGAGAACCGGTGCTGCTCCCGCAACTGCCTTGATCTGCACCCAGAAGGTGGCAAAATTTTCTCCGCTGTCATCCTGTAATTTCCAGATGCCCTTGTAGGTACCGGTAGAATTGGGGGTTGTGAGGTCTACGATGATATCGACCATTTCTCCCGGAGCAACGCTGGTTCCAAGCAATTGTGCATCAACACCAGACATCTGATCTCCGCTCGAGAAGACCACCCGGTAGTTGGCATTCCAGGTGCAGGTGCCGATGTTTTTCAAACGCCATGATTTATCGAAATCGGTACCCTTGACCAGTTCGGTATTATCCGGATATGTTTCACTGATGGCGGCGGCTTTGTTGCAGGGTTGCGGGGTATTGGTGGGTTCTCCCGGTTGAGGAGTGAGAGTTGGCAGGGCAGTGATGGTGGGCAGCATCTGTGGGGTGCTGGTTGGCTGCTGTTGTGCCATCACTGTCAGTGCTACGGCTGTTTTGACAGCGCTGTCATCTTGGGGGGTGATGCGGATAGTGCATGCCGAAAATGCTAATGCGATGATAATGAACAGCATTGCGAATCTACTTTTCATAATCATGATCTCTCCTTATAAACGAAATAAGCTAATTTTCATTATATATTAAGGTAAGATTATGTCATCCATCATTCTTAGAGGTTTTTCTCTTGAGCAAAACGACCCTGATCATTCCTACCTATAATGAACGGCAAAACCTGCCTGCGTTGTTAGAAGAAGTGTTCAAACTGGATGTCACGGATCTGCATGTCCTGATTGTGGATGATAACAGCCCTGATGGCACCGGTGTTTTAGCAGAGAACCTGAAGGGGACTTATCCCGGAAAACTGGATATCCTTCATCGCGTGGGAAAGTTGGGTCTGGGCACTGCTTATATCCAGGGCTTTGAGATTGCCATGCAATCTGGTGCGCAGGTGGTGGGGCAGATGGATGCCGATTTCTCGCACCCCATCCAGAAGGTCCCGCAGTTATTGCAGGCATTGCAACAAGAGGATGTGGACATGGTCATCGGTTCGCGTTATATTCCCGGTGGGCAGCTGGATGAGAATTGGCCATTTTGGCGCAAAGGGCTTTCAAGATTTGGGAATTTCTACGCGCGTACCATTTTGAACCTACCCATTCGCGATGTGACGGGTGGTTTTCGTCTCTGGAAAAGTGCAGCCTTGCGTCGCCTTCCCCTGAACCGTGTGCGCTCCAATGGCTATGTCTTCCAGGTGGAAATGGCATATCTGTCTCGTCTGTTGGGATTGCGTTTTCGCGAGATCCCCATCTATTTTGCCGACCGCCGCTGGGGTACTTCAAAAATGTCTTTCCGCATTCAGCTCGAAGCGGCTTACCGCGTCTGGATGTTGAAAGGACTTTACCACGATCTTGTCGATCGCTAGGTACTTATTTCAAGATGGGGGTAAATTGCTCGGTGAGCGCATTCCATTCTTCAAGTGCAATGGTCTGTGCCCTGCGTTGCGGGGTGATCCCGCTTTTTTCCAGCAGTATGTCTGTTTCTTCACGGGGAATATGCAGGCTGGCAGAGAGGGTGTTGCGCAGCATTTTGCGCTTTTGGCTGAAACCGGCTTTGATCAGACGGAAGAACATGTCCAGCTTTTCTTCAGCGATCAAAGGTTTTTCATAAAGATCGATGCGTAGGGTCACTGAATCAACTTTGGGCGTCGGGTAGAAGGCTCCCGCGGGGATCTTCAACAGAGTGCTTGGTTTGCCAAAGACCTGCACACTGAGAGCCAGCAGATTCATCTCACCCGCCTTGGCGCAGATGCGCTCTGCTACCTCCTCCTGAATAGTCAGTACCATGCGAGTGGGCTTTTCTTTGGTGGTGAGTAGTTTGCGAATGATGGCAGAGGTGATGTAGTACGGGATGTTTGCCACCACGGTATAACCATTCGGTAGGTGTAACACAGGAATATCTATCTTTAAGATGTTCCCCTCGATCAACTCTACATTATCTTGATCTTTCAAGACCTGTCTGGCAATCGGCAGCAAGGCTTGATCAACCTCTATTGCCACAACCCGTTCTGCTGCACTTGCTAGAAAATAGGTCAGGCTGCCCAAACCGGCGCCGATCTCGAGCACTTGCGCTGTTTTGGATATTTCCGCGCTTTCCACGATGCGCGACAGGATAGAACTATCTATCAGGAAATTTTGTCCAAGTTCTTTCTTGGGAGTGAGATGGTGCTCTTTGAGCAAGGGAATCGGGTTTTGATATTCCATGGGTTATATATTAGGGGAGCACATATTTGATATTGCTCGGGACGGGCGTGAGGAAATAGAGAGTTACGCTTTTATGCCAGCCCACATAATCTTCAGTGGGGATGAATAGATCGATCAGCATATTCCCTTCACAGGCACCGCATTTATCCTCTACCACTGCAATTCCGTAACCCGGAACATAGAATGAAGCGCCCTTCATGCTAGGCCACCATGAACTGGAAACAGCCATCATACCGTAGGTGGGCCATTTCCCGCTGGCGGTCCTGTATCCCGTATCATGGTAGGAATGGGCAGTCACTGTCACTGCGCGCCAGTATTCAATCGTCCCATCGGGTGTGCTGGTGGTTTGGATGGTGATCTTGGTGCCATAGGCTGTTTTTCTAGAGACCGGCGATTTTGCGATCCATGCTTCTTCTGTTTTGCGTGATACCTCTACCCCATTCTCTGTGCGTACGCGAATACGAGAAATGCTCAAACCAGCTTCCCCGGCTTCAACCACCGCATACTGGTCGAGATCCAATTCGGGATCAGCCACATATTCAGTCTCGTATGGGATGATCTCTTCCACCAGAGTGATCTCCTCAGAAACGCGTATCACCTGAACCACCCCGTCAGCTGGTAACGCTTCATTCTCTGCCGGAATACTGTAATCCAAATTTTCAAGCGCAACCCCCGATTGTGCCAAGGCTTCTCCCACCGTTTGCGCTGATGCGCTGCCGATCACTTCTTTTCCATCCACCTGAATAGTGATAGTGCTGCTGCGCCGGATATCCAGGGAGAGCGACTGATTGATCATAGTGTCCAATGGCAATGAGATATAATCGTCGCTCGAGATTGTAATGTGGTTTTCCCACAGTGCCTGTCCGATAGTGCGGGCGCTGGTCAGCAGGGTTCGGTCTATGCCATTGTCATGAATGGTGAGGGGATAAGCACGCTGTACCTGTAGAGTATCACCCGCTTTCAAATCCACCGCTTGATCTGCTGTCGTGCTTATGCCGTTTACCCACATGTGGTCCATTTCTCCCAGGGATAGGTCGGCATTGGAAAGCACTTCGGCATAAGTATCCCCATGGATGGGAATTTGATGCAACGTTGGTTCATCATCGAATAATACCCAAATGGTTTTTGATGTACAGGCGCTCAAAAAGATCAAACAACACAGCAGAGTAATAAAAAGGACGAATGTCCTTCGATTTGGTATTTTTTCATATTTATCTACAAACATTGGAAACATTGTAACTTAAAAGTAAAACCCCGCGAAACGGGGTTTTGGATGCCGAGAGCCAGAATCGAACTGGCGACACCGCGGTTTTCAGCCGCGTGCTCTACCAACTGAGCTATCTCGGCGCAAACGTGATGAAATTCTACATGCTTGTGAGGGTGTTGTCAAGCAAATGTGTGGTTATGTTAGCAGAACTTTAAAAGTGAACCGATAACACTTGAAAAGTGAACTGATAACAGTTCAAAAGTGAACCGCTAAAACGGTCAAGAATAATCATCAAAACTTGAAAAGTGGACAGCTATGATACAAGATCTCTCTAAAAGG
>JAAZNC010000069.1 GCA_012798455.1 Chloroflexota bacterium | reverse complement strand
TGCTGCTCCTTCCCTCTACCAGAGTTTTTTCCGCAGTAGGCGCAACCGCGGCGGATCTCATCAACCTCATACAGGGTTGGCGAGCGACAGCAGGGAATTCCCCTCTGATTGAAGATCCCTTGCTGAATGTCACTGCTTATGATACTGCCTATACCATGGCAGTACAGCAGCTGCATACCCATATCGGCAATGCTTCCGGTAGGATATCTGCCTATGGCTATGGGGATGGAAGCACAGTCTTTTGTACAGAAAACTTCGCGATGAGTTATGGCGAAGCGGATATAGCCGAGATCTATGGTTACTGGGATGATCCCGATCACCGCCTGCCAGCCACTTACCCTTACTATAAGCATGTTGGGGCAGGTGTCGCCACCACCGGGAACGGCTGGTACTACTATGTGCTGCACGCCTGCTATACCAGCGGAGGCACCTATTCACCCGGCACTACCACGACCACAACCACCGGCGATGGCACGGTTGTCACCGCTACCAGTCCTGTCTCACAGGTCATGATTCCGGTGGTAACCTCCACCCCGCAATCAGACGGTAGTGTGAAACATATCGTGCAGAGTGGGCAGTCACTGTGGTCCATCGCCATCGAATACGGCACCAAGATCGATAGCATCAAACAGCTCAATAATCTCACTTCGGATTCCATCTATAACGGACAGGAACTTCTCATCTACCCCGCCGGTTCCATGCCCACTCCCCAGCCAACCCCCACCACTACCAGCACGCCGGTTGCCACTCGCACCTTGACTCCAACCTCCACTGCCACCCTCGCGACTGCTACGGGTGAAGCAACCCCTGCTTCATCTGCTGCATCATCCAGAAATAATATTCCTACTCAAACCATCATGGGGTACGCCATCGTCCTCATCTCGGTGGTCGGTCTGCTCACCATGCTGGTCAATATGTCCATCAAGAAAATAAAGTGAGGATTTGCTTGAAATATCCACATTAACTAATATTAAGAAAGTTTTCTTAATTACTACACACCCTCCGATAGCAATTGAAATCAACTCCTTTCCCATATTAATGAATACCAACTCTTAACCACACTTGATATACTGATAGCAAAATGCTATTATATGTGTATCACGGTGACTGGACTAGTCTAAGGTTTCGACCGACCACAATTGCCAGTCTTTTATTTTTAAGGGAAATCATTTTAGGCTGGATTTAAGATCTGTAACGAAAATCATATATTTAAGAAATGGTTTTAGTAGCCTTGAGTATCGGTACTTATTGGGAATAACCACGTGCAATAGTTTGCCAGCTTTTTCCAAGTAATCAATTAAGCAAAAGTAATCCCCGCCCCCCGCAACGATCATTGCTCTATCAAAATTAGTCAATTCAATCATTGTGTGAAGAACTAATTCGGCGTCGACATTCCCCTTAGTCTCAGGGTCACCATTCCCATTAATGTGTATCAGTGTTGGTTTGTATTCAATTTCGTATCCGATTGAAGTTAAATAGTTATATAAAGATTCGTTTCCGCTACTTTTCCTATAAATAATATAGCTTTTGAAACATTATTTTTGGTTTTCAAATAGAAATAGAATTTTTTAAAATCCAATTTCCACCCTGTATAAAACTTTACTCCGTTTTTATTATATAGGTCGTTTTTAACACCCAAATTTAAGTTCTGGCTGTCAATAAAAGCATAAATTACTTCTTTTTTGTTGGTTTTTTCCCTCATAGATTGCATTATATTAAAATAAATAGAAAAATTGCACAATGGGGAAAAGCACTGGCAAGAAGCCAGTTTCTCTCACTTCTCTTTCATTCGGCGAAACAAAGACACATTACTAAAAATGCGATCAAACGTGAAAGAAAAAAGAAACAAAAAGCCCGGATATTAATTGATACTATATATCACTTTTCCCATTCAAACAAAAATCCAGGGGATTTCTTTCAAACCTTTAGATAAGTTCTAGCACTCCGGAAATTTCTATAGCCGTATACAACAACAGCCCCGTTAGTGCAACGTTCACTGCTTTGCGTAAGGCTGGCTTCTTGAGATAGCGGTGGATCACCGTTCCGAACAGCGTCCATATTGTTACCGAACAGCAGCCCAATCCCGCCAGACACACTGCCGAAAGCAGCAACCAATCCATCCTGCCACTCAATGGACGCAAAAAACTGCTGTACAGTGTCATTCCATAAAAGATGGCTTTTACGTTCAAAAGCTGCATCAAAAATCCGCGCCAGAACGTCAGGGGTGGCTGATCGATCAGCTCAAAATCATAGGAACTGCGCAACGTTTCATACGCCAGCCATCCGATATACATGGCTCCCACAACGCGGAGGATGATCTCGAAAGATGGCAGCAGTTCGACCAGGGTTTGGGACAGGGTTCCACTCAACAACATCACCATGAAAAAACCGCTCACGATCCCCATCAAGAATGGCAGGGATTTACGATAACCGTATAACATTCCCATCGATGCGCTGGTGATATTATTGGGTCCAGGCGTAAAGGTGGTAATTAAAACAAAAGGCAGCATGCCAGCCCAATTCAACATGGGTTTCCTCCCGGCATTAAAATTAGGCGCAATTATACCCGTTCTATCGTGGTTTTGGGAAAAATTCTTTTATTCTTAAAAAATTAATCATCACTTTCAACGAAACTTGAAATTTCATGAAGATTTCCACTATACTAAATCAGGATCCCTTATCGGATTACTTCACTTCAAAGGTTCAACATGAAAAATCGACCTGCACTATCCTTTTTATTTATTCTAATTACTGTTGTACTACTGAGCGCCTGTGCCCAACCCGCTCCCGAACCCACCCCCGTTCCCACCTTGGAACCCTCCCCGCAGCCCACCGCCACTGCGGTACGCGTAGAGAGTGATTATTATTCCTATGCTGACGGTACCTGGACAAAATATTATGAAGACGAACTGACCTTTCCCTTCATGCTACCCGAAGATATGGAGGAAGGCAGTTCACAAGAATATCAATTGATCCAACGGGGTTACTTTGCCAGCTATGATGAAGGGACGCAGGTTCTGACCATGCGTTCCCTGGTGATCCTCGCCAGAATATTTCGCGATGTTCAGTTTCAGATGGATGAGAACATCACCGTCTCATGCTTGCCCGCTTCTATCGACGGCACTCCCATTGAAGATATTCATTTTATGTATTCCGAAAAAGGGGTAGGATTTCCGCCCGGAGCGGGCAATGCACGTTTTTCTGACCTGCTGCCTGCCCTGACCACCGACACTTATATGGTACTCATTTTGACCGACCCGGTGGATCCTGCCGCAATCAATCAGATTTCACAGATCGCAGCCGTCTGCCCTGAATAATACAAGATTCTTTCCTATCCTCCTTATTCAAATAAATAAGGAGGATAGTTCTTTAATCCTTTTGTTTAATTTCCTGCGTAGCGCACCGGCATCAACCACACCGGGCTGTATTCATTTGTAGTTGCCAGCTGCTGGAAAATACGTTCTAATTCATCAGCATCCCCACCCGCCAGCACATCCACCAGCGGGAAGATCCACATGCTTTCCTGGCTGTCTTTGATCGTACCCTGGATACCGCCCACACTGGCAAAATAGAACTTCCAGTGCTCAGTCAATGGCGTGTTGAAATCTGGTAACACTAATGCTCCGCCATCCACCCAGACGCTCACAGGGAGCAGGCGTCGCATCATCTTTCCGTTTGGCATGTTCAAACGCACTACCGCAAATCCCTGCGCCTGGTATCTGCCGCCCTGACCCTCGGCAGCCATATCGCCACAGCTCCCCAGCACAAACAGGTTCTGCATATCCACCCGTGCAGTATAAATCCATTCCACCGTCACTTCCGCCAAAAAACGTTTTTGACTGCCCTCGATCCATGTCAACGCCTGCGGTTGATCGGGATTCGGATTGGTATACAGCAAACAGGCATTGCCTGCCTGGGCAATGCGCGACAGCAATCCACCGATGCGCACTTCAGCCAGTTCATCAATCGAAGGGGTCGCAGCCGGGGGATTGTAGGCTGCTCCGTTGTCCACTTGCAGCGCGTTCGCCGTCAGTTGCTGACTCTGGTTATCATTGACAGCGTTTGTTCCACTTCCGCTGGCAGCCATAATTCTGGTCGCCTGAATAGCCGTCGCTGCCATATCCATCTGTATTATTTTATCGGGGGTAGTGGTTAGAAAATGCGTGGGGTCGAAATTAGCATTATTGTTTTGGGTTATGGCTATCACAATCGGTGTGCCGGTAGCTGAATCGCCGGTGTCAATCGTAACAGCTACTCTTCCACACGCACTAAGGATAATAGCAATTGACATCAGTAAATAGATATTCTTTTTCATTGATGTTTCCTTGACCAGGAATATTGTTCACTAAACAGATAGCCTGATTGTAATCAGCGAGGGAAAAAAGTCAATGGTTTCTAAATACACTAGAGTATCTTTGCTTGATCCGCTTCTATTTGAAACCCCACATTCATTTTTGTATAATTAAAATGTATCTTTGACTGTTCATCATGGCAGTTCTTCTAGGGGGGTGGGATAGCACCGCTTCTTCGCACTTTGTGCTCTCATCTTTTTGCAACATCCTATTTCCATACAATCATAAATGAAGCAGCTTGCTTGATTTGTTGGCTGCGGGGAGGAATGATCATGTCTGCTATTTTTTCGTATTCTCGTGTTTTTTTTAGTGCCCGTACCGCACCCGTGCGGGGTTCTCCATCCGAGTCGAAAGGTTCGCCCAGGCATAGTCCGACTTCTCACCACTCTAGAAAATTTTCCCCTTTTTTATATGTCCTCATTCTCATTTTGCTGACAGCACTTATGGTCTTAGCCTGGTACCTTTTCATGCGACCGCTCCCCATCCATGATGGCGAACCATTTCAACCTGAACATAGTGGCTTTATTCCTGGCGGTACCTATACCATACCCTCTCTCATCATCCCTCAGGGTGTCACTGTGAAAGCCAGAGGGGACCTTATATTGAACATTACTGGTAATGCTGATCTTTCCGGCGTACTGCGGGGAAATTGTGTCAGTCTGGATATCAATACCTCCGGTAATCTCACTCTCACCGGAAATCTTGAGAACGACTGCCAGAAAGAGAGCAGCAGTGATCTTTCTCTACGTTCGGAAGGAGGAGCTATTAGCATCGGTTCCGACACTTATCCTGCTGTTATCAAGACTTCTGGTGATCTCTTGATTAGTAATGAACCCGCCATTACTAGTTGGGATTTCGATGTGCTGCCTGCCCAACGCACTGCCTCTTCCTTTGCACCTGCTTGTTCTGCTTCTGCCAGTGAAATCTTTGGCATCCTGGATGCGGAGGGCGTTCTCCCGATCGCATTTAGTGCACGGGGAGTAGACCCGGATGGCGGCGAGTTGAATTATGCGTGGGATTTTGGGGATGGTTCTACCGCTGGTCAGGATGAGACGATACATGAATTTAACGCTGCCGGTTCTTTTCCAGTTATCCTGACCGTCACAGATAACGAAGGTCAAACTTGTATAGCCACTTTATCTGTCCTGATACAGGCTAGCGATCAACAAGAACAATACCCCGCCCCCGCTGTACAGGTTCAACCCGATACACTTGTGCTGGGTCAGGGAGAACGATTCTTTTTGGACGCATCCGCCTTTGCTCCTGTGGGGACTCAGCTCAAATACGCCTGGAATTTTGGGGATGACAGCATATCCACAGATACCCATCCTTCGCATACTTATGATGAACCGGGACTTTACCTCATTACCCTCACGGTTTCCTATGAAGGGGGGGCTTGGTCCAAAGCCACAACTTTGATATATATATATCCGTCTACTGCCACGGCACAGCATACTTCCTCCACTATTGTAATGGCTGCCTTTAACAGAAACCAAAAAACTATCTTTCCGATCACTTTTTACAAGGTCAGTCCTTTTGTTGGTGGTAATATTCGTGGTTGGTCATCCGGGGATCTGATTTTTAGATCATTCTCCGGTTTGGAGACTCCCACTGGGCACGCGGGGCTGCCGCATGGCGGTTCTGCTGGTGATATCATCCTCTATGCACAACATGACATCATCATAGAGCCAGATGTAATCCTTAAAGCAGGAGATGGCGGAGATGGCAAGTCAGGGGATGTTTCTGCAGGGATCGGTGGGAATGGTGGTGGTATTTATATCAATGCAGGTGGTTCAATTTATATTGACACTAATCCAACGGGGTCCGCCACTTCAATTCTTGCTGGTAATGGTGGAAAAGGGGGGAGCGCTAACGGGAAATATGCTTTTGGCGGTCGTGGTGGAAACGGCGGTGCCCTTTTTATGCAGGCATTTGAAGGAGTGCTCGATATTGGGGAAAATGTCACAT
This sequence comes from Chloroflexota bacterium, assembly GCA_012798455.1. GTDB lineage: Bacteria > Chloroflexota > Anaerolineae > Anaerolineales > Anaerolineaceae > UBA4781. Next base: position 35,974 of record JAAZNC010000069.1, on the reverse strand, counting down.
TACAGGTCGGTGGAGATGGAGGTCGTGGCGGGGATGCTACCGATTCAGCTATCACCGATACTTGGGTTCAGGCTGGTAGCGGTGGCAGATCTGGCTCTTTCCGTCTTTCAGGACGAAGCGCTGAATTTGCCGGGGTGAATCTCATCATCGGCAGTGGTGGGCGCGGCGGGGACGCTTATACCGATGGCATTGATGGAGCAAACAAATGCACCACCGCCGAAAACGGTGTAAATGTCAGCGCCACGGCTGGTCGCGGAGGTAATGCGTGGGGTTGCTCCAGTACTGTTGATTTTGATCCCTTGATTCCCTCCACTCTTACTGGTGGAAACGCCGGTGATGGGGGAGATGCCACTGCCATAGCCGGGGATGGCGGCACGGCTTCCTGTCAGAGGGAAGCAATTGGTGGCGACGGTGGTAATGCTTACGCCACCGCCGGTAAAGGTGGTGATGTGGGTTTAACTACCTGTACTGATCCAGCACTTAAATATCTGGCTTCTTCATTCACCGCAGGAAATGGTGGTGTTGCCACCGCCAATGCCGGTAATGGTGGAAAAGCCGAAGCGATTGCCGATACCTGTGGTCAATATGCTCGTGCGGTCGGGGGAGATGGGGGACGTTCAGGTGCTTTCGGAGGTCATGGTGGATCGCATATCAATGATCAGGCCGGGCTTGGAGGGAATGCCAATGCCACTACTGGCATCGGAGGATCTGCATTGGCAAGGGGTGGGGATTGTTTAGATGATTGTGCGGATGGGGGCGGCGCCGAAGCGCGTGGTGGCGATGCCGGTAATCTGTTTTCCATCCGAGGTGGCAGCGCCGGACAGGGACACAAGGGACAGGAAGGGATTTCTACTTATACTTTGGGAGTGGGGGGAAATGCCGAGGCGTATGGTGGTATGGGAGGAACCTGTTCGATCTGCCCCTTTGGAGATGGTGGCGATGGAGGAGATGCTTCTGCCTACGCCGGTTTTGGTGGCTATTTCGAAGTTCAAGGGAAACGAGCAGCCGGCGGCAGCGTTGATGCACAGGGTGGTATGGGAGGTGAAGGTGCCACCTGCTGTGATCCGCCGGATGACGCTGGAAATGGGGGTGCCGGGGGAGATGCTTTTATACAAGAGCAATTATCTCCCACCTTCTTCCGGCTGGGAGGTGACGGAGGAGATGCAGGGGATGGAATACTTCCCGGAGAAGGTGGTCCGGCAGGGCATCCAAATGGCATGGTTGGTTTGGATGGCAATGATTGCGTCGGGATAGATATTGATGACTTCACTGAACCTCCTTCGGATGCAGAGCAGGGCAAAGGCACCACCACTCCGAGCATAATGGAAGTGATTGAGGAGCAAGCTACTACGCAATCAGCCACCGTTTCCGGAAGCGCCCCAGAAATCCTCTTCATCGAATTTCCGGAAGGCACGCGTCAGGAATTGAGATCTGCTACCAATAATGTCGAGATCCCTGCTGACGGAACACATATCAAAGGGGTGGTAGGTTTTCGCGATCCGGATGATCGCATCTCCTATGCCTGGTTTGAGCCCATCCAAGAAAACACTGTTTTTGAAGGGTTTGGATTCTACATCACGGATACCGATCTAGAACAGGGTAATTTCAGGGAAGGTGTTTTTAGTTTCTATATTTTTTGTAACCAGTTTTCACAAGAGATATTCAATGTCCAGCTCATGGATGAATCTGGTAATTGGTTCTCCAGAGGTGCTCTGTTTGGATTCACTTGCAGGTGATTTGGTATTTCATCTTTTCATTTTATCAATGAAGGTTGGGTAAGAATTTTCTGAACCCAATCCGCACACAGAAAGAGGCTGTCCAAAAAGAAAAATCCGACTTTGAGGGCAGCCCTTTCTCCGTTCTCTATTTTCTGATCCCTGCCGGTCCCAATTGTTCTTTGGTTGGTCCTCTGTATTCCACTCCGATGCGTTCGGGCAAACTCACATCCGGTGCCACTCCGGAATAGGGGCCTTCGCTCATCTTGTGAATGATGATGCGCTTGTCCCAACCTGCCTGGTATTTGCCGTTCAGTGCATCTTTGATCCAATCCGCCAGGAATCCGTAGAAATCCGCCCCGCCGAAGGTCTCGCCGTGTCGCGGAGTATGGAATTCATCCTCCACCACCCATAATTCCTTCGGTCCGGTTACGCGCTCATATACATCCAGCACCGTATCCAGCGGCGCCAGCGGGTCATATTCACCGCTGATGATCAGGCACGGGCAAGTCACATCGCCCGCAATGCCATCCAGACTCATCTGGTTCGCCATCTCGTCAAACTGTGCTTCATCCTCGATACCTGCCATATACATAAACACCTGTTTGAAATGCGGGGTCTCTTCCTCGAAGATGGAGGTCATTGGACCGTAGCAGGCAGCTGCGGTGGCAATGGCTTTCACCCGTTTATCAGCGGCTGCCATCTGCATCCCCCAATAAGAGCCAAAGGAATAACCTGATACCGCGATCTTATCCATATCTACCTCCGGTCGTTGGCTCAGGAAATCGATGGCTGCCGTGCCGACTTTACAGTAGTTATCCGCCGTCACATGCATCTTGCGGATATTGCTGGTACCTTTGCCCGGTCCATCCAGGGAAAGGAAGTTCATACCACGGACAATAAAGGGATGATGCAGTGGGTTGATGGTGGACTCTTTGGTCATGTCCATGCCCGGTGCGAACACTACCGTGGGTGCTTTCTTTCCGCCCGGCACCAGATGCAGGAAACCCTGAATGTAATTATCCTCAAAGGGGATCTCCACCAATTCCACCGAGTTGGGGGCATACGCTGCCGCTTTCAGATAGCATTCCAGTTGCTTCCCATGCAGATAGATCTTCTCTTTATTGTCATCTTCGTAAATGGCATGCTGCGCCAGACGGTATTTTTCACTCGCCAGGAAATACAATTCAGCTGCTGTTTCCACGTGTCCGGCAGCCTCCGCCGCCCGTGCCATCCCTTCGCGGTGTCTGCCGTAGCGCTCCATGACACGCGGGATCATCTTGTAGGATTTCACTTCCGGGGGAAAAGTTTTAGCGTCATAAGCATAATTCTGGTAGCGCCCCGTTTGCTTGATCAGCCAGTCCATGATCCAGTGTTGATTATCTCGTTCTCGTTTCGTATTACTCATAATGATCTGTTCCTCTTAACTTTAAAGTTTTTATTTTCATTATAGGTTTGAAGATCAAAAATACTCCATCAAATTTGTGAAATTTCCCTCCATTCAAAAGCGAACATTGAAATGCAATAAACGGGATAGTAACACGCATTTGAAAACTGATTTCACCGTCCAGAGCTCAGAATGAAATGATCATTTGGCACGTACGGAAACGTGCCCCAAGGGGTTTTGACCATTTGACATAAGATGGTGCAAAATTTTATCGGGCGGCATTCTATTGCCGCCGTCTTCAGCCACGCGGTATCCATAGAAAGGTACCCTACAGATTACTTTCGTTCCCTGAAACGATTCGATTAAAAATCGTTTGCTGTCAACTTTTGTCAACTATAAAAAGCGCCGGAGCGCTCCGGCGCCTTCCTGCCAACCTCATTCTGGGTAAACCCAGGCAACAAACTCCTGTTGCAGATCACAATTGCAGAACTGTTCCGCCAGTGCCCGGTATTCTTCCGTGGTCAGGATACCCCATTGATACTGTGCGAACAACGCATGCATGAAATCAAAGAAAGCAGTATCTCCCATCTTCTCCCGCAATGCCTCAATGAACAAGGGTGCTCGCCCATAGATGATGGCTCCATATTCCGTTTCGCTGTAATCGCGCACCGGCAGCCCAATCGCCATCGCCTTGCTCTTGACTTTGTTCCAGCGGTAATACCAGCTTTCGCGGATGCTTCTGGCAGCGCTACTCCCATAGGTGTCTTCGAAATATAAGGCGGTCAGGTACTGTGCCATGCCCTCATCAATCCATGGCTCATCGATTTGATCGCTCATGACCATGTTGAAGAACCACTGGTGCGCCACCTCATGTGCAGTTGCCATTTCCAGCATGGTAAAAGCCGGTAAGCCCGCATACACCACCTCCGGATCGTAGAACTGCACTCCCATTGCCACGATCCCTGAATATTCCATACCACCTGCCTGCATGGGCGTACCTACCAGGTCCAATTCCGTGTAGGGATAGGTTCCAAAGCGTTCATTATAGGCTTTCAGAGCATTCACTCCCACTTCCAGCACGAACTGCCCGCCCTCTTCGTATTCTTCCGGATAGTAGCTGGTCACCAGTGTCTCCCCCACCTGCTCACTCATCTGAGCATAGCGCGTGCTGGCTACCATATAGAAATCACGCACCGGACCTGCCACGATGGTCTGCGTCATCACTTCATCCTTCACCTGTTCATCGATCTTCACACCGGAAGTAGCGATCACTACATCAGGTGAGGTTACCAGCGTGACCGTGAAGAAAGCCGGATCGCTGTAGATCATATCGCCATTCAAGGCAGGCACTTCCACATTCCATCCCTCATCATCATAGACCGGGATGATAGCATACACCTGGTCAAGTGCCAGGATGCCATCAATGTAACTGAACAGACCGTAGTTTCCTCCAAAATCGGTTGGGACCGTAATGGTGTAGTCCAGCTTCAGGGTTATACTCTCTCCCGGCTGCAAAGCCGTTGGAAGATCCACCCGCAGAGCGCTGTTGTTATATTCGACAGTAAAAGCACTCTCAACTCCATCGAGCTGCAAATCATTCACCACCATCACTTCACCGGAATTATTGGGGAACATACGCAGATAGATCTCGTTCAATGCGACATCTTCATTGTTCCAGTATGTGACCTGCTCCTGCCCTTCGATCTGCGCAAAGGGTTCCGCCAAACTCAAGGTCAGTTCATAACGCGTAGCCGTTTGAAAACGCTCCACGTCATCTTGTTCGGCACTGATCAACCCCTGATGGTAGATATCCAGCGAGCTTCCTTCATCCACCGCAATATCATTCGCCGTTGAATTTGCAGGTGCTGCCTTGCAGCCACCAATTAGCGCTGTTGTCATTCCGATTATCAATAAGGCAGGTAATAATCTCTTCATCTTTTTTCCTCCGGAATAATAATTTCTTTTCTATTGTATAGAAAAAAGCACACTTGTTGCATGGACAGATGAATGATTTACGAAAATACCTGTCCGAGTTAGCAAACAAACTATAATGGTAGATATGAGCAAATCGATAATGCTTATTGCATTTCTGATCGTGGCATTCTTGTTATCTTCCTGCCATTCCCCTGTCCCATTGGTCACCTACGAAGAATCGCTGCAGGCAACCCCCACCCTGACTGCAACACGCGAAGTGCAGAGAGGGGAAGCCATTCCGGATGCATCATCCATCCAGCACAAAATCGACCTGTGGAATGCTGATACACCCATGCTGCGGGGGGTAAATATCTGGCAGGCGCTGGTCATTCCTGAGGTGGATGGCGATTCCAAAGGCACGGGGCATGTTGGTCCGCCTTTTTTCCAGCAGGATTTTGATCTGCTGGCAGAGTTGGGAGCTAATTACGTGGTCATTTCTGCACCGGGATTGTTCACAGAAAACCCACCTTATCAAGTGGATAGCGAGGTGCAGCGCAACTTGGACAACCTACTGGATATGCTCGCCAAAGCTGATCTTTTTGCCACCATCGCCTTCCGCACTGGGCCTGGCAAAGCTGAATGGAGCTTGTGCTGTTCGGATGTCTCTTACTATGATGACTATTTCAACGATGCGGTCTGGAGCGATCCGCAAGCCCAGGCTGCCTGGGCAGAGATGTGGCAGTATACCGCCGACAGGTATAAGGATAATCCCGTAGTGGTGGGATACAAATTGATGGTCGAACCCAACGCTGCCAATATTCTATATGGCATTGACTTTCCCGGGGAATTTTTTCGCTCGTATTCCGGTACCTTATCCGATTGGGTCACGTTCTATCCCAAGCTCGTGAGCGCCATTCGCCAGGTCGATAATGAAACCCCCATCCTGGTCGGGGCAGATGGCTATAGTTCTGTTGCCTGGTTGACCTATCTCACTCCGGCGGATGCGGAAAACATGGTCTATGTTACCCACCAGTATATGCCTTACGATACCTACACTCACCAGTCCATCCGCGGAAAGAACAGCTATCCCTCACAATTCGATGTGGATAATGACGGTGATCAGGAGAATTTCGACAAGAACTACCTCGCCACTTTGTTGCAGCCGGTACGCCAATATCAGAAGAAGTATTCCGTGCCAATTGCCATTGACGAGTTCGGGGTCAAACGCTGGGAGCCAGGGGCAGCGAATTATTTTTTTGATCTGCTGGGTCTTTTTGAACAGGCTGGTTGGAACTATGCCATCTGGGAATGGTCAACCAGCTTTGAACCTTTCGGGGTAGAGGTGGATGATTTCAATTACAAATTGGGCACCGATCCTTCCAATAAAAGTCTCCAGTTGGATAATCCTCTGCTGCAAGTATTACACAGCTATTGGAGTCTGAACAGCATCCGTCCCTCCAATGCCCCCTGGTAAGCCATTCTATATATAGATAAGTGAAAACCGCCCAGAATTCTGGGCGGTTTTCTTTGTTTTTTGCTGCGGCGCCTTATAGGTTCATAAGGAGGGATGCCGCAGCTTTTTGTTTCGCATTACACATGAGAGACATCACCTCCTGTTCCTTTAGGATAGCAATTTGAATGTTCCTGCTTCCATTTCATTGTACCCGATTTTTACGGGATGGCGAAGGTAATTCGCCAGGTATCGTCCGTTTGCACTTTTTGTGAAGAACTGCCCACTACCTCGAACCAGGTATTCCCGGGTTTGAATGGGAAGGCATTGCCATCACCGTCCACCAGGGTCAGGGTAGAACTGCTGGTATCGCGCTTCCAGTACACGGGGAAGAGCTGTCCATCACGGGCGATCAGCGCATCACCCATCCCTACCATATTGACGTCCATCACCTCTTCGGTGGCGTTCTTGACGTAGTAGCTATATGGCACGAACAGCACCACGACATTATCGGCACTGATCGCTTCGCCGGTGTTTTGATCGACCAACACATCATAATTCTCTTCATCCACGCTGCCGGCATTGGATTGATCAACATAACGCACATACTTACCCAATTCACTGTCGTACACCCAGCGGTTATACACTGCATTCGAGAAATGAACGGTCACCTCACTTGCCGGGTAGCCATTCACATCCATGCTCTTGCGGAAGAACATCCCGCTGAGATCCTGTGCCTGATTATCGATCCCCAATCTGACCAATGCATCAGGAAGCTGCGCCAGGTTGGCAAATAGCATATTCTCACCACCCACTGCTTCGCGATACAAGGCGGGATAGGTGGTTGGTCCTTCCACCACCAGGCGGGATGAGATATCGCTGTTCCACATTCGGCTGTACACCGCCGAATAAGCACTTCCGAAAAGAAATACGGCTTTGTAACTCTGTACTGCTTGAATATCAAAGAAACGTGCCGAACGTACCGGACCCACTTTCTCGGGGGTTTGCCCGTGATAAAGCGCGATGAAACGGGTACTGCCGAACTCGGTGTAATATTCATACACGATATCCGCCGCACTCAAACCTGATTGCGGGCGATGCTCACGTGGCAGGTTTTCGATCTTCACCGCTGCCACACGCTGTGTCAAAATTCCCGGATCAGCCACTTCCAGACCTGTCAGCGGGTTGACATTTGTCGGATAATCCAGCGGACCGATGCCCTCCACGGGATAGTCCGGAGTAGAGGTAAATGTAGGCTCCGGGGTATCGGTAGGGACCACCTCGGCAGTAGTCAGGTTGGGTCCCACGGTCGCTACTGGTGTTGCGCCTGGTGAGCACGCTGCCAGCAGCATCCCTATGAACAAGAAAGCGATTGTATGTTTTTTCATATTTACTCCAATGTTGAGGGCATTTTACCCCATAAACGACAGGCTTGCATCTAACTTGAGTATCATCTATAATCTCGTTTCAAGAGTTGACATGCAATTAAACCGTAAAATAGGGTTGATCGTAACAGGATGTGTCTTTACTGCTGTGCTGGTAAGTGCTTGGTTGCTTTCACCGGATGGATTCAACACAAAATTATGGTGGGTGGGTTCTGCCGTGTGCCACCAGCTGCCCGACCATTCTTTTCACCTTAATGGGCAGCAATTTCCATTATGTGCCCGCTGTACCGGCACCTACCTCTCGGCATTCATCGCTTTACTCTATTTTATGACTCGCGGGAAGCGGGCAGCTATTCCGCGCAAAGACTTACTGGTCGTATTCATTCTCTTTTCCCTTTTCTGGGTGATAGATGGCATCAATTCTTTTTCCTTTGAGGTCTTGCACCAACAATGGTTCTATGCCCCTTCCAACCTTTTACGGTTCCTCAGTGGGATCACTATGGGCATGACCTTTGCTCTCACCATCATGACCATTTTCAACATGGTGTTCTGGAAAAATACGCAAGCCATATCCCTTGTTAAAGATCAGCGAGAATTCGCAGCCCTGTTGGTCGTTGAAAGTCCACTGTTGTTCTTTCCCTTGAACAAGATCACTTTCATTTTCAATCTTGCCGGGCTTTTCAGCACCCTGACCGTCCTTACCCTGATCGCCCTGTTATATGCCATCTTGATCGTGATCATCGCACACAAAGAGGGCAGTTATGCAAGTCTTCTGGACGCAAGCGTACCTTTACTGCTGGGATTCAGCGCAGCCATTGCACAGATCTTCTTGTTGGTACATTTGCGCTCAGCCATTTCCCCTTCCACTATTTTTCATTTATGATATAAGAATAAGAGGAGATATTTTAATGGGTGCTTTTTTAGAAATCTTTTCTGGTTTCGGATTGTCCGCCAGTGCGGGTTTGAATGCTTATATTCCGTTGCTGGTTACCGCCCTGTTGGCAAAATTCACCAACCTCATCCACCTGCAAGAACCTTGGGACGTGCTCACCAGTTGGTGGATCATTGGGCTGTTGATCGTATTGAGCCTGGTCGAGTTCTTTTTGGATAAGGTTCCGGTGGTCAATCATTTCAACGATGCGTTGCAATCTATTGTACGCCCTACCGCGGGCGCTGTCGTGTTCGCTGCCAGCACCAACATCATCACCGATATCCACCCTGTTCTGGCACTGGCGCTTGGATTGCTGGTAGCAGGCAGCGTGAACCTGGTCAAATCGGTAGCAGTTCGTCCGGCAGTCTCCGCTTCTACCGGAGGGGCAGGGAACATCCCGGTCAGCGTTGTGGAGGATGTCACTTCCACCAGCGTATCGGTTCTCTCCATTGTTGTGCCCATTGCAGTAGCCTGTATCTTGATCTTCGTGATTTGCTGGGCAATTTGGCGCTTTGCGATCCGCCCCCTGGGAAAAGAGTGAACTTATAGCAACTTTTTTAAATTCAGGCTCTCAATACTCTTGAAGATATTCTGCAACTCTGATAATCCTTCCAATGCCATACGCCGCTCATGTGCATTGATATGCAGCACACGGAATTCTTCCCTATCCAAGATGCTTTGCTTGCCATCAGGATAAATCAGTAAATCCAGCGCCAGGTCTTCATAAGATATCCGGTCGGGTAGGATTTCCGCCGGTCTGCATAGGTTGCAGTACCAGGCTTTGATCAGGGGAGAATCACCTGCGTGTATTTCGTAGATATTGAACCATTTATCGTAAAAATAATATTCATGAAACACATCCCCCGCTAGAAAATCCACTTCTTCTTCAGTTACTTTGTAGATACCGAAAATAGCCGATACCAGCGCCCCTTTGTGGCTCTGGCGGATCATTTGACCGTCATATTGAAAGACAGCTTTTCCAGCCTCATTTTTTTTGATGATCTTGATTTGTTCGTTCATCTTCTCCGTACCATACAATCGCAGCAGGATCTATTTTTAATATTATATGCTGCCCTATTTCACGGCGCTGGAGATCGTGAAAATGGAAGATCTCTCCATCTTCCAGGAGTAGCGATAGACGGTAGCCATCTCCGCGGAACTGAGAATCCTTGATCATTCCCGACAATGAATTGCTATTCCCTGCCCCACTTTCGACCTGAATAGATTCCGGTCGAAGTACCAAGGTTACCTCTTCTCCCAGCTCAAGTTGCCGGTCATCATGGCTTACCAATTCAAAATCGCCCAGGTAGGTGGATGCTTTTAAAGGATCCATAGAAATGATGTTTCCTTCCACACGATTGGTGAAACCGAGAAAACCTGACAGCCATGCTGAGGCTGGTTTGGTATAGATCTCTTCCGGGTTGCCTTTTTGCAAGATATATCCAAAGTTCAACACCGCCACGTTATCACCGACCGTAAAAGCTTCTTCCTGATCATGGGTGACATAGATGGTCGGAAGTTGCAGTTCTTTTAATATCTCCCGCAGTTCCTGCCCCAGTTGATCGCGTAGCGCTTTATCCAAAGCGCCCAGTGGTTCGTCCAGCATGAGCAGTGCCGGTTTGGCAGCGATGGTGCGAGCCAGCGCCACACGCTGTTTCTCCCCACCGGAGAGGTCGCCCACCTGCCGGCTGGCAAAGCCTTCCAGGTGTACAATCTGCAACGTTTGATTGACACGCGCTGTGATATCCTGTTTCTTCCAACCCTGCATACGCGGTCCGAAGGCGATGTTCTCTGCCACATTCATGTGTGGAAAGAGGGCATAATCCTGGAACATCAATCCAAAATTGCGCTTTTCGACCGGAAGAGAGGTAATATCTCGATCTTGCCATAAGATCTGTCCCGCGTCGGCTTGCTCCAACCCTGCGATGATGCGCAGCAACGTGCTCTTGCCGCTGCCCGAGGGACCAAGCAAGCAAAGCGTCTCGTTCTTATGCAGGTCAAAACTAATATCGCGTAGAAGAGGAGCATCTTCATAATTCTTTTTAATGGAACGTACAGATAGACATACCGGTTTCATTATTCTCTATCCTTGTTGGTTAATCCTTCCATGATGAACATGGCAGCGGCACACACCGTCAATAAGATACAAGCCATCGCCATCGCCTGCCCGTAATTCAACGCGCCCGGCAATCCTAGGTAACGATAGATCGCAATTGGCATGGTGGGGTAATCCGGTCTGGTCAGGAATGAAGTGGCACCAAACTCTCCCAGCGAGAGGATGAATGCATACAACGCCCCCACCAGCAGTGGTTTTCGAATGAGCGGCAGGTCGATCATCTGCAGCGTTCTGAGTGGGGATGCGCCCAGATTACTGGCAGCAGCATGCATGTTGGTTGGAATGGTGGAGAGTGCCGGATACAGGGTATTGATGACCACCGGTAACGCCACCAGAGAATGCGCAATGGGGATGAGCACCTGTGGGAACTGCTGGAAGAATGACAGCCGCGTGAATGTCAGCAAGAAACCCAATCCCAGTGTGACAGAAGAAGTTCCCAACGGCAAGACCAACAGGGCACGCAGCCATTTCGCACGACGCATTTGCACCAGGGCATTGGCTGCGCTAATCCCCAGAATGCCGACGACCAGCATGGTTGCCAGCGCATATAGCAGGGAATTCTTTAATGCTTCGATAGGAGGGACATAAAAAAGGGAGCGACGGGTATTCTTGAACAATTCCCGGTAATAAGTCAGGGTGAAGCCGGTCTGATACGCTCCCAACTGCGTTCGATCTGCTTCCAGTTTTACCACAGAGCGCATGATCAGCCCCACCTCAGGCAGCACAAAGAACAGAACCAAACAGACAAGCAGTATGCTTATCATGATTTTCTGATAACGTCCGGTCGGTCGTCTCAATCTCTCACTGTTGATATCGGGCAGAAATGAGACCACCCCGCTCTTTTTATCTCGCATACTCAGCAGGGAGATGATAAAGGTCATTAACAACTGCAAGATGCTCAACAATCCCGCCAGTGGGAGATTCAGTAATTGCGTGGTCTGGCGATAGATCTCCACTTCCAGGGTGCTGAACGCAGGACCACCCAATAGCAGGATCACTCCAAAACTGGTGAAATCAAACAGGAACACCATCAAAAATGCGGAGACGATGGATGGTTTCAAGAGTGGCAGCGTTATGTGATAAAAACGCTGCCAGGGCGACGCCCCCAGCACTCGTGCCGCCTGTTCCTGCTCGATCTCTAATTGTGCCCAACCCGCCCCCACCATACGTATAAAGATGGAAGTATTGTAGAAGACATGTGCCAACAAGATGATCCATATAGTATTCATCAGTTGGATGGGAGGATCAACCAGTGTAAAAACATGCATAAAAAGAAGATTCAACCAACCATTGGCACCTAACAAACTGTTGAATGCAGCGGCGACCACTACCGTCGGCAATATGAATGGAAGGGTAACTGCAATTTGAAAAAATCTTTTCCCTCTAAAACTAAAATGGGAAAATACATACGCAATGGGGAATCCCACCAAAATGGTCAGAAGAGTGGAGAGGATCGCTTGAAAAAGCGTAAATCCAAGGGGAGCGCTTATTCGTGTAAATAAATCGCTCCCGAAAGAGCCTTGAAATGCTTCAATCGCTTTTTGAAAGATGATACCAAGCGGCAGGGCATAGAAGGTCAGCAAGAAGATCAGAGGGAAAATTCCCAAAGAAAAGAAGATCTGCCGCCTGGTTTGGTTCATTTCTTACCTTACTGCAGGATGGTTGCCTGCCAGGCTGCTATCCAGGTATCGCGAGAGGCTGCAATTTCCGTGTAAGGCAGGGTCGCAGGAGCATCCGGAACTTGGTTGTACTGCACGAATTCCTGCGGGAGCTGCGCCTGGCTGTTGACCGGCAGCACGAACATGTTCATGGGAATATCTTCCTGGAAGGGTACACTCAACATGAAATCGACAAATTTCTCTGCCAGATCGCGGCTGGAAGTGCCCTTCAAGATTCCGACAAATTCGATCTGCCGGAAGCAGGTGTTTTGCCCAATGATGGAAGCCGTGGGAGCTTCATCCAGAGGTTCCGTCGCGAAGATCACTTCGGCTGCCGGACTGGTGGCATAGGATACTACCATGGGCTGCGGACCCTTCCCTGAAGAACCTGAGAAATTGGAATAATAAGCTATCTCCCAATCATTGACCACCACCAGCCCGTTATCTTTCAATTGTTGCCAGTAGTTCAGATAACCATCCTCGCCATACTGGGCAATGGTTGCCAGCAAAAATGCCATCCCGGGGGATGAAACGGCAGGGTTCTCCACCACCAGCAGCCCTGCATACTGTGGATCGAGCAGGTCATCCAGACTTTGTGGAATTGCTAACTGGTTCGTAGCAAAATAGGCTTTATCATAGTTTAGACACACATCGCCATAATCCACCGGTAACGCACGATCCTGCTCATCCAGTTTGAATTCATCGGGGATATCCGCCAGCAAAGGAGAATGGTATACTTCATAGATATCCTCATCCAGCGCTCTGGATAGAAAGGTATTGTCAACCCCATAAAACACATCTCCTAATGGGGCATCTTTGGTGAGGATGACCTTATTCAAGGCACTGCCGGTATCGCCACTCAATATGAAATTGACCTTCACGTTGTTCTCCTGCTCAAATTGAGCGATCACATCTTCGCTGATCGCAAACGAGTCATGGGTAAGCACCGTCAAGGTACGTTCTTGTTTCGAACAGGCACTTAAAGCCAGCACACCAGTCAGCAGGCAGATCAGGATAAAACGAAATTTCTTGTTCTTCATCATAAATCCTTTCTCAAACGCGTCCGGGTATGGATGCATAAAGCAATCCCACTTTTCATAGAAATGGTAGCATGGGAAGAGGTCATCTCATTGCTCACACCCCGTGTTTTATATTGTTCTAATGTCTCACCAATAAGCGGATATTTCAGATTTTCGGTAGTAACTCCTTCGCAATTCCCCTCCATGGGAATGAAAGAAATGACATCCCCGGCACTTCCGCCTATCTCCTGGGCTCCATTCACCAGAAATACTTCTTCGATTCCGTCGTCGAAAGTGATCTTGCATTTTTTGAAATCCGGAGCAAGTATGAGGAGCAGGTTGGCGATGGTCTGGTCAAGCCTTCCCCCTAAGCCAGCCACGATCAGGACCTCCCGATATCCGCGCTGCATGGCTGCCTGGATAGCAAGTTCGAGATCAGTTTGATCCTTATCTTTGTTAAAGCGAATGATCTCGGTTTGCTGGAATTCAGCGATATCCAGATCAGAAGCAGAAATGGAATCCATGTCCCCGATCACCAGGGCGGGTTTTAATTTCAGTTTGTTGATATGCTTCAACCCACCATCGGCAGCTATGATGAAATCACGCGTTTTCAGTTGGGGTAAGATAAGAGAATAATCCCGCACTACTCCATTCACAAAGATCACTGCTCTATTCATAAAAAAGCCCTCGACCAGCGAGGGATTTAGTTTTTTGTCTCTCCCTCCGCCGGTATTATCCGGATCAGGTTTTACGGGTCGAAGATTTGGCTCTTCCTCTCAGCCGCTTTACGGCTCCCCGGATCTGTTCCTTGTATTTTGTTATGAACTAAGTATAGACAGATTCACCTTTTCTGTCAAATCAGGCCCTGTCAGTACTACTCGAACTGCTTGATAGCGATTTGCAAATCAAGCATCCCCTGGTCCAGATGATAGCGATCGGCAAGTTGATCGACCCCAAAGGTATGACGGCTATCGATCCATTCCAGCAAACTTTCCAGAACGCCCATCAGGAAATGCTGCTGCCCGACCTGCAATATCGTTCCTTCTGGCAAGCTGATCTTTCCGGTGAGATACCATTCCTGCTTCTGCGCATCCTGGCTCAACTCAATTTGACCTGCACCACATTCGTTCAATATCCCGATAAACGCATTCAGCGCAGTGCTGATCTTTTCCACAAATGGCAGCAGGCGCTTTTCAATGCTGCCACATTCCACCAGGGTAGGAAAAACATCTTTGTAGGTCTTAAAAGCCATTCTTCCGGCAGATCGCGCGACACCTGCCAGGCTTTTTGAGTCTAACTCTCTTTTCAAAGCAAACACCAGGTTTTCATAGAAAGAAACAGGCAATAATTCTGATGTCAATACCCTGCCAGCATTGAAGCAGATAGTATAATCAGCCGACCCCAGAATCTCCCGCAACAGATCAGGTCCCAAGATCTCATAAAATCCATTTAGAAAACCTTCTTGAAGAAAGATGTTCATCGCTAAAAATACCTTCAGATTGAATGAAATATGCGTTTGAATTATAACAATATTCCCTCAGCAAAATTTGCGATTAAAATCTATGTAGAAGAGGCTAAGATGCCAACCATTAAGAACCTGTTGATCAACCACGATGAAGATGTGCGCGCCATCATCCTTACCAAATGGGGGATCAATGCAAACGTAGAATTAGCGGGTCGACAATTACAATCCAGCATTGCCACCATCCTTCAAGAGGGAGTGATAGCGGAGATCATCCAGTCTTTACCCAATGAAGCCAGACGGGCTTTCCACGCCCTAGTCGATTCCGAGGGGAAAATGCCCTGGTCACAATTCAGCCGCCAGTATGGCGATATCCGTGTGATGGGAATCGCCAAACGGGAGCGCCTGCACCCCGAGCGGGAGCCAGTCAGCATCGCGGAAATATTATGGTATAGCGGATTGATCGGCAGGGCATTTTTTGATGCCAAACCTGAACCCAGAGAATTTGTTTACATCCCCGAAGAGATCTGCAGTCTTTTCAATCAGCCTGCTGACACCATCCAACCTCTCGGAAAGGAATTGGTGCCACCCAAAGGCAGCAGCGCCAAACTGGCACAGGATACCATTGTAGATGACATCTGCAGTATGCTGGCTGGATTGCGTATGGGGATGAAAATTGAGGTGATACAACCTTTGCGGGGTGTATTCAATCATGCACAGCTATCCCAGCTTCTTTGGGGAATGAAATTGATCGATAAAAAAGGGACTCTGAATCTGGATGCCGTGCAGGAGCACCTCACCAAACCGAGAGAAACCGCACAGTTCGAGATATTGCAAACCTGGTTAAAAAACCGCACATTCATCGAAATGGCATACCTGCCTGATCTGCATTTCGAAGGTAATCTGAAAGTGAATACGATTCAAATACGCCAGCGTATTATCGACCTGCTGGATCCTATCCCGCCAGATACCTGGTGGAATTTGCCTGCATTCATTCAGGATGTGAAGATCAACAATCCAGAAGTGCTGCGCGTGGCGGGGGAGATAGATACCTGGTACGTCAGCGACCGGCAAAGCGGCGCTCTCCTGCGAGGTTTTGAGCACTGGGATGAGGTCGAAGGCGCTTTCCTGCATTTCTTTGTTTCTACAATCTTGTTTGGCTTGGGGTTAAGCGACCTGTTGGTAGATAGGAAAAGTGGAGAAATTTACGGATTTCGCTGGACAGATCGCAAAGCACTTCTCAACAACCCTCCTGATCATCCTATCAGAGAGGATATTGGAAAGTTCTATACCCTGGCACAAGCCAATCTGTGCATCAGTGCAGAATGTGCACGTACCCTGCGTTATCAGGTCGCCCGCTTCTGCAAGTGGAAAGGGCTGCGACGGAATGAGTATCAATACCAGATCACCCCTCGCTCCCTACAGGCAGCCCAGCAGCAAGGATTGCAGGTACCTCAATTGATCGGGTTACTGAAAAAACATCTCACCCAGGCACCTGCACCCGGTCTCTATCAGGCGCTGCAGCGCTTTGAAACGAAGAATGTCTTTGCCAATGTTACAAGTCAGGTTCTGCTGCGGATCGGTGATAATGCCGTGGCAAAAACGCTGACACAATCCGATTTGAAGAAATATATCATCGAGGAATTGAACCCCACTACCTTTATCATTGATCGCAAAGGAATAGAACATTTTCAGGCTAAACTTACTGAGTTAGGTTACTTGTGTCAAATTGACGGCTAAGTATAATTTTTGAATCCGGGCTGATCCAGTCCGAGAAATTTGAGGTGAACATGGCTAGCAGATTTGATTGGATACAGAAAGAACTGAAAAACCTGAATAAAAATGGTCTTTACAACCACATTCGCACACTTGATTCTCCGCAGGGAGCCTGGTTAGTAGTAGATGGAAAGAAAGTTTTGAATTTTTGCTCCAATAACTATCTCGGTCTGGCAAACCATCCGCGCCTGGTTGAAGGCGCCCAAAAAGCATTGGAACAGTATGGGGTAGGTCCCGGAGCAGTACGCACCATTGCCGGAACAATGGAGATCCATCATCAATTGGAAAAAAGGGTGGCTGCTTTCAAACATTCACCGGCTGCTATTTCCTTTCAATCTGGCTTCACCGCAAACCTCGCTACCATCCCTGCCCTGGTGGGGAAAGAAGATGTGATCTTCTCGGACGAATTGAACCACGCCAGCATCATTGATGGCTGCCGTTTATCGGGTGCGCGTGTTCTGCGCTACAACCATGGCGATCCGTTGCACCTGGAACAGGTCATCAAGGAAAATGAAGGTGATTACCGGCGGGCGTTGATCGTCACCGATGGCGTCTTCAGCATGGATGGGGACATCGCACCATTGGATCGATTGTATGAGATTGCCGAAGGTTATGACATTCTGTTGATGGTGGATGATGCTCATGGAGAGGGAGTGCTCGGAAAGGGCGGGCGTGGCATCGTCGATCATTTCAACCTGCATGGAAAAGTGGATATTGAAGTCGGTACCTTCTCGAAAGCCTTTGGAGTGGTCGGTGGTGTGGTTTCAGGCAACGCCGATATCGTCGAATGGCTGACCCAACGCGGGCGACCATTCCTATTTTCCAGTGCCGTCACACCCCCGGATGTGGCAGCCTGCATCGCGGCTATTGATCTGCTGGAAGAATCCACGGAACTGGTGGACAAACTATGGTCTAACGGGGCATATTTCAAAAAGGAACTAAATGCGTTGGGCTTTGACACCGGCAAGAGCCAGACTCCCATCACCCCCGTGATGCTGGGAGAAGCGCAACTTGCCCAGAACTTCAGTCGACTGCTCTTTGAACGCGGCATCTTCGCCACTTCGATCGGGTATCCCACCGTCCCGCAGGGCAAAGCGCGCATCCGGGTCATGATCTCGGCTGCTCACAGCACTGCCGATCTGGATAAAGGGCTGGAAGGATTCAAAGCGGTCGGGAAGGAATTAGGAGTGATCTAGTCGTCCCCTCTCTGAAAAAGAAAACCTAAAAGAGCAGATATCTCCTGTAGTATCTGCTCTTTTCATTGATCTTTATGTGAATAGCCGATTTTGGTCTGTAAATTAAAGAGCTTATGACTTTGTAATTCACATTTTTCGTCCCATCCATTTTCAAAATCGAGGGACCAATTGCTTGACCGCCAGAAAATCAAATGTTAAAATACCTCTCTCTGCCCCCATCGTCTAGAGGCCTAGGACGCAGCCCTTTCAAGGCTAAAACTGGAGTTCGAATCTCCATGGGGGCACACGATAAAAAGCCTGTAATAGGCTTTTTGCGTTTAACCAATATGGTCATTCATTTTCAATTTCCTCCATCATATTCATCTACGTGCTTTCTTATCCCAGTAGATTTTTTATATAATTATTAGTATCAGGGGACATGATGAATAATCGAATTGCACAACAGACCGAAACATTTATGGATGGGACAGAGTACGGTGATGCGTCCCTTTATGAATTCATGCATGCTGAATTAGAGAAACGCTTGATAAAAGCAGAAAAAGAACAACGCCCTTTGCAGGTCTATTGTGGTTATGACGTGACCGGTCCTGATTTGCATCTGGGGCATACGGTTAGCATGCGCAAATTACGGCAATTCCAAGATTTTGGGCACGAGGTATATTTTGTGATCGGGACGTTTACTTCATTGATTGGTGATCCCAGCGATCGGGAAACTGCCCGGGAAAAACGTAGTTTCGATACGGTGATGCAAGAATCAAATTTGTATACCAAACAAGCTTTCAAGGTTTTGGATAAAAATAAAACAAGATTATTGTTCAATCATAAATGGCTTCAGGAAATATCAATTGCCGAAATATTGGAAATAGGCTCAATATTTTCTCTACAACAACTTTTGGGAAGAGATAGTTTGAAGAAAAGGTTAATAAGAAATGACCTGATTCAATTTCAGGAGATCCTCTATCCCATTGCCCAGGCGTATGACGCAGTGGAAATTCAAGCCGATGTGCAAATAGGGGCAACGGAACAGTTATTCAACCTGATGGCTGGAAGAAAACTGCAGGAATATTTCCAAATGGAACCCCAAATTTGCCTGACGATGCCTATTCTGGTCGGAATCGATGGAAAAAAACGGATGTCTAAAAGTACAGGAAATTACATCGGCATCATGGAATCTCCCGATGAAAAGTACAAGAAATTAATGAAAATCCCAACTGATGCGTTGCCCTCTTACATTCATCTATTGACGCGGTGGACGGTAGCAGAAAAAGAACGTATGGTCTCAGCATTATCCCAGGCTGATGCAAATGAGCTATTCGAACTGAAGAAGAGCATCGCATGGGAAATTGTAGCAAGTATTGACGGAGATATAAAAGCCGATAAGGCTGTTAGTGTTGGAAATGAATGAAGAAAAGAGCTGCCAATTCACAGACAGCTCTTGGTTTGTTAGGCTTTAGCATAACGGCAGGCTACAAAATGCCCGGGTGCCAATTCTTCCAGGGGCGGTTCGATTTCGGCACAATCCGGTCTTGCAATTGGGCAACGTGGATGGAAACGACATCCTGATGGGGGGTTGATCGGATTGGGAATTTCTCCCTCTGGCATCACTTCTGTCCGTCTTTCACGAGGATTGGGAACCGGCACGGCAGCCAATAAAGCTTTGGTATAGGGATGCAGGGGATGCTGGTAAACCTCTTTAACAGGAGCAACTTCTGCTAATTTTCCCAAATACAAAATTCCAATGCGATCACAAATATATTTGGCGGTTGCCAGATCATGAGTGATAAACAAATATGTCAGGTTGAATTCATTTTTTAGCTGCACCATAAGGTCCAACAGCAACGAACGAACACTCACGTCTGCCATCGCTACCGGTTCATCCGCCAGAACGAGTTCCGGTCGTGTGATCAATGCGCGCGCAATCACAACTCTTTGTCGCTGACCACCAGATATCTGATGCGGGTATTTATTAAAATAAAAATTAGCAGGAGTTAACCCCACTTTCTCAAACAAAGACGCCACCATATCACGGTGTTGGTCTGCCTTTTCAGGATAATGAATGATCAATCCTTGCATGACTGAATTACCTAATGTCATACGAGGATTCAAAGAAGCCATCGGATCCTGAAATATCACCTGCATTTTGCTGCGCAGTTTTCGCAATTCCTCTTTGCTGAGCAATGACAGGTCCTGTCCATTGAAAATCACCTTGCCATCAGAAAGGGTCTCCAAACCAATTGCTAACCTGCCAATTGTGGTTTTGCCGCTTCCACTCTCCCCCGCCAGACCAAAAGCTTCTCCCTTTTTAACACTGATAGAAACATCATCGACAGCTCGCACATAGTCAATATGCCCGGCAAAAATCTGGTCGAGCAAACTCTTTTGAACCGGAAAATACTTTTTGATATGATCTAATTTAAGAATAGGTTCAACATTCACTATTTTTGTATTGTTTGTGTTCAACATAGTTCGTAAATCCTAACTCTCGCTTGCCGGATGATCTTGATAGAGCCAACAATGAACCATCCAATCTTTTTCCACCTCTATCAAACTTGGTTCCTGTTCCGAACAAATCGGCATGGCATATGGGCACCGTGGATGAAAACGGCAGCCTCGGGGAGGATGAGTTAAGTTCGGTGGTTCACCTGGCATTTTGTATAATTGTTCCTGTTCATCAAAACGAATATTAGGAACAGAAGCTAATAATCCCTGTGTATAGGGGTGTTTGGGGTTTTCAAAAACCTTGTAAATATCGCCAATTTCGATCATATGCCCCGCATACATCACTGCAATACGATCCGCCATCTCAGCCACCAGGGCAATATTATGGGTAATCATCAACAAACTTACACCAAACTCACCGCGAATTTCTCTTAGCTGGTCAGCCAATTTTGCTTCCACAATGACATCCAAAGAGGTGGTAGCTTCATCTGCAACAATCAGATCTGCATTCAATATCAAACCAATGCCAGTCATAACACGCTGGCGCATGCCACCTGATAATTGATGTGGATAACTGATCAACCGGTTGGTTCCGATGCCTAACCTCTCAATCATTTTTTTCGAGCGCGTCAACGCTGGCTCCCGACTCGTTTGCGGTTCATGCACTTTTATGGCTTCAATCAGGTGATCATCAATCCGTTGCACCGGATTAAGAGACGTCATTGGATCTTGAAAGATCATGCTTGCTCTTCGACCGCGGAAATCACGCAATTGTTTCTCATCATAATTCATGATATTCTCGCCATCAAAAATAATCTCGCCACTTGAAATTTCTCCAGGTGGGTCGATCATCCGTAGTAAGGCTTTCCCCAATGTGCTCTTCCCACACCCACTTTCACCTACCAACCCCAATATTTCACCTTTGTAAATATCAAAGCTAACATGATCGACCGCACTAACCGGACCAATCCGAGTCTGGTAAGTTACTGAAAGATCTTTT
Organism: Chloroflexota bacterium; assembly: GCA_012798455.1. GTDB lineage: Bacteria > Chloroflexota > Anaerolineae > Anaerolineales > Anaerolineaceae > UBA4781. Next base: position 14,526 of record JAAZNC010000069.1, on the reverse strand, counting down.
ATTCTTGCTAAAACCTTTTTTGCCATGTTACAACTCCGATAAGCGCGGGTTGAGAATTTCAGAAAGACTCTCACCCAGCATACTGAATGCCAGAGTCACTAAACTGACCATCCCACCAGGGAATGTGATCAACCACCAGGCACTCCTTAAATAGTCTTGACCACGCGCCAAATCAATACCCCAATCGGGGGTATCCGGCGGCAACCCCAATCCGATAAAACTCAATCCGGCTTCAGTGAGAATAGCATCCGCCACATTTACTGAGAAGATAATTACAACTGATGGAAGCACATTTGGAAATATATACTTGAAAAGAATGTCCTTCATCTTCGTTCCCAAACTCCTGGCAGCCTCAACATAAAGTTCATTCTTTACAGTGAGTGTTTGTCCCCGTACAACACGGAAATAAGTTGGAACATACAATACGGCAATTGCAACAATGATATTTCCCATGCCGGCACCCAATACAGATGCAATTGCAATGGCAAGGATCAAACCGGGGAAGGTGTATAAGCTATCCATAATAAGAGTCAGAATCCTATCAACCGATCCGCCAATGAAACCACTGAAAAGACCAAGCGGAACGCCAACCACAAAAGAGATCAAAGCTGAACTCAACCCAACCACCAATGCAATACGCGTGCCCCAAATGATACGGCTGAAAATATCCTGTCCAAGTTGATTTGTTCCAAGAATAAAGTATTCCGCTTTGCTACTGCGTAATTGATCAACTACAGAGACATTGGGGTATTGTCCTAAAACATCACCTAATTCACTATCAGATGCAATAAAGCCATTGATTTCTCCGACAGATAAGGCATCCAATCCCTCCTTTATGGTCTCGTATCGAGAACCGCGAGGATTGTAACGGATATCCCCCCCATTCTCTTCTGCCTGTTCATTAAGACGACTGACCGTATCTCTGATTGCTTGAGCTGCTTGGCTACCCATTAGATATCCGATTTTGTCTGTCTGCTTCGCAATATCTTGGAATGTATTTACCCTACTATTTTGATCAATCAGCACAGAAAAACTTGGTGTCTTCTCACCAGGTTTTAACAAGGAAGGTCCCACCTCTTCTCGCGGGTTGTAAGGAGCAAACCATTGCGGAAATACTCCAAGGAAAACAATAAAAATCAGCAACAACGCGCTGATCAGTACGAACCACCAGTCGCCTTTGTACCATTTTCTTGCCAGGAACAACCTACGCACAAATCCAACTTTGTCGAGTTCCAATTGCCATTCGGGTATAGTGCTTCCTTCAATTTCATTTTTATTCTTCATCATAAAATCTCAATCCTGTTGTGTTATGCTAATAACGAATACGCGGATCAACCAGTGCATACAGAATATCCATCACCAATGAAATAATCGCAACAAAGAATGCGAATACTGCAATGGTTGATTGAACTGCTGTGTAGTCACGCAGTGCAATACGATCCACCAAATATCTCCCCATTCCCGGCCACGAAAAAGTGGTTTCGGTTAATACGGCTCCAGCGATAAGGATTGCCATCTGTAAACCAATCAGGGTCATAATCGGTATCAATGTGTTTCTTAATGAATGCTTATATACCAGTTTATTTTCAGAAATTCCTCTCGCTCTTCCTGCAATGATGAAATCTGATTTGATCATCTCGATCATATTGACCCTTGTTAATCGAATAAAAACACCAGTCAGGGATAAACCAAGCGTCATCGATGGCATTATTAGATGAAGGAAAGTTGATTTCAACGCTGGCCAATTCTGCGTTATGATCGAATCGATGATATAAAAATTGGTTTTTGACTGAAATGTGGTCAATAAAATGGGATCCATTCTTCCGGAAAGTGGGAGAATATTCAGTCGAACACCAAAGACAATTTGAAAAATTAACCCCATAAAGAAAATGGGAATAGAGTAAATAAAAATACTGAACAGCCTGATCCCATAATCAACCACTTTTTTTCGATTTTTGGCTGCAAAAGAACCCAATCCAATACCTAGAACAGCAGTCAGAAGCATAGCTGGGATTGTCAATTCTAATGTAGCAGGAAGTCTCTCCCCCAATTCTTCACGAATGGGTCTCTCACCACGTGTCAGCGCATTTCCAAAGTCCAAAGTGACTACATCTTTCAAATAATGCCCATATTGAACAATGATTGGGTCATTCAGTCCTAAGCGCTCTCGCAACACATTTGCCTGTTCTTCACTCACCCGCGGACCCAGTTGTGAACGGATAGGATCGCCAGGTAATACTCGCATAATAAAGAAAACAAGGGTTACCAAGATGAGGATCATAGGAATGGTTAAGAGAAAACGCGTAATTAAAAATTTTTTCAATGATGATGACATTCAAATAACTCCAATTGATAAATCCAAAAAATAAGTCAAAATGAACCTTGAGTGAAGGAAGGGATAGTAGGGGTAGCATAACACTACCCCTACTTACTTATTTTCTATAACGCTGCTTATTCAGCAGAATCGGGCAGTACATAGGTGTGATTGAAAACCATGTACCGTAAAGATGGTGCATCAACTTTTTGTACGGTTAACCCGTCAATGGCTGAAAGGCGTTCTGATTCTACCGGGCCTAATGTGCGCCAAGCGATATCGATCTCACCATTTTCTACTGCATTACCCATGGTGGTTGGATCTGCAAAGTATTTAATGATGACATTCGTGATCTTTGCAGCATCTTCGCCTGTGTAATATGGATTAGCTTCCAAGACAAGTTGCTCCCCAGGTACATTGGAGACCATACGATATGGTCCAATTCCATCCAGCGTATCCGGATAGGAATTAATGACATCCATGGTGAAGGTAGCGGGATTTACAGCGACAAATGGAGCTGTCGCAGCCAGGGCGCTGAAGAAGCCAATCGGCGACTTCAGATGATAGACCACGGTTGAGGCATCGGGAGCTTCTACACTCTCAACATATACCTGAACCAACCCCGAAACCTGTCCTTCCAGTGCATTCAAGCGATTCCATGAATAGACATAGTCATCTGCCGTCAATGGAGTACCATCGGCAAACATCAAACCGTCTTTCAAGGTGAAAGTATAGGTTAACCCATCATCACTAACGACAGGGAAATCAGTGGCTGCACCAGGAACCAATTCTGTTGTTCCTGGAGTGTAACTCATTAATGCCATACCAGTGTTCTTGATGATCTCCCAGTCATGGGTAGCATAAGCATCATTCGCATCCAGGCTATTTACTTCATCAGTGGTGCCGATGATGATGGTATCTGCGCTGCCAGAAGCGGGAACTGCTTCGTCAGTGAAACTGAGGACGTTGTAATTGAATTCGAATGAACCACCAATGGCGATTCCCTCAATTCCAGTGCGAGAGGTGATGTATTCGGGTTCCCAGAATAACGGGATGGTTGGGACATCGTCAGCATAGAGTTCGCCGATTTGTTGGTACAGTGTTTCACGCTCTGCCGGATCCGTTGAAGTAGCGGCAGCGGTCAGCAGTGCATCCATTTCAGGATTGCAGTAGTTGACGCCATTATCGGGCGACTGCAAGCAGGATGCAAAGGGAGTCAACCAGTTGTCAGGATCGGTGAAATCCGGGAACCAACCCAACATGAAGAAGGGTGCTTCACCGGCTACAAAACCATTGACATATTCTGCCCAGTTTTGTGATTTGAGGTTGACAACCATCATACCAGTTTCTTCCAATTGTTCTTTGATAACCTGCATGACATCAGCAGTGGTGGTTCCATAATGTTCTGGGGGATACCACAAATCAAAGGTAAACGGATTATCCTCAGAATAACCGGCAGTTTGCAGCAATTGTTTTGCAAGTTCAAGGTCGCGGGTGCCATACTTATCCAAGAAAGGTTCCGTCGCATAGGGATAGCTTGGGGGTACCATTCCATAGGCAGGGGTGTTGCGACCTTCGAATACACGATCGACAATGACCTCCCGGTCGATCGCTGCGGCAACTGCCTCTCTTAATTCTTTTGTCCATAGAAAACTGGATGAAGTAGCTTCTGCAGAAGTTTCCTCAGCAGTTTCTTCTGTTGATGGCGCAGCTTCGGCTGGTGCTTCTACCTCAGCAGCAGGAGCACATGCAACAGCCAACAGGGCAACGAGCATTAACAACGCCATCATTTTTACCATCTTTGAAAAACTCATTTTTTCTCCTTCCTTGTTTTTTGATCTTTTATTGAAATCAGTCATTTTCTTCATCTTGAAATAGAGCACCTCCTTAATACAAATTTTAAATGTGAATTTTATCACATATTCAATATGACATTCATCAATTATAGGAAAATATGTGATTGTTCTCTATTGGACAAAAGACTCAAATTATCACTGATCAGGTGAACCGACAAAAAAGTCGATCGCGATTCAAAGCCCGTGATCGATATAGTGATCTAATTAAAGCTATTCTTGATTAAAGTATCGAGGATATTATAAAAAGGTCTTTAAAGTTAAAGAATCATACTGCTTATTAAATTTGGTCGAGATAAATAGAAAGCGAACCAGTTCCAGCGCTGGTCGCTTGCAAATCAGCTCATTTCGAATGATCGTCTAGCAGTTTGATCTGTTCAGAAGAATCTGTTTCTTTGCGGTTTCGTAGAAAACGGGAGTGTTCGTCCACAATCTCAGCAGGGCATAACGAGATGAATAGCTGTACCGCACCGATGAGGAGCACGGTATCATCAATCGGACCGATGATCAGGTCGAATGGAACCACCAGATAGACCAAGGCAGCAATAGGGATCAATTTGAGATAAAAAGCAATCCGTTTATCCATTAATAAACGAACGGTCAAACGAACCTTGAAGACAATATCACCGAGAGAGTATTTATGCGACATTTTCATCCTTTACTTTTCAAACAATCGTTCACGTCTCCAGCGAATATAAGGAGCCGCCAGTTTACGCAAGCCATATTTCAATACAATGAGTGCTAATTTAGACCCACCGTCACGATAGTGCACTCGCAGCATTTCAGGCCAGCAACGGTCATCAGCAGCAACGGTCTTGGCATCATGGTGCAGTCTGAAATTCGCCCAGGGACGCGGATGATAAACCAGTTCTCCTACCTGCGCCAGGCGCACCCACAGATCATAATCCATAGCAAAAAAGAATGAGGGATCCAACGGCGCGACTGCTTTCCACCCTGCCGCGGTGAAAAAAGATGCCTGTTGGGGAATATGGACATACCCGCGTCGCAATCTTTTCAGATCAGTCTGGGCAGCAGGAAAATTCCCTATCACATTGTCGTCTTCATCAATGTAATAGGCATCCCCGTATACCATGATGATCTCAGGATGATCCTGTAGAAAATCAACCGCTTCCCTGATCGCACCAGGCTGGTAGGTATCATCCGAATTCAGCCAGGCATAGATCTTGCCGTGGGCATGTTGAAAACCCTTATTGATAGCATCCGTTTGTCCCAGATCCGCTTCTGAGGTCCACCACGCCAGCTTATCGGCATATTTTTCGATGATCTGTTTACTGCCATCCGTCGAAGCACCATCCACAATGACGTACTCCAAATTTGGATAATCCTGTTCGAGCACGGACTGAATCGTCTTTTCCAAATATGGAGCCTGGTTGAAAGATGGTGTGACAATAGATACTAGCGGAGAGTCACTCACGGCAGCACCTCCAGCGCAATGATTTCCTCCACCTCATAATAATTCGCTGCACAGACGTTCACCCAATAATGCGGATCGGCGGTAAGTTCTGCCACACTACCAATGGAATCAAACGCCTGCACCGTCAGTGAGGTTTCACCATCAGAAATACCATTCAAGATCCCTTGCTGGCGTGCATCCCAGGCGCGCGCCCCAGCCTGCCACACAGGCAACTGCTGCCATTCCTGCCAGGTTCCCTTGAGCGGGTACAAACTCAACAGTACCAACATGATGATGGACATCAAACAGGTATCGACAATATGGTCCATGAAGCTGTGACTGAGAATTCCGACGCTAAAACTTGCCACGATCAAAGCCAGCACACTCACAAAACGTCCCAGCATCCAGGCACGGTTTTCAGGATACGCCATCATCCCGTAGGCGGTCGGTGCTGCAACGCAGACCAGCAAAATAAAGCCTGCGATCAGGCTACCCCATAAGATCTTTAGCCATACCGTTTTGTCCATTCCCGGTTTAACGTGTCCGGAGAGATGATACGCCAGAATAGCAGAGGTGGCAAATAATATTACGATCGGGAACGGATAACCACGCAGAGTGCGGTAAAGAAAACTGCTACCGAAGCGCAGTGACAGGTAGATCACCTGCCAGGGAGAAGTAGCCTGTTCCAACGTTTCCAACCGCATCGTATTGCCCGGTGCTTTGATCATGATCAGCATGGCAATCAATGAACCCAACAATGCAATCGTGCCACTTTGCAGGATCGGTTTACGCCGGTCTTTCTTTATGAAGAACAAAGCAACCACAATAAGAATCAGCCACAGTCCACTTTCCAATGCTGCAAAGGTTTCCGAAAGCCCCGCCGAGAAAAAAGTGACCAATCCAAGCAGCAGCAACTGGAGAACCTTGAATTCTCCGTGCTGGGTGCCCTTCAAAATGATGATCAACGCCAAACCCAGGAAGGGAATAGGGGCATAGTAACTGACCATCCCCGAGCGCCAGAAAATGCTCTGGAATAGATCAGGAGCAGTCAGCAGCATAAAATAGGTCATCAATTGGCTCAATAGGATCGAAACTCCCCATTTTTGCGGAAATTTCACCAAACGGAAAGCCAGGCTGAAAACCATAGAATAGATCAAAACCGTGACCAGGATCATGAACGCCGGCAGGTAGCGGATGGCGTACTCCCCCAGTAGTTCATTAAGCCCCACCAAGAAATAGGCTGCAAAACGATTGGAGGTGTTCTGGTAAAAGAATCCGGTACCTTCCCATAACCCGTGCTGATGAAAAATGGTCCCAAAACAGTAATCATCCGCCCAATAACGCGAGTAGAAACCTCGCACAGCATAGGTCGTCAATGCAATCAAAAGAACGATGTTCGCCAGTATCAAAGCCAATCGAAACAACCGGTCGGTTTTGCGTCTATCCAGCGGACATTGAAAACGAGGTTTCATCATTTTCCATCTTCCTTTGCGATCCCTGATTTTACCATCATCGAATTTCTGAACTTAATCAGCCGATCACTTGAAGTGATAAACACCGCGCAGTGCATTCCAGCGGATCAACAGTAGCTCAAAGAACATGTTCAAGGAATCGCGAAATAAATGCACCCGGCTCTCTCCGCGGAATCCGGTCATGCGCACCGGAATACGTTGAATGCGGTATCCCAGACGCTGTGCGATGAAGAGTATTTCCACATCCATGCCAAAATCGTCGATAGTGGTACGCGAGAACACTGCATCCGCCACTGCAGCGCGGAATCCTTTCAACCCACATTGGGTATCACTGATCCCTCTAACCGCAAATAATCCTACCAATACACTGAAGATCTGTCCGGCGACAAAGCGGATAAATGGAACACCTATCAAGGTAGAACCGGGCAGATCTCGGGCTCCGATGACAATGTCATTCTCGGCAACAAGCGCCTGCTGCATGGTTTGGAATATATCCAATTCAAAGGGCATATCCGCATCCATGAAAAAACGCAGTTTACCCCGGGCAGCCAGCATGCCGCGCCTTACTGAAAGACCCTTCCCTGAATTGTGTTCGTTGCGAAGATAGATAAAGTTATCCAACTCCTGCGTAAATTGTTGACATAGTCGACCAGTTCCATCTTGTGATCCATCATCCACCACCAAGATCTCCCATGAGCCAGTGAGTTTTGGAAGATAGTCTGCCAGTGAACGCACCGTCAGATCGATCCATTGCTCTTCATTATAGGCAGGAATCACCACAGAAATTTCAGGGATAGCTGGTAGGTGGGACATTTCAGTTAATTTCGACATTTCTATTCTTCAGTTGCAGTGAGATCATACAGGATATACGCAGGATCAGAGGAGATTATTGCAGAGTTCATTTGCAGCCACTGTTCCAACTGCGGCTGACGCGCATATTCCTCAAAATCGGTGATCAGGAAATAATCATACCCGCTGGTGTAATCCTGGAAATAGTCTTCCAGATTGACCGCCTGCCCGGCTTCCTGGCGCAATGCAATATCATCCATGCTCGGCCAGTTGCGTGGAGTCAGCCAGCCCCAATACGCCAGGCGATTGCCATAATCCTGACTCAGTGCAACTACCTTATCATCCGCTGAAAAAAGTGCTCCCATTTTCTCCCAGAACGCGATCTGGGGCATGTAATCGACTTTCTTCATTTCAGAACGGGCATCCATGGCATATACTGCAAACAGGAACAGGATAGTTGCACCTATCAACCAACGCAATAACTCACCAAGTTGTTCACCATGTTGAAAAACAAGGCGGAAGAGCCCAGAAATGCCAAAGGCGACCAGCAGCAGCAGGGGCAGATGATAGTAATCATGGGTCGAAATGTGATACGGCAGGACAAAACCCAACAGAATATAACCGATCCAGGCACCAACCAATAGATTGCGTGCAGTCTTGTTATCGAGCAAGAAGGTACCCAGCAAGCCCAGCACCAGCCATTCCACGCTTATCACGCGGCGCAAATTCGATAACCAGCGCAGGTAGAACGTAATATCTTTCCACATATTCGGAAAGAAGCGTAAACTGAACTGCCCGGAAAGCCCTTTGTTGATGAACAACCCATAGATCAGGTAAAGAATGTAAGGCAGAATAATCAACAGGAATGCTGTCCAAATCTTCTTGTCCTTGAATACAGTTTCCCAATTCTTCGCCGATAGCAACCAACCCACTCCCACACCAGCAACGAAAAAAGCTGCCACGGTTTTGATCAAGATCGCCAACCCGCCAGCCAAACCAGCCCAGATAGCCCATTTCCAGCTTCTTTCCTTATCCCATTGGAGCAGTGCCAGCAGGAACAACGCCAGAAACAGCACCAGTAATGTCTCCGGCTGGAACGAGCGGCTGGCAATGATCCCATAGGGATAAAATAAGAAGAATGCGGCTCCCACCAGAGCAGCTTTCCAGCTATTTTCCGCTTCAACTGCCCGCAGCAGTGGGATAGCAGCCAGCAGCCAGAAAAGCGCGGCGATCAGACGCGGGATGCGCAAATCGACAACCCCGCTTGCCCAATAACCCAGGGCAGCCAGCCATTCCATGACGGGGGGTTCAATCAGCCCCTCCAATTTCCATTGCTGGATGGCAGTTTGTGCCTGCCAGCCCGTTGCACCGGTCAATCGATAATACATGCCACGCGCCATCAGGGCAGAATGAAGCTGGCGGGTGGGATGGAAATCAAGCGGTGCATCTGAAATATCATATAAACGGATCAATAACCCCGCCGATAGGATCAGGATAACCAGAAGGATATAAAAGATATTTTTTTTGTGCGATGCGACCTGCATAAGCTTACTTCTCTCTTCCTAAAAGAGATTTTATCTTATTCATCTTTCTACGGCGATCCACCACATTATGGACTTTTACCAATCCGGCAGAAGCTGCCAGCGCAAAGAGCAGGCGGTGAAATTCGCGCAGTCCGGTTGGGATATGGTAGCCAATACTGCGAACATAGGCTTTCAATGCTTGCCAGGGTTCGTTCCCATCCAGTAAATAACGCCCGTCGATCAAGCAAGCACCTGCCATGATCTTCTTTTTTAAGGACGGATAAATCTGGCAAGTACCTTCATAAGATCGCATCCAGTCCGCCATCCGGTAGGCTTCTTCTCCAAACTTCCCGGCAGCAGCAATATTTTTTGCTGTCTCATGATAGCGGGCAGCCGCCAGCGTAGCGGGGATGTGGGCAATAGTGGTCTTGCCCGCCATACGCACCCATAGCTGGTGGTCCAGCAGATAATGATAGGAAAGATCAAGCAACCCGGCTTGCTCCATCACGCTTCGACGAAAAAAGACCGCCGGCTGACCGATAATGTGAAAGGTCATCAGATCCGGCAGGGTATATGATGGATAATGCAGCAAATTGATCGGCGTTCCCCCGCCGTCAATTGCCTGCAGGTCTCCATACGCCAACCCAACCTGCGGGTGTTCTTCAAAAAAAGCCACCACCTTTTGAAGAGTGCCGGGAAGGTAGAGGTCATCCGAATTCAACCAGGCAATAATCTCGCCGGTGGTTTTGCGCAATCCTTTGTTGATGGCATCCGCCTGACCCTGGTCCTTTTCGGTAACCCACCATGCAAAATGCTGCGCGTATCTGCGGATGATCTCCAGACTGCCATCGTTGGAACTCCCATCTACCAGTAAATATTCCACTGCAGGATAATCCTGCGATAGGACTGAGTGGATAGTGGCTTCCAGATAGGCAACCTGGTTGTAAGAAGGAGTGACGATTGAAACCCGTGGCTGCATCAGAGTCCCTTAGAAAAGCTCATCATATTCCACTTTTGGGAAAACGGTGAGTTTTCCCCCCACGGTGGCATCCACGATCTTACGCCCATCCTCTTCGAAGGCTTGTTTTGCCAACCCATAAGCAAGCTCCGAGGTTTCCAGGTCAGGCAGCTGCCAGCGGAAACCCTTGCCAAAATAAGCGGGATGAAAATGATTGAGGTCATCGCCTTCGGAGACAATGGTGGTATTGGGTTTACCCTGGGTGACAAAACTGTGATCCACGCCTATCAGGATCACCTCGTCAAATCCAAAATAATATGCCAACTGCAGGCACACATAGGTGACGGTGGCACCCTCCCACAACCTGCCGGATGCATTTTTAGCAAATTTAGGGCCGGTGTAGGTGGTATGCAGAAAATGCAATTTGTCCGCCGGCTTTAGCCATTTGCGAGAACGCCATGAGAAAAAGCGCGGAATATCCAAGTGCTGCATATCATCCACGGTCTGCTCAATGACCAGATCATTCACACATACCAGGAAGGAGGTGAGAAAACCGAGTTCCGGAAACATCAAATAAACGCGGTTCATACCAAAGGTGTATTCATTTTTCAGTTTGCTGAGGTCGGTATTTTTCAAACTTGGACCATTGCCGATCACAAAACAGCGCTTTCCGCGGTAACGATCGTGATAGGTCTGGAGCTTACGGCACGAGTCGATACGCCAGGGATGGCAGGCTGCCGAAATATCTTCAGGGAAACGCTCAATCCAATCGCGGGTGCCCCGCAATATATTCAAAGTTTTGTCAGGGATGTGCTGTTTGATAGTATCGCGCATGGGGTTACTCCGTACTCAACCTGGCAGTTGCACCACCATCCACCACCAATGCCTGCCCGGTCATGAAGGATGATTCACTAGTAGCTAAAAAGTAAATGGTATTGGCAATCTCGTGCGGTTGTCCGATACGTCCATTTACAGTCTTGCGCGCCAAGTTTTCCAGACGTTCCTGTAGAGAACTGCCGCCATGTTGACCACGGTTCATGCCATCCCGCAGCATGGGCGTATCCACGGCTCCGGGCAGTACCGCATTTACTCGAATATCATCCTTAGCAAATTCGATCGCCATGGCACGCGTCAGCGCCAGCAACCCACCTTTACTGGCTGCATAAGCAGCCACATTGATAGAGGTGGCAACCGCATGTACCGAAGATACATTGACGATAGCCCCACCACCGGCTTTGACCAGCAGTGGATGGGCAAATTTTGCTCCCAGGAATGCCGAGCGCAAATTGGATGCGATCACCATATCCCATTCTGCGATGCTGGTATCCACAATCGGTTTCGAAACCTGCACACCGGCATTGTTCACCACCGCATTCAAAAAGGGCGAAAAAGAATTGGCTTTTTCATAGATGGAGGAAATGTCTTCCGGTTTGGAAATGTCAGCCAAGATAAATAAGCCATCGGTCGGAAACTTACCCTCAAAATTACGGCGGTCGACCCCGATGACTTTCCAGCCACATTGAGAAAATTTGGCAACCGTAGTGCTACCAATGCCACCGGATGCCCCGGTTATCAATACGACCTTTTCCTTATCCATCGCACTCCCTTCCTTTACGAATAACTTACATATTTCTTTTCTACTTCTTCAAAATCGGCATGCTCGATCTGCAAGCCCTTTAATAAATTTCGGATGGTATTCCAGTGCACCCGCTCCCAGGCGGAGGGGCTGGAATTGGAATTATGGGATGCCAGCATCACATGGTTCATCTTGCGAAGTGGGGAATCCGGAGGGAGCGGCTCGACCTCATACACATCCATGGCAGCTCCGCCTAACCGTTTTTCTTGCAGGGCTTGAATGAGAGCCGGTTCATCCACCAGTGGTCCGCGGGCAGTATTGATCAATACCGCGTGCGGTTGCACCGATTCAAGCGTATGCGGATTGATGATATGGAAGCTGGTAGGGTTGAGATCGCAATTCAGGCTGATGAAATCCGCCCTTCCCAGCAGTTCCTCCAGGCTGACCATTTCAACCTTATTTTCCAGGATGAAATCCGGGGCGACCGCTTTGATATCATTCCCCAGGATCTGCATTCCAAAGGCTTTCGCGCGGCGGATGACCGCCTTGCCGATATTGCCAACTCCGATCACTCCCAGAGTGCATTCACTCAACGAACGCCCGGGAATCTTCTCCCAGATGCCCTGCTTGATGGCATCATCCATCCAGGGCTGCATTCTGGCAAACGCCAGGATATACCCCATCACAGAATCCGAAACCGGTAAGGTAAAAGCATTGGGAGTGTTCCCAACCATGATGCCCACCGATTCGGCGAATTGTTTGTCGATGGAATCGATGCCGGTTCCCCATTTGGAAATAACCTTCAAACGCGGCATACAAGCGCGAATGACCTTTTCAGAATAACGATCATCGCCACAGATAGTGCCGTCGAAATTTCCGGCATACTGCAGGATTTGTGTCTCTTCCATGCGTTCATGCACTTCCGGGAGTAACACATCCAGCCCGTAATGGTCGAACACCATCTTAAATCGGTCGACGAATGGGAGCATATAAGGAGCTGAAAGCAAGACCGTCGGCATAGGATATCCTTTCCTTTTTTTATTTTTAAAGCGATCCGTCCCGTAAACGGTATTTCATCAACAGATCGGCGATCAGAAAATCCTGTTCCTCGTCGATATCCTGAGCTTCCATGGCAGGAATTTCAAACAGGAAGGGTCGCTCCCCGATGCGTGTACGCTTCTTGAGCAAGCCTTCACGGGTAAAAATATAGATACAGGAATTCTCTTCATAAAGCGGAGGCAGATCCTGGGTCTGTAACAGAATGGCAGGATTGTGATTGATGGGACGTGCCAACCCGTCCCACAAGCGAGTTTGCAGACGGGTTACCGAAAAGAGTGAATCATAAGCAGGATACAAATCGGAGAATTTTCCAATGGCTTTCTCGATCGTTTCCGCCCGCAACAAGGGATTGGTACTGTGGGTTTGCAGGTAAAGGTCGGCAGGAATCTGCTCGGTATCATAAAATAAAATCTCATTCATCGGAATATCGTCCGCTTTGAGATGTTCCGGGCGCTCCAGAACGGTGATCTCCGGGAAGGCTTCTGCAATGCCCTCTTGAATGACCGGGCTATCCGTATCGACTACGATCTGATCGATCAGACTGCATTGGGATAGGGTAGTAAGAATATGTTTGTAGAGCGGCTTGCCTGCCAGATCACGAAAATTCTTTTGCGGGACCCGCTGGGAATGATGGCGCATGGGCACCAGGGCAACGACTTTTTCAAATTTCATCCATCACGCTCCTTTTTCCCATCCTTAGCTGTTATTTCTTCATACAAAATTGGTGCTATTCCCTGTCTGCCATTATTATTATCCACTAAAAGCTCGGTACGTGGGTAATAAAAGGAGCGTTTCAACTGCCAGGTCAGCGGTCCGGTCTGCCGGTAACCCCGGTAGGTACCCCAGAACTGGCATAAACGGAATTTGAAGATCGACCAGCTTTCTCTGGACAGCCGCTTCTGCAAACGGGCTTCACGCCGGTCATTCCGCACATTCTCCCGTAAGGCTTTGATGAATTCCCAAAATGGAAAAGTGGCTTCCGGGTTAATGTGTTTGAAAGCCATTCCCTCGCGACGATAGCGGTTATAGATGCCCTTCCAGGTTTCCTGATGGACGTGCACGATCTCCGCTTCGGCGCTATATGCAATCTTATAGCCCTGTTCTTTGACACCTTTAGCCCACGCCAGATCTTCCAGTCCGGTCAGGTTTTCATCATAGGGATGGCTTTCCCATAGATCCTTGCGGATGGCAGCATTGGCATTATTGCAGAATGGCGTGCCTTGGTCATAATCAGAAGTATCGGGGAACCAGTGGCGGAACACCTGCAGTTCGGAGAACTTGGAAGTTTCGCAACCGCTCTGTTTTCCATACACCAAGGCTACCTTTTCATCTTTAAAAGGCATGATCAGTTTTTCCAACCAGTCCGGGTACACCGGATACACATGGGCGCTGGCAATGACGACGATATCCGCATCAGCGTGCCGGATCCCCAGGTTCAAAGAGCGTCCAAAAGTAAACTGCCCCGGTTTGATATGCACAATTTCCGCACCGGCAGCCTGCGCGATCGCCACCGTTTTATCGGTGGAACCAGAATCAACCAGGATCACCTGCACCGCTTTAATGCTCTG
>JAAZNC010000068.1 GCA_012798455.1 Chloroflexota bacterium | reverse complement strand
TTCATGATTGCAGGTGAAGTAAGACACGACCCCGGCATTGGAATGGCAATGGCAGTGTTATCACTGATCATCATGGGATTGAGCATCGCCATTTACCAGATCACCACCAGCAAAGTACGGCGTTGGTCCAAGTAGGCAGTGTGCCGGAAAAGGTTTTTATGAAAAATCTATCAAAAACACCCATCAAACCAGAAAAGAAGGACCGCACGCAAGCCTGGCAGATCATTCTCATTGCCCTCTTCCTTTTCTATATGTTACTGCCTATCTTTTCCACTTATGTATTTTCCATTGCCACCCGGTGGGACCGCACTATCCTGCCTGAAGGTTACACCTTTGAATATTACGGAGAAGCAACTGATGCTTCTTATTTTGTCAGCTCCCTGCGCAACTCGATGATCCTATCAGTCTCAACCATCCTAGTCGGTCTGGTGCTGATCATCCCGACCGTATACTGGGTTTTTATTCGGCTACCACAAGCAAGGTCTTTTCTGGATGTGCTGATGATCTTACCTTTCGGCATTCCCACCGTGGTGCTGGCTCTAGCGTTGGTACAAGTTTATAACGGCACCTTCATCGGGCGCTCTCCCGAATTATTAATCGGGGCAGTTTTCATCTACTCGATGCCATTCATGTACCGTCCAATCGTAAACGCTATGCGCTCCGTCGACGCGCTAACGCTAACCGAAGCCGGTCAAAGCCTGGGAGCAACCACCCTGCAAGTATTATTAAAGGTCATCATCCCCAACATCTACCCGGGCATTATCAGCGGGAGCCTGCTGGTATTTGCCACGGTTTTTGCCGAATTCACTTTAACAAAACTGATTCTGGGCGCCAGGTTCAAGACCTTCCCGCTATTGTTGGTGGAATACACGCGTATCAACGGCAACATTGCCGCCGCCTTCTCAGTGATTTCATTCAGCATTGCGTGGCTGGCATCCATTCTCATCCTGTGGGTTGGAAAAAAGGGTCAGGGTTCATCTGTCCATACACCACACGCCCATTAAATACAAGGAGAACCTCATGGCGTATTTGGAACTCAAAAATGTACATAAGAACTTCGGGAACGTCAAAGCAGTCAATGATTTTACACTGGACATCGACAAGGGCAGCTTAGTCTCCTTTCTGGGACCCTCCGGCTGTGGCAAAACCACTACTCTAAGGATGATTGCAGGTTTTGAGCAGCCCGATGAGGGCAGTATCCTTCTGGATAAAGAAGATATCACCCGGATAAGTCCCAATCAGCGTGATATCGGCATGGTTTTCCAGGCATATGCGCTTTTTCCAAATATGACCGTGCGCCAAAACATCGCTTTCGGACTAAAAATGAAAAAGACCTCCAAAGATGAGGTTGAAAAGAGGGTTGACGAAGTGCTGGATATGGTGCGTCTAAAGGGCACTGCCAAACGTTATCCGCACCAACTTTCAGGCGGGCAGCAGCAACGTATCGCTCTAGCACGCGCCCTGGCAGTGCGCCCACGCGTGCTGTTGTTAGATGAACCCCTTTCGGCGCTGGACGCAGAAGTACGCGTGGCACTACGCGGCGAGATCCGCCGTATTCAATCAGAGTTGGCTATTACCACAGTATATGTAACACATGACCAGGAAGAAGCGCTCTCCATTTCCGACAAGGTAGTGGTGATGGAGAACGGCATCATCCAGCAGGTGGGCACCCCGCAAGATATTTATCGCGCTCCACAAACTCGATTCGTCGCCACCTTCATCGGTACCGCCAACCAATTCTTCGGCAAAACTACCGGCAAGGCAAGTGTGCAATGCGAAATCTTGGAAATTAATTGCGGTAAACTGGTTGATTTCAAGGAGGGGCAAGAAGTAGTGGTGCTGGTACGACCTGAGACCATCCATGTCAGCAGTACACCACCCGATAAGAACAGCGGTAACAGCATCCAGGGAGTGGTAGAGACCATCACTTTTCATGGGGCAGTGACTCGCCTGGGGGTGAACGTGCACCAACAACGCGTAGTGGCAGATATCACAGTTGCTTCTACTGAGCCCATAACCCTGAATCAAAATATCTGGCTTTCTTTCAAGCCGGAGGCTTGTAAAGTGATGGCACTGGACGAATGATCTATATCAACGGGCACGAGATCGTTTTGGATGACCATGAAAGGCTGGAAGCCTGGACCGGTTATGGTCGCATCGTTAAACTGGCGATGGATTTCATCCGCACTTGTCCAACCGATGTGCACAACGATCTGCCCTGGTATCTGCTGTATTCGTGTTTCTGGACCGATCCGATCAGACCGACCGACTGGCCGGATAACCCGGCAGGTAAGTTCGCCTGGGCAATCACCACCCTACTCAAATACTACCCTTATTCCGGCAAGCAAGACCTGCTGGGTATTGGGGCTGCCATGCTGGAGCACCTATGGAAGAACCGCACTCCTGATAATTACAACTGGAGCGGCGTGCCATACGCTTCTGCTCATCCCGGGAGCGGTATCTATTTTGGGGCGCGCGCCGATGGAGAATATGTCAGCGAACCGGACAAGATCGCGCAGGCTGGCAAGGCTTATATCGATTTTTATAAGATCACTGAAGAAAAACGCTATTTGGAATGGGGCGAGCACTGCGCAGCGGTGTTGGCAGAAAAATTACAACAAGGGGATACCAAACATTCTCCCTTGCCCTTCCGCGTAGATGTCAGGAATGGGCAGGTGATAGAAGCTTACACCGCCCACATGATCGCAGTGGTATGGTTGTTCGATGATCTGATCGAGCTAGGCATGAAGCGGTACCGACATGCGCGGGAATTGGTTTGGAAATGGATCAAAGCATTCCCATTACAGAACAACATCTGGAAGGGATATTTTGAGGACATCCGTCTGGATGTGGAAAACCAAAATCGTGATCAACTTTCACCGATGGAAACCGCCCGCTACCTGTTAGAGCATCGCGATCAGTTCCCGGAATGGCAAACAACAGTGGTGAACTTGATTGAATGGGTGCGTAGCACGTTAGGGGCACAGCCTTTCTTTTCAGCCATCCCTATCCATGAGCAGAAATTTTGTTATTTTGTAATGGGCAGCCACACGGCACGTTTCGCCAGTATCTGCGCACTGTTCGCCGAATTGACCGGCGACACAGCATACCAAGAAACGGCAATACGCTCCTTCAATTGGGCAACTTACATGGCAAACACCGACGGTACAGTAACGGTAGGGATCGACCGCCCCGATTATTACAACCAGTGCTGGTTTACCGATGGATATTTCGATTACGTTCCGCATTTTATCGATGGAATGGCTTCCTACCCCCAATTGGCGCCGGATGACGAGGATCATATACTGCGCTCGACTTCCGTGATTCAGCACATTTCTTATGAACCCAACCACATTCAGTACCGTTGTTTTAATAGTGTTGGCTATCAACGCCTGCGTCTGACTTTTTTACCCAAAAATATCAAGGTCGATAACAAAACTTTACCACGCAAGGCAAACAATGACAGGAATCCGGGTTGGTCAGTGGGAAAAGTACCTTTTACACTGGACATCATCCCCGGTGGTAGAGAGGTATTGATCGAAGGTTAATCGAATGGTAGACATGCAATTGTCTTGTTACAGTTCACAAAACAAGAATAAGGAGGTGCCGGCTAAAAAATATATGTGATCGTCCAATCTAAAATTCACTTCAAGAAGTGAAAATAACTGATCAGTAAGGAAAAGAGAAATGTCAAAAATTTTTAGAATGTTCATTGGTTTGCTAGTACTGTTTTCATTGGTACTGGGTGCCTGCACCAAAACCGTTGCCCCTGCTGAAGAATCTGCCATGGAAGAACCCGCTGCTGATGAAGCAGTCGCTGTAGATCCCATGGAACAGCTTGTCGCCGATGCCGAGAGTGAAGGAGTGCTTGTATCTTATGGGCTCCCCGATAGTTGGGTTAACTATGCCGGAATGAAAGCATTACTTCTCGAGAAATATGGTATCGAAACTCAGGATACAGATATGGGTTCCGGTGAAATCATCGCCGCTCTTGAAGCAGAAGCTGGTGCGCCAATCGCTGATATCACAGATCTTGGCTTAAATTTTGCTAAGATCGTTGAGGATGAAGCATTGGCGCAGCCATATTTCCATTCTTATTGGGATGAAATTCCAGACTATGCCAAAGATCCCGAGGGACGCTGGTCAGCAGCATACTGGGGCGCTATCGCTTTATTAGTAAATGCAGATGCAGTGACAACCGTCCCACAGACCTGGTCTGACCTGCTGAACGATGAATATATTGGTAAAGTTTGCATGAAAGATCCACGCTCTTCAGCTACTGCGAATATGGTAGTGTTAGGAGCAGCTTATGGTTTGGGCGGTGACGCAACGAATGTGCAGCCTGGTTTGGATTTCTTTGCACAGCTAATTGAAAAAGGGATCCTGAACGGTGTGAAACCATCCACCGCTGCTATCCAAAAAGGTGAATGCCCAATCTCCCTGTTCTGGGACTTTGACGGTTTGAGCGCCAAAGAAGAGAACGCTGATATGAACCTACAGGTTGTCATCCCGAGTGAAGGAACAGTAGCTGGCATGTACATCCAGTTCGTGACCGCCGGTGCACCACACGCTAATGTGGCAAAACTGATGATCGAACTGGAATATTCCGATGAAGGACAATTGGCATATGCCAATGGTTTCGTACATCCCATTCGCTCCAGTGTAACCCTGCCGGATGAGCTGTTGGCAAAATTTCCCCCTGCCGATGCCTATTCCGTCGTAACCTTCCCAACTGATTACACCGCGCTTGATGCAGCCGGTACCGCCATTTCTGATGGCTGGGAATTGATTGCTCAATAATTTAAATAGCGAAGGATGGGGCAGGGTAAACCCTGCTCCATCCCTACAGAAAAATTGTAACTTAAAAGCAAGCGACAGGAATCATCAACTCAAATTTATAGATAAAAACTTACCAAGGAGAACAATATGTCATCAACAGGAGTATCAATAAGGTTCAATAGGTTATTTTCAGATGGAAAAAATGCAGTGGTGGTCGCGGTCGATCATGGTCTATATTTCGGTCCATTAGCCGGGATGATCGACCTACCCAGCGTGATCGATAAAGTGGCAGGAGCAGACGCCGTCTTGATGGCACCCGGTATGCCAGCGCATTGCCAGAGCGTTTTTTCCAGACGTGGAGCTCCTGCCTGTATCATCCGTCTCAACTGGGGCTCCAATTATGCCGCCATGTGGAATTACAAGCATTCCCACAGCGTACCCATGATCAGTGTAGCTGATGCAGTTTCGGAAGGTGCTGATCTGGTGATCGGAAGTTTATCCATGTTGAATCCCGATGAAGTTGAAGACGCACACAATGTGGAGATTTTCTCACAATGTGTGGCACAGAAGCGCGCTCTTGGTATTCCCCTGGTCGGTGAACTATACCCAACCGGTGGGGATGACAAGCAGCCCGAAGATCTGCAAGATGAAATCTATATCGGCAGCCGCATTATCGCCGAATTGGGTGCTGATCTGGTAAAGACCTTTTATACCGGGTCAGGATTCAAGAAGATCGTAGATGCCATCCCGGTTCCGGTGCTGGCGTTGGGCGCCAAGAAACTACCACAAGAGAGCGACGCACTAAAATTAGCTGCCCAGGCGATCGAAGCCGGTGGGCGAGGGGTGGTGTTTGGTAGGAATGTCATCCAATCCGCACACCCTGATCGCTTCCTGGATGCCTTGAAAGAAGTAGTCAAAGATTTCCAGGCACCTGATAAAGTTGCAAGTAAATATAAACTGGATTGATATGGAGCTATTGTTAGGGATTGACGTCGGCACCACCTCTCTGAAAGCCGGGCTTTTCAAACCTGACGGTAGCTGCGTAGGTATTGAGCGGGAAGAATACCAACTTGAAACCCCCAGCGCAGAAAAAGCACAGGTAGATGCACATCTTTACTGGGATGTCTGCGTTAGAACGGTACGCAGGTTGGTCAAAAGTACCCTTTCAGATATTCATGCGATTACCGCGCTGGCGGTATCCAGCCAGGGCGAGACCATCATCCCAGTGGATACTGTCGGTGAAGCACTGTATCCGGCGCTAGTATGGCTGGACAATCGTGCCACAATGCAAGCTGAAAAGCTGACAGTACAATTCCAGGCGCAAGTCTATGAGAAGACCGGCATCAGTGAGATCATCCCCACCTGGAGTGCCTGCAAGATCCTGTGGTTACAGGAAAATGAAACGGAAGTTTTCCAGAAAACGGCTAAATTTCTGCTGGTACAGGATTATTTGATCTATAAACTGACCGGGAAATTCGCCACTGATGGCTCCATCTCCTGCACCACACTGTACTTTGACATCCACAGGCAGTGCTGGTGGCAGGGCATGCTGGATTCCATTGGGATTAGCAGTAAACAATTACCGGAGATCCATGAACCCGGTTCAGTGATCGGCAACATCCAACCCGGTGCTGCGCAGGAATTGGGTCTCGATACCGCCACTAAAGTGATCAACGGCGGTATGGATCAAGCGGTGGGCGCCATTGGCGCCGGGAACATCCGGGAAGGCATTATCTCTGAAACCACCGGGGCGGCGTTAGCCATCCAGGTCACGGTGAGCGATCCTGCCATCGATCCCGAGCGCTCCATACCCATCTATGTGCACAGCGTTCCTCACCAATACCTGATGGTGCCGGTCTGCCCCACCGCAGGGATGACATTAAAATGGTTCCGAGATCAGTTTGGGGAAGCAGAAGTTCAAAATGCGGCAGCCCAATACACTGACAGCTACGATCTGCTGACCAAACTGGCAGAGAGCATACCTGCCGGAAGTGATGGATTGCTCATGCTGCCGCATTTGATGGGCTCTTTCAGTCCCACTACCAATCCGGATGCACGGGGGTCATTCACGGGCTTCAGCCTGCGTCATACGCGGGCACATTTTGTACGGGCATTGCTGGAGGGGGTGGCATTCATGTTGAAGCGTAATCTCGAACATATCGAGCATACCGGGATTGAAATCAAAGAGATCGTCTCAAGTGGAGGTGGGTCACACAGCCATCTGTGGAACCAGATCAAAGCCAATGTATGCGACAAGACAGTAGTTGTTCTGCAGCAGGAAGAAGCAGCACTTTTAGGAGATGTGATCCTGGCAGGTAGCGCAGTAGGTATTTTCGATTCGATCGAAGAAGGCTGCCAGCGCATGATCACCTCTGCGCGATCATTCCAACCAGATGAAGAAAAACGGGCTTATATACAACCATATCGCAATTATTGTGAACTTGATGAGTGTCTGGATTCATTTACCAGACGAATCCATGACAAGAATCGAAATACATAATAGAGAAAGGAATAGAAATGACAAATAAACCTAAAGTCGGCGTGCTGGTGACAGCGCTGCTGGAAGATGACTATAACAAAACCGCACATGTGCGCCCCAAGGCACAGAATGTGGCTGATCATATCGGAGAGATCATCGGTAAATTTGCAGACACAGTCTGCCCACCTCTGGTTGAAGAAGAATATCAGGCAGAAACTGCCGCGCGCATGTTCAACGCGGAAGACGTGGATCTGATCATCGCGGTAGAGATAGCTTACACCAAAGGGATCGTCCCTGCCCGTTGTTTCCTCAACACCACCGCTCCGGTAGTTGTATGGAACACCCAGCAGATCGAGTTTCTTCCGGAAGATGCCGATTTCGACCTGATCATGCTCAACTCGGGCATGGCGGGGGTTCCGGAGATGACTTCCCTTCTACTACGCACCGGTAGATCTTTCTGGGTAGTAACATCCATGATGGATGATCCCAAGGGTCACCAGCAATTGGCAGATTACATCCATGCCGCCGGGATCATCAAGCAATTGAAACAGGCGCGCATTGCCATTTTCGGGCATGCTTTTGAGGGTATGACCGATCTGATGATTGATCAGTTGAGTTT
>JAAZNC010000067.1 GCA_012798455.1 Chloroflexota bacterium | reverse complement strand
AAATTCCGTTGAGTTTCATCTCCAGGATCATTACTTTGTACGAGCTGAAAATCCATGGGTTATCTCCAATCTATCACCTATCCCGACCTTTATCACAACTATATAGCCCTGAGAATGTCATCGAAAGATCATGCCTTAGTTGTCGTTCCTCAACTCTTATTGTTTAAATTAACCAGTTACATTATTAATTGGGGTTGACAATGAAGCCAAGAAATTTGTCGCCTAAATCTGTTGTACGCTTCTCAAAAATACCTCTCCCTGTCATCATTCCATGCAAGGAATCGCAATTTACTAGTAGATTGTCCAAGCTAAAAATGATAACTGGCTCGAATCTTGCTACCTAAAGGGGCAACCCGCATAGGAGAGCAAGAGGCATGAACCAGAAATATACGATTGAGTTGAGTGATGAAGAACGACAGCACCTTGAAAAAATAACCTCCGCTGGAATTGCCCCGGCCCGGATGGTGAAGCGAGCGCAGATCTTACTCAAATCGGATCGCAAGGCCGAAGGATCAGCTTGGAAATATGAACAGATCTGTGCCGCTTTCAACGTGACGCCGGTGACGGTCTTGAACATCCGCAAGAGTTTCGTCGAAAAGGGAATGGCGGCTACTCTATGTCGAAAGAAACCAGAACGAGAATACGCACACGCTTTGGACGGCGAGGAAGAAGCGTATTTGGTTGCACTGGCCTGTAGTGAACCTCCGGAAGGCAGAAAAGTCTGGAGCTTGCGTCTGCTGAAAGATCGGTTCATCCGGTTGGGACATGTGGACAACATTTCTCATGAGACCATCCGCACCGTTCTCAAAAAAACGAACTCAAGCCTTGGCTGAGAGAGCAATGGTGCATCGCGCCCAAAGCGGACGCGGCGTTTGTCTGCAACATGGAAGACGTTTTGCAGGTCTACACGCGTCCTTTGGATGACAAACGACCGCTGCTGTGTATGGATGAGATGCCCAAACAGCTTTTGAGCGAGACGCGAGAGCCTTTACCCGTTACGCCTGGGAAGCCTGCTCGCCAGGATTACGAATACAAACGAGGCGGAGTAGCTGATGTGTTCATGGTGTTCGAGCCGCTGGTTGGGAAGCGTTACATCGAAATCACCGATCAACGACGCCGGGAAGAATGGGCGCTGGTGATGAGAAAAGTGTCTGATGAACTTTATCCGCAAGCGGAAAAGATCGTGGTAGTGATGGACAATCTCAACACGCATACCCCGGCGGCTTTTTACCAAGTCTTTGAACCCAGTGAAGCCAGGCGCTTGGTGGAGCGATTCGAGTTTCATTACACCCCCAAACACGGGAGCTGGCTGAATATGGCAGAGATCGAATTGAGCGCCCTGGTTCGTCAATGCTTGGATCGCCGCATCCCTGACAAGGCGACCATGATCCGGGAGGTAAACGCCTGGCAAGATCAACGAAACTCTGAAGTTGTTAAGGTTCATTGGCAGTTCACCACTGCCGACGCACGAGTAAAGTTAAAAAATCTCTACCCGAAGATTGAGGTCTGACAGTCGACTAGTCCCTTTTGAAATAAATCTTTCCAAATCTGATCATAAAAATCTCGGCGATTTTTCAATTCGGGGTACGCGCTTTCCAGAATATGGTCAGCTCCACCGGCATATAGTCTCTCAAAATGCCGATTGTTTTCTTTCTCCCATTTTTCTGGGTTTTGATAAATCTGAATCAGTCGCAAATGCCATACTGTAAAGACGTCAAGCCAACTTAGGAACATCTGTTGTAGTGATTGTTCCAATGCGTGCGGACATCCAGAATTGATTACTGCATTCTTTAATGCTTCTCGTTTTTCATCCTGTGAATTTCTGTAGGCGATGTGAGTAGCTTGGATCACAGTATCAATAAAAACGCCGTTGTCTTGTAAATTCTCAAGTTCTATTCCATGTTTATTTTGGAGTTCGGTAATTGCTTCACTTACCTTTTTCATCCATTCCATCCGTCTTTTTTCTAGCGATGGCTGTAGAACAAATTGAAACAACTCGACGGCAGCTCCACCAACAATTGGGATCATGGACAATCCAGCACGTACTGCGGAATAACCAGCATCTCTCAAGTCTTCTTCTGGAGGGATGAGTGGTCGATTATTTTCATCAATTTTCATATCTACTCGTCCTATCACCATGATCTCATTCTTGTTAATTGCATTCTATTGATGGTCTAGTTCCAACCAAGCCACATCATTGCCGCCTGGCCATTCATTATGTCGTCTGATCAGTTCAAATTTGTCAATTTCGCATATTTCTACAATACCAGCCTGTGTTACTTTGTTAAGTAAACAGAATATTCCATTTTTAAATTCAATCACGGGCATAATATGCCATCCTCCCTTTGGTGATAAAGCCAATGAAAGAATGCTCGGTGTCCCATTCTCAAGCAAATTAAGAATGAAAGCGACTTTTTCTTCTCCATGAATAAAAGCGCGAAATTGAATATGAACTTGAGGATAATCCTGGTTTACAGCCTTAGCGATATTGTCAAATGAATTTGGGGCTATTCCACTTCTCTGAAGATTGTACTTTTCTTGAAAGTTTTCTAACAACACTCCTTCAATCCCAGAGACCCTAATCATCCATTCAATTCCAGTCGGAATACAGCCTAGTTCATGGTCACGTTGAACTACTGCCCCATGTTGCCAATCTTTGATGCTTGGCATTATAAAACCCTCCCTGATGTCCATAAATATTCTTTGCTAAAAAATTTCATGATGAGTGTGAAGTGACAATCTGCATGAGAAAACCCAACATCGATAAAAATCTCATATGTAATGCGTTCAGTTCTTGATCCGTGTATTCCTGGCTTTCTCGATGCTCATCTGCATTTAACAAAGCCATTTGGTTT
>JAAZNC010000066.1 GCA_012798455.1 Chloroflexota bacterium | reverse complement strand
GTTGCTTTTTCACTCCCCTTAAAATCTGCAATAAATTCACTAAAATCATAATGAAATCTACTGTCGGGAAGGGCTACTTCTTTTAAACTATTCCAAACTTTCATTCTCACATCATCTCGAGAGTTCATTACTATCTCCTGAAAATTTCAATCTCATTGATAAATTTGTTTTTGAATGAGATCAGGATAAAATGCTGCCAATAGTTTAACTGCGATTGGCACGTTTGCGTAGAATTTCATAGGCAACGTTGACATCATCAATTTCCAAAAATACTGCTTCGGTTTGGCAATTAATCCTCTCGACCATCTCCTTATAGAAATGCGGAACACCCGCATTACAAAGAACTGTGTCAGCCAATTCGCTCATCAGGTTTCCATAAACACAACCCACTCCTAAATGGAGCAAAAGCATCGCTGCTGCTTTCCCGATTACTTTGTCATACACCTCTAAAAGCGCGGTATCGACAGGAAATTTTATCAAATGATCCTCAAGTTCGAAAATTGGAAAAAGCCATTTCCCCTTGCTTTGGAAATAATGCTTTCCATTATTCATCACCTGTAGCGTAATTCCCTCCGGCAAATTTGCGATCATAGAAAATAAATCCCTAGATTTTGTCGATCGGATAGATGGGGCGCTTTATTTTTTTATAGTCAAATGATGTAATCATCTGATAGCTTTCGCCCGGAGTATTGGACATAATGAAACTCTTGCCCATTTTCTTCAGTTCCGGGAAGATATATCCAAATTTTGTCACAAAGACATCATACATTCCTGGATCAAGTTCGCAGGAGCGGAAGTTTACCTCTTGCGTAAAAGCATAAGCTTTGTCAGTGATCACAACATCGATATTCCCGATGGAGATCGTTGCTCCCTCACACCGTTTGATAGGCGGGGTGGTTGGAATTGTGTACCCGAGAACATCATGTGAACCTTTATACGTTGCAGTAACAAGCATCGGTCTGGTGACATCATCAATATCCATGCCAATCGTAAGATCAAATGTATCACCAACCTTATGAGTTTGACAGACCCCAAAAGCTTTCTTATCAAAAATACCAACAATTAATACTTTTTTATCTTTGTCATCGATCTTTAAATACTCTTTAAGCAGAACATTGCTTCCCCCGGTTGTTCCGGCGGTGGGATTATCACCCATATCTGTTACACAAACGGGGGATTCCAGCTCATACAGGGATACAACAGCAGTCTCTTCTGGCGGAAGGCTGAGCATTTCGAAATCAAACTCGGTTCTCTTTGAAAAGACAAATTCCGCCAGCGCTTCTGTTTTTTGAGAACAGTATTCTTCATATTCAGGAGCCGAAGGTACAATCACAACCGTAGATGATGTTCGTGCCGCATCTGTCCAGGCGAATCCAATGAAAACACTGGCGCATAATACTTTCGGATCTTCATCTTCCATTTTTTTTATAACGCGGATGATCTCCTTAAAAGGATCAACCGTAGTGGCTGCCATTTCACCGGGAAAGATCATCGGTATTTTGCGCATCTGACAGTGTGTTTTATATCCATTTTGCAAGTAGTACACCAGAGCCTGGGCAGTACGTCGATACGTATCAACCTGATCCGTATGGGGTGCAGTATGATAACATCGAAATATATTCACCTGGTTCGCAAAATCAGCTTCAATGTTGCCGTGCAGATCCATACCAAAAGAAATCACGCAATTCTCACCTACAATCTTCCGCATATCACATGCCAGTCTATATTCTCCACTTCCAATGTTTTCAACATTCATGGCACCATGGCAGAACATCCAGATACCGTCTGCATCTGGGTTGGCACGCACCACCTCCAAAATTTTATTTTCGAAATACAGGTAAGTTTGTTCTTCCACCGGACCAAAGGATTGCGCATCGGCATAAATTGCTGGGATTATCTCGATCCCTGCATTTGAAAAAATATCTCCAACCGGGAGATGGGAGATCACATCTTGTCCTTCATAGAACTCAAACATGTCACGGGTGGTCTTCTTCGGACAGAAATCGTTCGACTCATGTGCAAAAGCACCAATGATCACTTTCATGATTTCCTCGTTTCTATTCTGATGACACTTCAAGATCGCATTAAGAAAATTGCGACAGAGTGTTTTTTACCATGCCGCAATTTTCAATGTTTGTTATTCCTCTTTTGACTGCTAGCGTTTCCTGGCAGCCCACAACAATCCACGTCGGGTGATTTCCATCACCTCGGGTATCTCATATATCTTATCAACATGCCCAAGAGAACAATAAAAAACTCTCCCTTTTCCCCAGAGTTTGGTATAAACAACCGGCATCGTGACAACTCCATTGGCGCTGTGCGGACCGACTGTCTTCACCTGGGTTGTTGCAAGCACATTCACACAAGGATCAAGATGCAGGTAATATTGTTCGGAGTGAACACTAAAATCCTGGATGCCTTCAATGATGGGTGATGCCACACCACGTTTGATATTGACAACATAATCTGTTTCAAATGCACCTTCAGGAGAGGGATAATATTTCTCAACATATTCCAGATTCTCCTTGGAAAGGTCTGAGATATGGTGATACCATGTATCGCCGGGATGAGAGACCCATTGGCTGCCAGTGATAAACTGGTATTCAATATTCCATCGGAATGAATCGCACATACCGCCGTGGTTTCCCCCGATACCAACACCTGATTCTACCGCTTCCGAAATATGGAAGGCATAGCGGTCGTCCATATGTCCTTGGGTCCACATAGGGATGATCAGGTCAAGCTCTTTCAATGCTTCTTTATCTGCCAGGCATTCAAGCGTATCACTCAGTGTCATTTCAAACCCCTCTTTTTCCAGCATTCTTTTAATACGCTGGCTGACCAATTCTGGTTGATGTCCCTCCCAGCCGCCATAGAATATCAATGCTTTTTGTTTCATTTTTTTCTCCTCATGAATTTGCTTTTTTTCTTACGGAAACGGCTCTGCTTGCACGGATTTGATCAAGGAGCACAGCCAGAATGATAATCAACCCTAGTGCGACTTTCTGCCAATAGGCATTTACTTCAAGCAGGTTCAGCCCGTTATTCACCAATCCGAGCACGAATGCTCCTGCCAGCACATTCATTGCACTGCCTTTTTCAGTACCGCCGACGAAGACAGCCGCAATTGCAGTCAAGCCGATATCACCACCCGCCATAGGTTGTCCAGATGATAAGCGTGAAGCAAGCACAATCCCAGCCGCCGACGCTGTAAATCCACCTATGGCAAAAATGAGAATTTTGGATGTCAGAACATCAATCCCGGAGAGTCTTGCAGCAACAGGATTTTCTCCTACCGAGATTACACTTCTTCCAAAGGATGTGTATTTTAAGAAAAAAGCTCCAAACGCAAAAAAAACAATTAGGATGATCACAGGAACAGGAATTACATCTGCAATATACCCTCTACCAAAGGTCATGAACTGCGCTGGTAACCCAGATATTGGTTCACTATTGGTTAATAGTAAGGTTGCGCCTAATATAACATAAGACATTCCCAGGCTAGCAATGAAGGAAGGAATTTTTAAAAATGTGATAACCACACCAGTAAGAGCGCCGATAAGCGAACCAACGATCAGTACGATCACAATTGCAACCCACATGTTCACACCAGCCACCATCAATAAAGCAGCGCCACAACCGGTAAGGGCACACATGTTTCCAGTGCTGAGATCAATTTCCCCACCCAAAATCACATAAGCAGCTCCTAAAGCAACCATCGCATTAACACATATTTGCCTGACAACATTGATAAGATTGGCATACGATAAAAATGTATCGGTTGTCAGAGAAAGGATGATAAAGAATAAAACAACCACGAACCATACACCCATTGCATTCGTAAACTTATTGATTATCTCTATGAAAGAATTCCTTTTTTTATTTATAACTGTTGTTTGCATTCTATGCTCCTCCAAACGCGTACTCAGTGATAATGCGTTCTGAAAAATTCTCTTTCGTTACCTCGCCTGATATCTTTCCTTCATGCATGACAATAATTCTGTCGCTTACACCAAGGATTTCTTCCATTTCTGATGAAATGAAAATAATTGCTTTTCCTTGAGCAGCTAATTTATTGATTATTTCAAAAATCTCGCGCTTTGCCCCCACGTCTATACCTCTGGTTGGTTCATCCAATATCATTACTTCGGAATCTGATAACAACCATTTTGCCAGAACCACCTTCTGTTGATTTCCACCACTCAGAAATACCACTGCCTGGTTGATCGATGGTGTGTTTATTTTTAATTCTTGAACATATTTATCACAAAATGATCTTTCGATATTGAAGTTCAAAATCTTGAACGATTTAATTTTATCGATCGCGACAGCTACAATATTATTCCTTACCGGAAGTTTTAAAAATAATCCCTCTTCCTTTCGATTTTCTGTAACGAACCCCACTTTTTCCCCTACAGATTGTTTGGGCTGCTTGATCTGAACTTCTTTATTATTGATGAATATCTTGCCGCTTGTCCTCTTATCAGCACCAAATATCAACCGCATCGTTTCCGTACGTCCGGCGCCCACAAGACCGGCAAAACCAAGCACTTCACCTTTACGAACACAGAACGAAACATCCTTGATCTTGTTGCCATCAGAAACATGCTCCACCCGAAAGCACTCTTCGCCTATTTGGACATTTCTCTGTGGAAATTGCTGTTTCAATTCTCGCCCGATCATCATTTTGATTAGATCGCTCTTCGTGATATCTTTTACCTCTTTTGTACCGATGAAACAACCATCACGAAGAACTGTCAATCGATCTGAAATCTCAAATACTTCATCCAACCGGTGTGTAATAAAAATTACTGCTATCCCCTTATCTTTTAAACTTTTGATGATCCTGAAAAGAATCTTCGTCTCATTTTCTGTCAACGAAGAAGTAGGTTCATCCATAATCACAACTTTTGCATTGATACTAACTGCTTTGATAATCTCTATGATTTGTTGCTGCGCAATACTGAAATCTCGCGCACATTTTGTCACATCCATTTCTATATCAAAACTGTTAAACAGTGCTTTTGCATCTTTGTACATTTTTTTCCATTGAATCACGCCATGCTTTCTTGGCGCTCGACCAAGGAAAACGTTTTCTGCCACGCTAATTCGATTGATCAAATTCAATTCCTGATAAATGATCGCAATGCCCATTTTTTCTGATGCTTTCGGGGATGTTATTTCCACCTCTTTCCCATCAAATTCAATAATTCCCCTGTCTTTTGTGTATGCACCGGAAAGGATCTTCATCAGGGTTGATTTTCCTGCCCCATTTTCTCCTACCAGGGCATGTACTTCCCCTTTACGCAAAGTAAAATCAACATTGTTCAAAGCTTTCACCCCTGGAAACTCCTTGCACACTTGTTTCAGGGACAATATGTTGTTTCCATCACCTTGCATCTTTTTCCTCCGTACCACATTACATTCCGCCTGACAGAGGTAGTAAACGATAAGCTCCTCTGTCAGGCAATACCATTAATGGGTCTGATTTTTCAGACCATGCGGTAATTTATTTTCCGTCGTAAACACCAGCAGCAACCGGCTGGGCTTGATCAACGGTCTCGCCATTGATTACAACTTTTTCAACCAACTGCGCAGTGAGGATCGCCATTTGGTCAGGATACTGAACAACCGTCCCAATATATTGCGTACCTGCATCAATCAGAGCAATCTCATCATCTTCGCCATCAAATCCAACCACCTGGATTTCTGAACGATTGGCAGCCACAATGGCATCATAGGCGCCCAGACTTGATTGGGCACTGTAACCGAACACCAGATCAATTTGACCTTCGGGATAGGTCACCAATGCATCTTCCATGGAGCGCATGCCGTTGGCACGTGTGTCACCAAGGTATTCATTTAGAACATTTACTTCAATACCATTTTCTGCCAAACCTGCAACGAAACCGTCGCAACGCTTCACAGCTGTTTCACTGGTCATGGTAACCAAGACAAGATTAACACTGGTTTTGCCTTCGGCTTTCAAGCGTTCTGCCATCCATTGACCACCAACATAACCGGCATCATAGTTATCAGTACCAGATGCGGACGCGAAGGCTGAACCTTCCGGAACCATGGCTGCAGATTGATCCATGAAGAACACAGGGATACCACTTCTTTCGGCAGTATCCAACACATCCGGCATTGCATCAATCCACCAGGTTGCCATAACCAAAGCATCGATATCCTGGGTAAGCAGATCAAGACTTGCATTTACCTGGGTCAATGAATCGAGATTCCCATCCACATAGACAACTTCCCAACCACGTGCTTCAGCTTCTGCGATGAAGGTATCGTGCATTCTTACATAGAATGGAAATTGAAGTGTAGGAAGGGTAAAACCAATTTTTAATGGTTCACTTGAAGTCTCTTCAGCTGGTGCAGCCGCTTCTTCGGTAGTAGCAGCTTCTTCTTTTGGCGCACAAGCTGTTAACGCTAATGTTGCAACCATGATGAAAGAGAGTACCAAATATAGTTTTTTGTTCATCGTTCTTCTCCAAATTATTTTATTTGTAAAATGTTTCTAAACTGCCAATAATCCTCTCTTCGATCGTCCTCCTTTCTTAATCAAGAATTCCTGAGTTCCAATCCTAAATCGCACCTTTAATCACAGAGGTTTCAAGAGGGCTGTTCCGATTTGTTATCCGGGGAGCTCTCCGCTCGATAGCTGCGCGCGTGAATTCAATATCTTCAATAGCCTCATTGGGATCAAAACACCCGATTGCTACCATATCTTGCTCACGTATTGTGTTGAACACGAAATTAAGCCCAACAAAGGGAGAGGTTCTCCCGGCAGCTAAAGGTTTAATGGTGATCACCGGTTTCTTAGCGTTCTGTATTATTTTGGCAACACTTTCAATTTCCACCTGCATCAAGAATCCCATACAGTTGTAAATTTGGATGTATGTTTCCACATCATACTCATTGAGGTCAGCATACTGCACTACTTCCGGCATATGGGCAGAAAGCCCCGGTATCATCCCTGCTTCACGGATCATGTAAAGATAATCAGGCAAACGATTGATGGTCATGGTATTTTTATTGACAAGTTGTTCAATACACGAGTGGAGAGGAAGGCAGAATGTGGCACCACGCTTGGCACATTCGTCTATTTTTTTCTTTGCTTCAAGGCGTGCAGCAGGTGAATCATCCACATTAATGATCGGCTCATCGATGATGATCATCTTTTTCCCTGTGTGTTCCTGCGCAAGCTCTACTGCGGGAAGCAAATTTTCATCCACGCCAAACAAACCCAAAACAGCATCTATACCCTGCTCAAGAAAAGTCTCAAAGATTGAACTGACTGATCCGGGAGCATTATGCGTTTGACGAATCATCGTATCACCGGCTGCACTGAGGTGGCTGAACCCCGATATCCAGTTACATCCAATGACCAATCTTGGTAAAGAAATATTCCCAACCAATGTGCGAGGAAATGGATTGCTCAAAATCGCACCTTCCTTTGTCATCTAAAAATTGACACCGCCAACTAAAATGACATTGGCATATGGTGAAGTCTCTCCGGTTCTGATGATATATTTTGCATTGGCAGTAAGCTTCTTAAATTCCTCGTGTGGAATTTTCTTTGCTGCTTTCCCGTCCAGAATTTCTTTTATTTGTTTCAGGACGTTTGGGTTCGCATCTTCGATCTCACTTGCATAAATAAACGATTCAATGACCAATTCTTCTTCAACCGCCTTCAGTACTTGTAAAAAACTGGGAATCATAGCAGTTACCGACACATCGATCACTTGAACTCCTTGGGGAACCGGTAATCCGCAATCTGCGATACATAAAAATTCAGTATGACCTAAAGCTGCAATTGCTGAAACAATATCTGGGTTCAGAAGTTTTTCTTTCTTCATATTCAATCCACTTTTACTTTGTAAGATGTAAATTCCAATAAAAGGTATTTCTCATAAACAACTTATAAGTGTTTTCCTTTTATCACACAAACTTCCACCGTAATTTGACTTACGGTGGAAGCTATCATTCATTAATCATCAAATAGGATTACGCCCTTCATATAACCATCTTTTTTATCGAACGCCCTCAAAAATACATCTTTACAATCTTTATAGTTTGCTACATGCGTGACAAGTTTTCCTGGTTCATAGATGCCGCGTTTAATCAACTCATATGTGCGTGGTAAAATCTCGGTATAGTGAACATTACTCATCGGTGATAAGTTATAAACAGTCACCCCGCCCAAATGCCAGCGGGTTCCATCAAACTCCATTGGGCTACGATGCCAGCTTCCAACCACAAGTTTTCCGGCTAATTTAAACAATTCATTGGCAAGTTCAAATCCTGATTTATCTGCACTAAATTCAATCACCACATCTGCTCCACCTTTGGCGATGATCTCATCAATCACTTTCTTTCCTTCGTCGCTCTCTGGGTCAAGCACTTCGGAAGGATGGTATGCTTTTGCCATTTCCCGGCGATCTTGGCGAATCTCGAAAACAGTGATCCTGCCTGCTTGGGAAGCTCTTGTCAAACCTTGCAGTGCCAATGTTCCCATATATCCCGCACCGATCAATACCACATGATCGCCGGGTTCGATAAAGGATTTATAGAGCAAGTTCACTACACAGCAGGTGGGTTCTGTCACCGCAGCAACCCAATCGGTTGTATCATCTGCGATTTTCACAACGCAATCAGATTTTACTGTTACATATTTACACATCATCTCATTTGAACCAGAAGCACAGAAGACTTTATCACCTGGTTTTAAATTTTTTACTCCACTCCCAACTTTTTCGATGATACCGACGGATTCATGCCCGATCACATAGGGTAACGGACCGGGAGCACTGATTCCCTGGTAGAGATAAGCATCCCAGCAACAAACGCCACCGGCCATAGTTTTAAACATCACCTCGTCGAATTTAGGTTCATTTACCTCAAAAGGACGGATTTCCATTTTATTGGGTTCAACAATCCAAAGAGCATCTGCTTTCATGGCGAACTTTCAACCTCCATTTCATCGTTTTTTGCAAACCAAAAGAAAATGTTTGCGCAATCATTTGCTTATCTTACCCATTTTTATTTCAGATGTCAAGACATTGAGCGAGACTGTTGAAAAAGAAGTGACAAAATTGACAAAGGGGGAGAGATTTAATAGAATAGGGGGAACAACAGCAGCGAGGGAAGCATGGCACACGAACACTTCATCGAGACGGGGGAAGGTACCTTTTATGGGGAATACATC
>JAAZNC010000010.1 GCA_012798455.1 Chloroflexota bacterium | reverse complement strand
TAATGACTCGAATAGAAGCAAAGAGTATAAAAACGGTCAGGGTGTGATCTGCCAGATACCATTCAGATAGAGGGTTTTGCGTTGAAAAATCTTCATTCTCTCCACTTTTCTCCAAATTTCCTCCATTTTTCCACAGCCTCCGGAATCTGCTGGTTAACTGATCACCCTCCGGGAGATGCCATATCTTCATGATAAAATCGAGATTATTCTTATTGGGAGAGGATTTATGTCCGAAAATGTGCTTGTCGCAGTTGCCTGGCCATATGCCAATGCTGAAATTCATGCCGGGAATCTGGTCGGTTCTTATTTGCCCGCTGATATCATTGCCAGATACCATCGCTTGAAAGGCGACAAAGTTCTCATGGTTTCAGGCAGTGATTCACATGGCACGCCCATTACGGTACGTGCAGATGCCGAAGGAACCACTTCTTTGGAGATCTACCAACGTTTTCATCAAGGTTTTCTGGAATTGTTTCAGAGTATGGGCATAACCTATGATCTTTTCACATCTACCCATACCAGCAATCATTTTAATGTATCGCAGTTGATGTTTACCGCGCTGTTGGAAAACGGATATTTATTCAAAGAGAAACAATTCCAGTGGTATTCCACCTCACAAAGTCGTTTTCTCCCTGATCGCTATGTGGAAGGGACCTGCTATATCTGTGGTTTTGAAGGAGCGCGCAGTGATCAATGTGATCACTGCGGTAATCTGCTGGAGGCAACCCAACTGATCAATCCTCGCAGCAAGATGGATGGTTCGACCCCTGAATTACGCGAGACGGAACATTTTTTCTTGGATCTCGGGAAATTGCAGGATAAGGTGGTGGAATTCTTGAGCCAACGGCAAGGTTACTGGCGTCCCAATGTGGTGCGCCAATCATTGGGGCAAATCCAGTCTGAAGGATTACATGGTCGTCCGATCACACGTGATCTGGATTGGGGGATCCCAGTACCTTTGGAGGGTTGGGAGGGAAAATGCCTGTACGTGTGGTTTGAAGCGGTTATTGGTTATTTATCTGCTTCCATTGAATGGAGTGGTCTGAATGGAGACAAACAGGCGTGGCGTGATTGGTGGAAGAAAATCGATGCCAAGACCCTTTATTTTATCGGCAAGGACAATATCCCATTTCATGCCATCATCTGGCCAGCCGAGTTGATCGGGTGTGGAACCAGATTCGATGAACTTTTCAAGGAAGAAAAAGTCCAAGAGTTTGTATTGCCTTATGACGTTCCAGCCAACGAATTCCTCAATTTGGAAGGGCAGAAGATCTCCGGTAGCCGTAACTGGGCAGTATGGGGAAAAGATTTTTTATCGCGCTATGATCCGGATGCCTTTCGATATTATCTTACCAGCATCATGCCAGAATCTCGGGATTCCGATTGGGATTGGGAGGAGTTTTATCATCGGAATAATGATGAATTGGTAGCTACTTGGGGTAATCTGGCAAATCGTGTGCTTTCTTTTGCTTATAAATATTGGGAAGGCATTGTGCCTGACCCTGGGCAATTGACCGAGATTGATGAAGCTCTGCTGGCAACCATCGAAGTTGGCTTCGATAACGTAGGAAAAGAATTGGAGCAAGTGCATTTACGGGCAGCCCTGGCTGAAGTGATGCGCCTTGCCAGTGAAGTCAATAAATATCTCGACCAAACCTCACCCTGGAGGACTATAAAAGAAGATAAGCAAACTGCAGCCAGAGCGATCTTTGTAGCGATGAAAGCGATTGACTCTTTGAAGATCATGTTCGCGCCTTTCTTGCCTTTTACAAGCCAGCAATTGCACGAATTTTTCGGGAATGGCACAAGTCTGTTCGGTTCACAATTTACGGAAACAGTAAAAGACGAGTTGGGAGAGCATGTAATTTTACGATATAACCCCACTCATGCAACCGGGAAATGGAAAGCCAGTGAATTACAACCCGGAAGCAAATTTGAAAAACCCACCCCGTTATTCAAAAAACTGGATGCTAGTATCATCACTGAGGAAAGAGAAAGATTAGGCTAGACATCCAGATTTATCCACTCATCTTGAAGAAACTTCAAAGCGCTGTTCAAAGCCTGATCGGCGCTTTGTGCTTTAATGGATGTTCGCTCCCCATGAAATTGGAATACTGAAGTTTTTACCTTCCCATTAAATGCCCAAGCCATCCACACTGTTCCAACCGGTTTGAGTGGAGTTCCTCCACCCGGACCGGCAATGCCTGAAACTGCCATCGTCATTAAACGGGTTAGATCGCAAATTGGATTAAGCATCTGCGACAATCCTAATACCATCTCTTGTACTGTCTCCTGACTGACTGCACCAAAATCAGCAAGTGTCTTTTCTTTCACTCCAAGCCAGTTCATCTTGGACTCATAAGAATAACTAACCACACCTCCTAAAAAGTACTCGGAAGATCCTGGAATGTCGGTGATCCGATTCGCAATCAATCCACCCGTACAGGATTCTGCGGTGGCAATACTTAATCCATTGTGCAATAAGAATTTTCCTAAGGTTTCTTCTATTTTCATTTCAGCCATATCATGATTATATCTTTTTGCGTTTAATTACGAAAATTAATAGTCTTCCAGACGCTTGACCACAAAAAACCGCCATGTTATGATGGCGCATCGAGGTAAGAATGGACGAAAATATAACATCGCATGATGTTGATGAAAAACAAGAAGTTAATAAACAAACTCAATCTGAAGACCCCCCTCGTTTTCTAACCATGTGGGATAAATTCTGGAAACGTGTTCAAAAAATTGGGCTGAATGATTTTGTCTCTAGATTTGGAACTGTTCTGGTAACCATTGTGATGGTTGGATTGGTTATCTGGGTGATGAAGACCTTCTTTTTAGAAGAAGAACAGATCCAAACTGCTGGTGGTGGTTTGTATGTTGCAACAGAGGGGGCTGTTTCATCTGAATTAGTATTGCCTGCTTATGAAGGAGTTGCCCCGCTTGAGGGTATTTCTCGTTCTTCGGATATCAAAACTGATCTCAATGAAACTGTTTCTTCGCGCTATGACATTGTGAAGTATGAAGTGGTTGCCGGAGATACCCTGATTGGAATTGCCGATAAATTTGGGCTTGAGCCGGAAACTGTTCTGTGGTGTAACTATGATGTTCTGCTCGACAACCCGGCTGCCATCTATCCCGGTCAGGTTTTGAATATTTATCCAACTGATGGAACCACCTATCGCTGGCAGGAAGGGGACGGATTGAATGGAGTGGCGACTGGCTTGCATATCACTCCTGCAGACATCATTGAATGGCCAGGAAATGGCTTAAGCTATGAAACCATTGGGGATTATGCCAGTCCGAATATTGAAGTAGGTACATTGATCTTTGCACCGGGAGGATCGCGCAGTTATTATGACTGGTCGGCGGCTCTTTTCAATAGGGATGATCCAGCCACATCTAGAATTTTAGGTCCGGGTCATTGTGATGCAGTTTACAGTGGTCCAATCGGAACAGAAGCGTTTGTGTGGCCAACATCCGCAACATTTATATCCGGCTATGAATTCTCACCGGAAATTAATCACTGGGGTATCGACATCGGTGGTGATCTGGGCAACCCGATCTATGCAGCCGATGCCGGAGTGGTGGTGTATGCCGGGTGGAATGATTGGGGCTATGGAAATGTAATCGTACTTGATCACGGAAATGGATGGCAGACTCTTTATGCTCACTTGAACGAAGTGTATGTCAATTGTGGGGATTACATCAATTTCGGTGGACAGCTTATTGGAGCTATGGGGAGCACAGGAAATTCCAGTGGTCCTCACTTGCACTATGAAATGAGTTATAACGGTAGCCGTGTCAATCCACATAAATATTACCCGTATTAATTGAGGAAGGAAAGGTGCCTGTTCTTCAAGAGGGAAGGAAAAACCTTCCCTTTTCTTTTTATTGCAACCGCTATAATTGAGAGAGGAGGTTAAAATGTTCAACGGTGAAATTGATATCCGCCCTTCGCCAATTGCGGGAACCTGGTATTCCGATAGACCGGCTGTGTTACAACAAGAAATAAATGATTACCTGTCACGGGTAAAATCACCGGTGATCGAGGGAAAAATCATCGGTTTGATTGCTCCCCATGCTGGTTATCGCTACTCAGGACCAACCGCCGCCTTTGCATATCGGGCTGTGCAGGGATTGCAATTTGACATTGTAGCAATACTTTCCCCGTTTCATGCCTACACCCCGGAAGAATTGCTTACGACCCGCCATAGTGCATACCAGACACCACTGGGGATCATCCCAATTGATCGAGAACTATTGCATGATTTTGAACAGAGGTTAGTAGAAAATGAGATTTTCGTAACTGAAATCTCACGCGATGGCGAGCACTCCCTTGAAATACAACTTCCATTTTTACAGGTAACCTTGGATGAAAAATTTCATTTGTTTCCTTTAATGATCAGAACCCATGACCCACAAAAAATTGAAGTGATCGCTCAAGCAGCCGCTACTGTTCTCAAAGGTAGAAATGCACTGATCATAGCCAGTACTGATTTGTCTCATTTTTATGAACAGAGGACAGCCAATATGTTTGACAAGGAAATGCTGCAACGGATCGAAACTCTTGCTCCAGATCAGGTCCTGGAGGCAGAAAGAGATGGGAAAGGTTTTGCCTGTGGAGCAGGAGCAGTAGCAGCCGTTCTGCGAATCACCCAACTATTGGGTGCATCAAAGGTTCAGGTTCTCCATTACCGCACATCCGGGGATGAAACAGGTGACTTTTCATCGGTGGTGGGGTATGGAGCTGCTGCCATTGAAATTATGGAGACGACCCAACAAACATGAATTCCATTGCTCGTGTGGCGATCAATATGCCAGGTATTCGCGATCTCTATGATTATGAAATACCACCAACCATAACCACAATACAGGCAGGCTGCCTGGTTGTAGTGCCGTTTGGAAATTTAAAAGCACAGGCTGTAGTGATGGATCTTTTGCCTCACACCGAAGTAAAAGAAGTTAAAAAGATCATCGGAATCTTGGATAATGAGCCGGTACTCAATCAAGCCCAACTGGAAATAGCAGTCTGGATGGCAGAGTATTATCATTCTGCAATTTCAAATTGTATTCATATGATGTTGCCACCGGGATTGAATCAATTGGCAGATATGGCATATTTTCTGCTTTCGAGTGAATTCGACAAAGTTACCCTTTCTGAAACACAAAAAATGATCGTGCACAAGATCCAAAAATCCGGTGAGTTAAGAGCGCGACAGATCAAAGCAGCTTTTTCTCACACGAACTGGAAATATGCATTGCAAGGTCTCATGAAGAAAGGGATCATAAGCAGTAAAGCCGTTCTACCTGATGCGCGCGTGAATCGTAAAACGATCCGTACTGCCCAGATTGCCATTTCCCCTGAAGAAATGGAAAAAAAGAAAGAACAATTGGGTAAAGTCGATAGCAATGCTTATCAAAGAAAAATAGCAGCGATTGATTTTTTGGTAAACGAAGCCATCCCGGTTAATGTCGCATGGGTATATGCCTCATCTGGTGCAAATGCTGGTGATCTGAAATTTCTGGAAGATAAGGGTTTCATTCGACTTGGGGAAGAAGAGATCTGGCGGGATCCCTTGAAGGATATTGAAGTAGAACCAGCCATCGTCCCTGATCTTACTTCTGCCCAAAAAAGTGCCTGGTCCCAAATTGAAAAATATCTGAAGAATAATGAGATACATGTACCGCTAATATTAAATGGGGTGACTGGATCGGGGAAAACAGAGCTGTATTTACGAGCAGTAGAGAATACACTGGCACAGGGGAGGCAAGTGGTCGTACTGGTACCAGAGATCTCACTTACGCCACAAACCGTAAAACGATTCATGGCACGTTTTCCCGGGCGGGTAGGTCTGGTGCATTCACGTTTGTCTGCCGGTGAGCGCTATGATACCTGGCGACGGGCAAGGATGGGAAAAATCTCGATCATCATAGGTCCGCGCAGTGCGCTTTTCACGACCCTTCCGAACCTGGGGTTGATCATCATTGATGAATTTCATGATTCCTCTTTTTACCAGAATGATTTTCTGCCAATGTATGATGCTGTGAACAGTGCCATAGTTTATGCGAAATCAATAAATAGGGGGATCATTCTTGGTTCAGCGACGCCGGATATCAGTTTGTATTTCAAAGCACAGAGCGAGGGATGGCATATTGTCCATCTACCCGATAGAATTCTAGCCCATCAGGAATATATCCAGCAGAAAAGACAAAGCCTTTACATGGAGATCCAAAAGATTGAGAATGACGGAAAAACTGCTGCATCTCTATCCCTTCCGTTTGTGCAAACAGTGGATATGAGAAATGAACTACGTCTGGGGAATCGTTCTTTATTGAGCAGGGCATTGCAATCTTCATTGCAAACCGTTTTGGACCGTGATCAACAAGCTATTTTGTTTCTAAATCGCCGCGGTAGCGCTTCTTATGTTTTCTGTCGTGATTGTGGAAATGTGCTGTGCTGTCCACATTGTGATATGCCACTTACGTGGCATGCTGATAAGAATAAATTAGCCTGTCATATATGCGGCTATCTCCGTTCAAAACCGGAAACGTGCCCTGTTTGCGGAAAGGAGCAGATTCGTCAATATGGCAGTGGGACTCAAACCGTGGAAAAAGAGATTGCACGCATATTCCCAAAAGCAAAGATCCTGCGCTGGGATGCGGATACTGCTCACCACAGAGGAGCAGAAGATTTGCTGCTGTCTCATTTTATGAACCACCATGCCGATATCTTGATCGGAACACAGATGCTTGCAAAAGGACTGGATCTTCCGCTGGTAACACTGGTGGGAATTGTGCTGGCAGATGTGGGATTGAACTTCCCAGATTATCGGGCAGCCGAAAGAACTTTTCAAATACTGACTCAGGTGGCTGGCAGGGCAGGACGCAGTCCGTTGGGTGGTCATGTGGTATTGCAAACTTATCACCCCCAACATTATGTGATCCGCAAAGCAGCCACTCATGATTTCAAGGGCTTCTATCATGATGAAATTACCCAGAGAAGAAAATTAGGATATCCACCGTTCAATGAATTAGTACGTCTGGAGTTTCGCCATCAGGAAGAAAAAGCAGCTTTTCAAAAAGCACAAGAGCTGGCATATCAGATCAGGCAGGTAATTGCAGCTAGTGGGCTTGGATCAGAAATAAATGTAAGTGGTCCAACACCACCTTTTTTCCCTAAGATCCGAGGATCATACCGGCAGCAGATCCTGCTGCGTGGAATGGACCTCAATCCCATTCTTGATAATCTACGATTGGATGATTGGCGTGTGGCAATAAATCCACCGGATGTCCTTTGAGATGGGAT
The DNA here is from genome assembly GCA_012798455.1 of Chloroflexota bacterium. GTDB lineage: Bacteria > Chloroflexota > Anaerolineae > Anaerolineales > Anaerolineaceae > UBA4781. The sequence goes on along the minus strand of JAAZNC010000010.1, from coordinate 77,652 downwards.
GTATTGATAAATAAAAAGCACTTCGTTTTTAATGAAGTGCTTTTTTGGTTATCTTTTATTTACTATATGGGTCTTATTGGATCACCTGCCAGGGATTGATCATTCCACCGTTGAGGCGAATCTCGAAATGCAGGTGGGCTCCGGTTGAATTTCCTGTAGAACCACAAGCGCCGATCACCTGTCCTTGATAAACACTCTGACCACAGGTGACATTGACCGAACTCAAGTGGGCGTATAAGGTTGCATAACCATTGCCATGATCGATCATTACCATGTTCCCATATCCCCCACTGATTGCACCGGCATACACCACCACACCGGAATCGGATGCGAAAATGGCGTCGCCGAGATAGCACATCATGTCAAGTGCCTGGTGACCGCTCCAATAATCATTACCACTAATCACCCGATAAGGGGTAGGCCATATAAAAGTGTAGGTGCCAACATAGCCACCGCTTGAAGTTGTACAACCGCCGGGGCCAAGAATGGTGGAGTTCACACCAGAATCACTGCTGGCGATCGAGGGGACTACCCAGGTCTCGTAAGCACGGTAACCACCGGGGATCATCACGAACGTTCCTGTTGCTATGGCAGGATTGGTCATATCGAGATCATTGCCCGGAAAAAGCAGGATATCTTCAACGTTGGCATGATACTTTTCTGCTACTTTCTCCAACGTATCTCCATCCTGCCATTTATATAAAATGCCATCAATGGGTGGAATGGTAAGGTCCTGTCCTACCGAAATCAGATGGGGATCATCATTCAAAACGTCATAGTTTGCCCACAAGACCGTTTCAGGTTCCAGATCAAAACTCTGGGCAATGCCGAAAATTGAGTCACCAGATGCGACAGTGTAATTAACCGGTTTCTTGCGATAACCGGTAGGCAGAACCGTATCGGCGTTTGCATCTCGTTTAAGTGATTGGTAACCGTTATCAGCAGAGAATGTGGGCAGAGTTACAACTGAATCATCCGAGATACTTTGTTTTGTCTTTATTCCAAAGATACCAAGGATAGATGCGCCTCTAAAATATTGATAAATGGTTGTGCCCATGAGGGCGACCATCAGAACCGCAATAACCCAAGTAATAATCGTAATGATTGTGCGAGGTTTCTTCTTGACCAACTGTTCATCATTGCGAACCTGGTCGCTCTGTGGAGAATTTGTTGTTGATTTGCTCAAATTCCCTCCGTCAGGGTGGAAAGAAATTCCATGTTGTTTTTCGTTTTTTCCAGCCTTTGTAAGATCGCTTCGGTAGCGATGGCGATATCCATTCCTCCTCCCTGCGGTGGTTGCCCAATCATTTGCAGGAACATTCGACGCATCAACCAGACTTTCTGCAATTCATCAGGGCTGAGCAGAAGTTCTTCGCGGCGGGTGGAAGAGCGTTCGATATCAATTGCAGGGAAGATTCTTCGTTCTTGCAATCTTCTGGAAAGATGTAATTCCATATTGCCGGTCCCCTTAAACTCTTCATATACAACATCATCCAACCGTGAACCGGTATCTACTAACGCAGTAGAGATGATAGTCAATGAGCCACCATCTTCAATATTACGGGCAGCTCCATAGAAGCGTTTGGGAGGATAAAGCGCAGAGGGATCCATACCACCGGAGAGTGTTCTACCAGAGGGATTGACCACCAGGTTATAAGCACGTGCCAGACGAGTTAAAGAATCCATCAAAATAACCACATCATGTCCATTCTCAACCAATCGTTTCGCCCGATTTAAAGTGATCTCAGCAGTACGCACATGGGAGGTAACCGGTTCATCGAAAGTGGAAGCAATCACTTCTCCTTCAACCGAACGATCCATATCGGTGACTTCTTCCGGGCGCTCACCGATCAAACTGATCATCAGATCAACTTCAGGGTTGTTGGTGGAGATTGCATTGGCAATTTCTTTCATAATGGTTGTTTTCCCCGCTTTGGGAGGAGAAACGATCATGCCTCTTTGTCCCTTTCCAATCGGCGCAACCATGTCTATGATGCGATTGGAAAGTACGTTGCGAGGGGTTTCAAGATTGAAGCGCTGGTCTGGGAAAATGGGAGTAAGGTCTTCAAATTTGACCCTTTTTTCATTTTCAACAGCAGGTACGCCATTGATGCTCTCGACGTGCACCAATCCATAATGGCGTTCTGATTCGCGAGGAGGGCGGATATCTCCGAAAACCATATCCCCATTACGTAGTTCATTACGACGTAACTGGGCTTGTGAGACGTAAATATCATTCTTGCCCATCTGGTAATCCTGTCGGAGAAAGCCAATGCCTTCCGGCATGATTTCGAGGATGCCCCCACCCATGTCACGTCCTTCTTGCTGGGCACTATATTGAGCGATATTTACTATGAGGTATTCTTTTTTATGGAGCATTGCATTTTCAATACCCGCTTCCACTGCCATATTGCGAAGTTCAACTAAAGGCTTATTTTCCAATTCTGCAATTGTGATCATATTTTACTTTCCATGAATAAGGTTTGATTAAAGGTTACGACCCGCGGTAAGGCTAAAAACAAAAACAATGATTAAAGAGTCCTTTTGGGGTTTATGCTCCCTTGCAAAAACTTGGGGAAAACAAATGGAGTAACTTTTTGTACGCGCCGAGATTATAACATGGTTCATAGGGGCTCGCAAGCTATCGCAACTCATAGTTTCAGGATAAATATTCTCTTAAATCACGGCTGCGTGAAGGATGACGCAGCTTTCGTAATGCTTTCGCTTCAATTTGGCGGATGCGTTCGCGGGTAACATTGAAGTAGTTGCTCACTTCTTCAAGGGTATGGTCTTTCCCGTCTAATAGTCCGAAACGAAGTTCCAAAACTTGACGCTCGCGTTCTGATAGTGCCGAAAGAGCTGATTGTACTTGTTCCCTTAACATCTCCTTGGCGGCAGCATCCATTGGCTCAACAGCATCCATATCTTCGATAAAATCGCCCAGTTGGCTGCTATCTTCATCACCGACCGGATATTCCAATGAGATAGGTTCCTCGGCTGATTTCATGATCTGTTGCACTTTTTGTGACGCGTTTTTCCATTTTGTCATTAGCTGTTTTGGAACAGGTTGATCAGATCGCAAAGCTTCCTTAATGCGGTCAGCATCATGTTTCTCAACGAATTCAGATTCTAATGCCAGTTCCTCAAAGGAGGGATCACGGTTCAGATTCTGCGTTAATTTGCGCTGGATGCGCAACAATTTGGAAATGGATTCAAAAAGATGTACCGGGATGCGAATAGTGCGAGCTTGTTCGGCAATATGACGGCTGATGGATTGCCTGATCCACCAGGTGGCATAGGTGCTGAATTTATATCCCAGAGTAGGATCGAATTTAGATACCGCACGTAGCAATCCCAAGTTGCCTTCTTGAATTAGATCGAGCAAAGAAATACCACGTCCAAGATATTTCTTCGCTACACTGACCACCAACCGTAAATTGGCACGAATCAATACCTGAGTGGCTTCGTAAGAAAGCCCATGGATTTCAGATATGATCTGTTTTAGGTTGGCTTCTTCTGGGAAACGATTGTGGAAAAAGTTTGAGCGTGGAATGCGCTGATGCTCACTGTAGTATTCGAGCAATTCCTGTGCAACATTTTCGGGAAGCAAATAGCATGCCAGGAAAATAGCATACACTTCTTGAATTAACCCCGTTAGTAATTCATTTGCCAATGAATCATCTGAGGAAAACTTCTGTCGCCAAAAAGTGTTCAGATAGTCTCTGGTATATGAAGGAATTTCCATGTTCCAGCGAGAGCGTAGCATTTGTGCCTCGGTAAGGATGAGGCTGAAATCGGGAAAGTTCAATCCAGGTTTTGTGGCGGTGACACTTTCTACATTGATATAAGAAGTGGAAAGATCTTTACAAATCTGCAAGAAAACTTGTTGGTAAACAATCCCTGGCTCGCCATCTTTTTTTGCTGACATTTGATTGGTCAATTTGCGAATGCGTCGGTCAGCTTCAATGCGAGTGGAGAGGTGAAATTCATTGGTGGCATCCAACAGATCAATCTGACCAATTTCCTTTAAATATAACCGTACAGGATCTTCTGAATATTCCAATGATGTTGAATATTCATCAGCGGTTTCATCGAGCAAATCATCAAAATTATCATTATCTTCTGTAGAAGAAATGGATTCTATTTCATTGTCGGATTCGTCATCAATATAATCGGGCATTATTTGACACCATCATTTGAAAAGAGATGTGAGAAATGCGTGTAATTCGATGTAGAAATAGTAACCCCTTTTTTCAAAATGGATTCATGTGAGGTCATAAACAAATTATACATGAAGAAATTAATCACTGATCAGAGGGGATGATAAAACTCTATCCAGTGTAGCGCGCATTTTAATGCTTTCCAGTAGTTCTTTTTGGATCATTGATATATCCAGATTAGTTGGTTCGGTTTCACTTGAATTGTGCAACATGGAGAGGCTGTTTATTTTTTCGACAACTTTATTTTTTCGCAAATTAAGGAATGTTTGTACCAGATCGGTAAAGATATGATTCTGCGTGATACTTTCAGGTTTAAGAATGAATTCTTCGCTATCGGCTTTTAACCAAGCCATGTCTCCGGGTAGGTTGGCACCGATATATTCTTGTGCATCAATTTCAATCTGTTTTAACGAATCCAATATAAGCGATAGTACTAACTGTAAATCGCCAAATTCCATGTCTTCATTAGAAATAGGTGGAAGATCGTTTTTCTTGAGATAACGATCAAGATCATAGACCATATCTGGTTTTTTCACGAGGAGCAGGATGATGTGTTTTTCGAGATTATAAAATTTGTTACGTTCAGCTTTGACCTGAGTTTCCAGTGAGTCAGGTTCCATTGCCGTTTTGCGTCTTCTCGGATGTCTCTTATTGAGATATTGCACTTCTGAGACGGAAAAAAGTGATTGCTCACTTACATGCAGAACTCTTGCGAGTTGCTGGCGGTAAGTATCACGTTCAACTGCGTTCGGAATATCCCTTATCAAAGGGATCACTTTTTCTGCAATTTCACTTTTTATTTTGGGATCCTCAAGATTCTTTCCGGCAGAGAGAGTATCAATCACGTGGGTAATGATCGGTTTGGCATTTTCAACAATGGTCTGCCAGCGATCAGCATCTTGTAGGGCGATTTCATCTGGGTCCAACCCATCAGGCAGAGAACAGACCCGAATATCTGCATCGAGACGTGCTTCACTGCGAACCAATCCGCGTGGATCGAACACGAATTCTTCGGAATGGTCCATGGTTTCACGTGCTACTTCAAGTCCTTTCAAGGTAGCCTTTTCCCCTGCAGAATCGGGATCTAGAGCCAGGATGATCCTTCGCGTATAGCGTTTGATATGCCGCATCTGCACTGGAGTCAAAGCGGTTCCCATTGGTGATACCACATTTTGGAACCCAGCTTGATATAACCCGATCACGTCAAAATACCCTTCGACGATGACAACCTGATCTGCTGTGCGAATTGGTTTGCGAGCTTTGTCTAATCCAAACAACAATGCACTTTTATCGAAAATCAATGTCTGTGGAGAATTCAAATATTTCGGTATATCGTTGCTAGAAAGTGCCCTGGCACCAAATCCGCAAATGCGTTGTGATGCATCACGAATAGGAAAAATGACGCGATTGCGAAAACGGTCATGGTATCCATCTGCCTCGTTGCGTTTGGTAATCAATCCACAATCTAGTAATTCTTTATCGCTAATTCCCTTATCATGAAAATGATCCAACATGACTTCCCAGGCATGGGGGGCGTATCCCAGTTCGAAAGTTTCGATTGTCTTATCGTTTAAACGTCTATTCTGTTTCAAATAGGATAAGGTTTGTTTCCCATTTTCTGTCTGGGTAAGGTGATAACGGAAGAAGATAACCGCTTCTTCAAGAATGCTGCGCAGTTTCTCGATATATTCATCCTCTTCCTTTTTCTTGGGGGTTACGGGTTCAAGAGTGATGCCTGCTTTTTCTGCCAGGTAGTGCAACGCTTCGGGAAAATCCCAACCCTCTTTTCTCATAACGAATTTAAAGATATCTCCGCCCTCATTACATTCCCCAAAACATCGCCAGGTGCCGGAATCTGGGAATACTACAAATGCCGGAGTGCGGGTGTTGGCATGAAATGGACAAAAGCCGGTATAGTTTTTCCCTGCCCGGCGCAATTTAACAGTTTCGGAAACCAGGTCAACGATATCGATTCTTGCTTTGATCTCTTCGATATTATTCATGAAAACTCAACTCACCTTAATTATAGGAGCAGAATCATGTTGGAATGCAGAAATGCATGAGCCATATCACAGAAGGATAATCATTCATTAAAAAAATAACTTTTGGAAACTGAACATCCGAAAAAATCATGCTGAAATAGTGTTGCAGATCTCTTCAGCCAATGATTCCAATTCAGTTTCATTTACCTGATCTGATTCCAAAGTAATGTTAGCCGTGTTATTAAAATTGAACATGATGTTACACCGCATGTTATGGTTCCTCATCTTCTTACGGGCCAAAATAAGATTGGCAATCTCACGTGTTTTCCAGATATCAAACCCCAGGGCAGGCAAGATGTCCAATGTCTTCAAATACCATCTTTTGGATTAGAAAAGTCTACGTTATCAACTTTTTCAACTTGAGCCAATTTAAAATCCTTCTAGTTTAGAAAAATCGACCACGTTTTGCGATAGACAGACGATTTGCTGAAGCAATCCCAACCGGTTCTCACGAATTTTTCTATCTTCCGCCATTACCAGTACTTTATCAAAGAAAGCATTGACAGCGGGGATCATGGGGATGAATGCGTTTAACATATCATCAACGGATCCTGCCTGGCGTGTGGTAGAAAGTGATGTCTGAACCACATCATATAACTGTTTTTCTTCTTTGTCGGTGAGCAATGCAGGTTCAACGGAAAATTGTTGTTCAAGATCGCGGGTTATACGAACACAACGAGAGAATGCCTGTAAGGTTTCTGTCCAATCTTTGCGTGCCACCCAATTTGAAAGCTGTTGGGCAGCAATAAAGGCACGATATGGAGTGATGCCGAGCGTTCCTTCAATGGAAGCAACGATATCGTAACGGAACCCTTTGTCAAGTAAATAGTTCGACAGGCGCGCTTTGATAAAATCAACGCATGCGGTAAAATCAGCATCTTCCATTTTGACGGGCAAATATTTCGCGGCTATTTTCAAGCCCTGCTCAACATCAAAATCCAATTGCCATTCAATCAGATTTTGAATAATGCTGATGGCTGCGCGGCGTAGAGCAAAGGGGTCTTTGGTTCCACTGGGTGCCATTTGCGCTGCAAACAACCCGGCAAGAGAATCCAATCGGTCTGCTAATCCGACGATGAGTCCAAGTTTTGAAGTTGGGACTCGATCACCGGCAAAACGCGGATAATACTGTTCTTCGATTGCGACCGCTACATCTTCCGGTTCTCCAGACAGACGCGCATAGTATTTTCCGATTACTCCTTGCAAAGATGTCATTTCTACCACCATGTTGGTTACCAGATCGGCTTTGCACAAGAAAGCAGCCCTTTTTGTGGCGTCGGCTTGAATTAGATTGAGTTTGAATTGTGGCAAAAGATCATCAACGACTTTTTCGATCCGCCTGTTTTTATCCAGCATAGATCCCAGCGCCAGATGGAAAGTGAGCGTACCCAGTTTGAGCCGAAACCAATCGAGATCATGCTGGCGATCTTCATTGATAAAGAATGCAGCGTCCTTGAATCTGGCACCGATGACCTCTTCATTACCGCGTGCAACGATAGATAGATGCTGATCATCACCGTTGCGGATGGTGACAAAATTAGCCAGCATTTCTCCATTAGATGTGACCATAGGAAAATAACGCTGGTGTTTTTTCATCACATCGATCAAAACCTCTTTAGGTAATTCCAAATGTTCTTTCGAGAAATTTCCCAGCAGGGCAGTAGGAGCTTCTACCAGATTATTAACTTCTGCCACCAATTTTTCATCGAGATCATCATTGGCGTGGATATTTTTACACAGTTGTCTCACCTGATCTGCAATTACCTGTCTGCGTTCTTCAACATCCAAAATGATGCCCTGTGAATTAATAAATTCGAAATAATGTTCAGCATTACTGATTTCGACCGAGCCCTGTTCATGGAAACGTAATCCGCGGGTGATATTACTGGCATTCAGACCTGCGTAACGCATGGAAATGATATTGTTTCCGTACAAAGCTAACAGCCAGCGGATAGGGCGTGAGAATGCGACATTGCTGCCATTCCAACGCATTGATTTGTTGAAGTGAATACCGGCAACCAATGTTTCAAGTGCATCAGGTAACACTTGCAAGGCGGGTTTCCCTTTATTGAATACTTCTGCGGTTACGTAACTTCCGCCGTCAATTTCAGCAACCTTGAGATCTTCCACTTTGATCCCCTTGCCGCGTGCGAAACCTTCTGCTGCTTTAGTTGGTTTCCCCTGTGCATCAAAAGCACTGGAAGCGGGTGGACCTTTGACGATTTCATGAGTATCGGGTTGGCTGGCATTTAATCTATTGACGAAAACAACTAACCGGCGGGGGGTTCCCATCACTTCAACATTGTCATAACCAAGATGCAATCCATCGAACATGGCAATTGTATTTTGGTTGAGTTGTGCCAGGGCATCACTTAAATCTTGTGCAGGCAATTCCTCAGTACCTATCTCGAAGAGGAAAGATTGCGGTTCGATAGGCAGATCTGCCACGGCGCCATCCAGGGTGAGTTGCGCATTTTGCTCAGATGTCGGGATAGTGATCTTTTTCTCTAACCATGGAAATCCTAATTCTTCACGTTGCTTGAGATATGCGATTGCTGTCTTGCGTGAAAGGTCGCGCATACGCGAGAAAAGCGCCTGTCGTTCAGTTACGCCGACTGCACCACGTGTATCTAGGATATTGAAGGTGTGGGAGCATTTTAGAATATAGTCATGCGCTGGCAAAACCAAACCGTTTTCAAGACAGGCATTGGCTTCTCTTTCATAAAGACCGAACATGCTGCGCAGGCTATCAACATCCGCTTTTTCAAAGTAATAAATGCTATGCTCTTTTTCACCTTGATAGTTCACATCTCCATAGGTGAATTGGTCGTTCCATTGAATTGTGCGGAAGTTGTAATTGCCCTGTAACGCCATGGCGATCCGTTCCAGCCCATAAGTGATCTCAACGGAAACAGGCTCGAGTACAATTCCACCGGCTTGCTGGAAATAGGTGAATTGAGTGATTTCCTGCCCATCTAACCATACTTCCCAACCCAATCCCCAGGCTCCCAATGCCGGAGATTCCCAGTTGTCTTCCACAAACCGGATATCATGTTCGCGCGGGTTAATGCCCAAGGCTTGTAGGGAATTCAGATACAGTTCTTGCGGATTGCCCGGATCGGGTTTTAAAATGACCTGAAACTGATAGTGTTGTTGCAAACGGTAGGGATTTTCACCATACCGTCCGTCGTCAGGACGGATGGATGGTTCTACATATGCTACGTTCCAGGGTTCAGGGCCTATGACGCGCAGGTAAGTAGCAGGGTTCATGGTACCAGCTCCTACCTGGGTATAGTATGGTTGCCAGACTAGACAACCGTTTTTTGACCAATAATCCTGCAATTTTAAGATGATTTCCTGGAATTTCAGCGCGTCACTCATAATCACTCCACAAATAATTCAGTTTTCGTTCAATCCCCGAATTATACCAATCAAACCGGAATGAATTTTTAGAGATTGCGTGAGTAAATGATCAGTTCCCGATCGATACCGAACAAATAACTCCAGGGTTTTCTTCTTTGCCAGTCTGTTGCAAATTTATCCCAGCTTTCTTTTTGTACCCGACGATTCTGTGGAAGGTGTACCAAATATGGGTTGGGATCAAGGGTGTACACCATATCATCTTCAGATGAAAAATCGATGATATTGACCCAGTGCGCACCACCATTCTTCCAAACTTTCAAGGCAGAGATATATTTTCCCGAGATGATGTTCTTGATGATAGTGTGCCGGTTTGCAGCATTGATGCGCTCAGCACTCCATGGCAATCCCAATTTCAACATCCATTGATTGAAAGCAGAAACGATACCCCATGGGGCAGTGGCACCCCCCACAGCGGGTAATGTGGCGGGAATGCGATCCCAAAAGCGAAAACGGGATTGATATATAATATTTTCTTTGCGCAGACTCAAATTTCGGATATTTTCTTGTACCAGAATAACGTTAATGATCATTGCCAAACTGGTCGGTCCACAATCGTTAGAGATTACTCCCTTGTCACGAAAACCCTGCGACATATAGAATTGTCCAAAGAAGGAGGGAAAGGTTTTTTGGATGGGTGATTGCTCCTCCTTGGAGGGATGATCAAGGGTTTGCTGTTTAGGGTATTCCATAATCTTTAAACTTTATTAATATCATTATAAAAGTATTTATCCAAAAGTATAATTTCCTATTGATGAAACATATTTTACTTCTAGTGGTTTTTCCAGTCTTCCTTCTGACGGCTTGTAACAGCGTACCGCAACCTGATTACAGCGTAATGGATTTGACACCCTATGGAGGGTCTCCTGTATTGGCAACCGGGGATGTGTCTGTTGAACTGACACCCACGCCATTCCCAACCCCTTCACCAACTCCTAACTATCATATAGTCCAGGCAGGAGAAACCATGTCGAGCATTGCACTTTTATATGGGCTCAATATGGGTGATGTGATGCAAGCCAATCCTGATGTAAATCCTAATGCGATGGTGGTTGGCATGCAAATTCTGATTCCACCCCAAAGTGCCAGTACCGCTAAAGTTTTATTTGAGTCCACCCCAGCCCCAGTTCTCTTGCTTGAGCCGAGTTGTCATAGGGAAAAGAGCGGTGGATTATGGTGTTTCATGGAAGCAAAGAATGAAAATAAGTACGCGGTGGAAAATGTATTGGTCGAGATTACCATAGGGGATGAAGCAGCGAATGTGTTGACAGCTCAAACCGCTGCTGCTCCCCTTGATATGCTCCCAGGCGGTGAAGGAATGCCACTCTCGGCTTATTTCCCTCCGCCGGTTCCAGATCCGTATCGTTATAGTTATCAATTGATCTCTGCGATCCCAGTGGAAGATACAGATCGTTATATCGAAACCAGCCTGCTTGATCTAACCCAATTGATTTCTGAAGATGGATTGACAGGGCAGTTTAATGCACGGGTATTCGTGAACGGTATATCAGGCGAAACAGTACAAGTATGGCTTGCGGCTGTTGCACGGGATGCAGATGAAAATATTGTAGGGGTAAGACGAATTGAAAAGATTACGGTTCTGGATGATCTGGGTGTCATTGAAATCAGTGGATTTATCTATTCAGCTGGTAATCCAATAGATAATATTGATCTGTTTTCGGAAGCGGTTTACAACAAATAAAGAAAGGGGAAAGACAATGTTCTCTACGGGAAAAACGATCTTGGTGACAGGTTCAACTGATGGCATCGGGAAACAAACCGCTCGCATTCTGGCAGCGCAGGGCGCGCGTGTTCTTATCCATGGACGCAGTCAGGAAAAAGTGGATCGAACCATTGCAGAATTAACCCAAGAACAACCCGATGCCATATTGAAGGGCTATATTGCTGATTTTTCAGCATTGGATGAGGTGCGAAAGTTGGCTCATCAGATCAATGCAGAAGAGGTGTCATTGCATGTGCTTATTAATAATGCTGGTATTTACAGTCCGGATTTCAAGCGATCCAGTGATGGATATGAACTTACATTTGCGGTGAATCAATTAGCACCATTTTTGTTAACTTTGTTGTTGCTGGATAAATTGAAAACCAGTCAGCCATCTCGTATCATCACGGTGACTTCCATAGCCCATAATGTACGAGAACTGGATCTGGATAGTATTAATGATCCTGATATATATAAAGGCTGGGGAGCGTATAAGATCTCTAAATATGCCAATCTCTTATTCACCTATGCACTTGCACAGAGACTGGAGGGTAGTGGTGTAACTGCGAACTGTGTTCATCCAGGTATTGTCGACACGAAAGTATTGCACAGCGCCTTTCCGGACATGCAGGGAATTAGCCTTGAAGAGGGTGCTCGCACATCCATCTATTTAGCTTCCTCTGATGGTGTTGCAAAGATGAATGGTCAGTATTTTGAGAATGAAAGACCGGTCCAGAGTGCACCGCAAACTTATAATAAGGCTATGCAGCTGGCTATGTGGTCAAAATGTGAGGAACTGGTTGGTTATAAGCTAGCATAAAAAATCCCCGTGGGGGGATTTTTTATGCGGCGATACTTTGTATCTGGCGGATGACCATCACCACCTTACCCATAATACGTAAACTGGCAGGGTTGTTGATGTAAATAGGGCCCATGTTGGGATTGGCGGGCTGCAACCGGATGCGGTTGTTTTCTTTATAGAAGTATTTCAAAGTGGTTTCATCTTTGTCATCCAACCACACTGCTACCATTTCTCCGTTGCTGGCTTGGTTGGTGCGTTTCATGATAACGACATCACCATCATTTACCATCGCATCGATCATGGAATCACCCTGAACTTCCAATGCGAATAGATCGCCAATCTTTTCTTTGGCCGGTAATAAACTGCGAGCGATCTCAATGCTGCTTTCAGGATCAAAATAATTCATATCCGAAGCTGGCATGGGAATGGGTTCACTGGCGACGATACGACCCATGACGGGAATTTGCAGCAATTCATCCAGCGTTTCTCTGGTTTTTTGGACGGCACTGGTGATACGAGAAGCGGGTGAGTCTTTGCTTTCGATCTCTTTTTTGATGCAAATACTGCGTGAGATATGATTCTCACGGGAAATGTATCCCATTTCTTCAAGTTGATTCAAGTAATAATCCACCAGGGAAGTTGATTTAACATCAATACTTTCCCCAATTTCCCGAATGGAAGGAGAATAGCCGTTTTCTTGTTGAAAGTCAATCAGAAAACGCATAATCTTCTTGTGCCTGGACCCCAGTCCTTCTGATTTGCGTGCCATATCGCGCTCCTCAATAAATAATTGGACAAATGTACTAATAATATACCGGAACATACGTTCTGTGTCAAGATGATGGGATGGATAATCTGTATTATCATAAAGATGGAAAATCAAAGTAATGTGGAGAAAAAATGGCAAAAGCAGTGGTTAAGTGGATAGAAGGAAAAAAATTCTTGGGAGTGGATTCAACCAACCATTCTGTGGTGTTGTCTACCCCAGATGAAGGAATTGGGATGAAACCATCTGAACTCATGCTGGTGGCGTTAGGCGCATGCAGTTCGGTGGATGTGATTGGAATTCTGGAAAAGCGCAAGGTCAAACTGACGAAGTATGAAGTGCAGATCTCTGCTGAACAAGCGGCTGATCCACCATGGACCTTTGAAAAAATCCATTTGAAATATATCCTGGGCGGGCAGGGTTTAAATGAGAAAGATGTCGCGAAAGCGATCGAACTGTCAGAAGGGAAGTATTGTTCCGTGGCGGCGACCTTAAAGGGAAAAGCACAAATCACTACCGAGTTTGTGATCGAACCGGAAGATGCCTAATTCTTCTTAAAAGCTAATCCAGCCCAGTCACCCTGAATACTGCTGTCAACCCGAGTAAAGCCATTTGCCCAGGCCTTTTCTTCAATGATGTTGATTTGATCTACCAGGATACCCGAAACAAGCAGGGTTCCTTCGTCGTCCACCAGATCACCCAGTCCAATATCAAATAGTTCTTCTAGAATTTTGAGGAGTATGTTGGCAATTACCAGTGGCGCTTTTCGATATGAAAATTTACCTGCTTTGATCTCGTCAACAGATGCTTGCGCTACTTCGATCTTGTCTTTTACCTTATTCAGTGCGTTATTCTCATGGGTGGAGAGTATGGCTGCTTGACTTACATCCACTGCAATGGAATGGGTCGCCCCAAGCAGAATTCCAGCGATAGAGAGAATGCCTGACCCACACCCCACATCAATCATGGTTTGTTCTGGCTGTAGATAACGTTCGAGTAGCTCCAAACTAAGCTGTGTGGTGGGATGGGTGCCAGTGCCAAATGCCATGCCGGGGTTGATGCGGATGGGAATGCGTGAATCAGCTATCTTCTTTTCATCATACCAGGCGGGGATGATAAACAATTTTTGACCAATATCGACCGGTTTGTAGAACTGTCGCCAGGCTGCCATCCAATCTTGATCGCGAATTGGGCGGTAGGTTGGAGCAGGCACGGGCAATATCTTTCCTAGATAAAAAATAGCCTTTTCGATCTCTAGCTTGTTGTGTTCCAAGGTGTTGTCATCTGTCAGATAAGCAAAAACCTTCATCTGGTTTTTATCGTTAGATTGCATATCACGTTCAATGACCACCCCCTGATGGGCGTAGCGGTTGAGGATCTCGGCAACGGATTCAGCCTGTTCGCCTGGAAGCAAAAATGATACCTCAACCCAACCATGTTTATCCACCCAGTACCTCCTTTAATTTATCCAAGAAGCTTTTTTCCTGTGGGTGTACTTCACTATCCAGGGTATCGGCTAGCTTTTCAAACAATTCTCGTTGCTCTTTGGTCAGTCGTTTAGGAATATCTATGTCGATGACCACCAACTGGTCGCCGGCGTTGCTGGAATGAACGTGGGGAAATCCTTTTCCGCGCAAACGGAAGATCTTTCCAGATTGCGTTCCTGCCGGGATGGATAATTTGGTCTCCCCCTGCATGGTTGGAACCATGATATCGGCTCCCAAGGCAGCCTGAGAGACGTTGATGTTCAGGTCAAGCAAGATATCAAATTCCTTGCGCCGGAAGTATTGATGGGGGCGCACATTGATCTTTAGGTAGAGATTTCCGCGAGGACCGCCATTGCTGCCAGGCTGCCCTTCTCCGGTCAGGCGGATCTGCGTGCCGGTGTCTACGCCAGCTGGAATGGGCACGGTCTTTTTTATGGTGCGGGTTTCGTAGCCATGACCTCGGCAAGCATGGCAGGCTTGTTCGATGACCTTGCCACTTCCACCGCAGGTTGGGCAGGTGGTCACCTGCACCATTGACCCCAGCAGAGTATTGCGAACCTGGCGAACTTCTCCATGACCACCGCAGGTAGTGCAGGTTTTGGTGCTGGTTCCCGGTTCGGATCCGGTTCCTTTACAGACCTGGCAATATTCTTCTCTGGTGATGGAAACTTCTTTGTCGACCCCGGTGAAGGCTTCAGCGAAATCGAGAGTCAGGGTGAGACCGATATCTTGCCCTTTACGGGGTGAATTACGCCGGCGGGAGCTGCTGCCCATCCCACCGAATCCGAAGAATTGCTCGAAAATCTCGAAAGGATCAAAATTATTGAAATCTCCCCACGGGGGAACGCCATTACCGCTGACGCCGGCATGACCGTAACGATCGTAGGCAGCACGTTTTTCTGGATCATTTAAGACCGCAAATGCCTCGTTGATCTCTTTGAATTTTTCCTCGGCATCAAGATCTGGATTGACATCAGGATGATACTGCCGGGCAAGGTTCCTGAATGCCGATTTGATCTCATCCGATGATGCGGTTTTTGATACGCCTAAGATTTCGTAATAATCTCTTTTTTCTGCCATAAAATGATCCGTGTTGATTATGAAAAAGCGTTTTGGGGTCACCGGATCCCAAAACGCTATTATTGTACTTGAATTCTAGAACCTATATATTCTTGAATTCGCCATCGACTACATCTTCCCCATCGTCGGGTTTATTGGGATTCTGCCCGTTATCTGATGATGGACCAGCCTCTGCCGTACCAGCATCACCGGGTTGGGATCCGGGTTGTTGATACATGCTGGCGCCAATCTTCTGTAAAATTTGTCCCAGCGCTTCGGTTTCTTTGCGAATATCTTCTACATTCTCTGTTTCCATGGTCTTGCGGAGTTTGTTAATGGCTTCTTCCGCTTCCTTTTTTGCATCGGCTGCTATTTTGTCACCGCCATCGCGCAGAGTTTTTTCAGTGGTATAGATGGTATTGTCTGCTATATTGCGTACCTCAATCAGTTCTTTGCGCTTGTTATCCTGCTCGGCGAATGATTCAGCTTCTTTCTTCATATGTTCAATCTCTTCTTTCGAAAGACCTGAAGAGGCGGTGATGGTGATCTTCTGACTGCGCCCGGTAGCTTTGTCGGCTGCCGTTACATTCAAGATACCATTGGCATCAATATCGAAGGTGACTTCGATTTGAGGAATGCCACGCGGAGCGGGAGGAATGCCATCCAAAATAAATTGACCAAGAGATTTATTATCAGATGCCATGGGGCGTTCACCCTGGGTGACATGGATCTGAACCTGGGTCTGGTTATCTGATGCAGTTGAGAAGATCTGGCTCTTGCGGGTAGGTATGGTGGTATTGCGTTCGATCAACGGAGTGGAAACGCCACCCAATGTTTCAACCGAAAGGGTGAGCGGAGTGACATCCAGAAGCAGGATGTCTTTCACATCGCCACCTAACACACCGGCTTGAATGGCGGCACCAATAGCAACAACCTCATCCGGATTAACCCCTTTATGCGATTCTTTGCCGAACTTCTGTTTGACAATCTCACGTACTGCCGGCATTCTTGTCATACCGCCAACCATGACGACTTCGTTCACCTCACCAGGTTTTAAGGAAGCGTCTTGTAAGGCTTTTTCGACCGGCGGAATGGTGCGTTCTACCAGGTCGTTGGTGAGCTGGTCTAATTTGGCGCGACTTAAACGAATGAGCAGGTGTTTAGGACCATTCGCGTCTGCGGTGATATAAGGCAGATTGATTTCGGTTTCCATCACAGTGGAAAGTTCAATCTTGGCTTTTTCGCTGGCTTCTTTCAAGCGTTGCAGAGCCTGGCGATCGTTTTGCAGGTCAATACCCTGATCACGCTTGAATTCACCGATCAGATATTCCATGATAACCTGGTCAAAATCGTCACCACCCAAAAAGGTATCGCCGTTGGTGGAACGAACCTGGAACACTCCTTCACCAACATCCAGAATGGAAATATCGAATGTACCGCCACCAAGGTCATAAACGGCAATCACTTCGTTCTTTTTCTTGTCTAGACCATAGGCAAGCGAAGATGCGGTTGGTTCGTTGATAATGCGCAGCACATCAAGTCCTGCAATCTTGCCGGCATCTTTAGTGGCATTGCGCTGGGCATCGTTAAAATATGCCGGGACGGTGATGACAGCCTGTGTGACCGTTTCACCGAGGTATGTTTCGGCATCCTTTTTCAATTTGGCGAGGATCATGGCAGAGATCTCCGGTGGAGAATATTCTTTGCCGCCCATCTCAACGCGCACGTCTCCATTAGGAGCTTTGGTCACTTTGTAAGGTACTTTTTTAATGGTGCGCTGAACTTCAGGATCATCATATTTGCGCCCCATAAAACGCTTGATAGAGAAAATAGTGTTTTCGGGGTTGACAACTGCCTGATTACGAGCAGTGCGACCAACGATCCTTTCTCCATTTTTATTGATCGCCACAACAGAAGGGCATAAACGCTCTCCTTCTGCGGTCGGGATGACGATCGGTTCGCCACCTGACATAACGGCTACTACTGAGTTTGTTGTTCCAAGATCAATTCCAATAATTTTTCCCATTGGGAGCCTCCTATTTTGCTACTCTAACCAGTGCTGGTCTGATTACACGATTTTCTATTTGATATCCTTTTTTGATGACCTCGATGATCTGCCCACTTTCGAAATCCGGATTATCTTCGTGTGAGATGGCTTCGTGATACTGCGGATCAAAAAACTTCATATCTGCACTGATGGGTTCAATACCTTCAGCCTCAAGTATCTTGTGCATCTTTTTCAAGATCATTGCGATACCATCTTTCCATTGTTTGACCACTTCCGATTGTGGTGCATTTTTCATCGCCAGGTCCAGGTCATCATAGATATCCAAATATTTCTTCAGGATATCGACGGTAATATTTTGTTTTTCTTGATCCCGATCGCGCAATATGCGTTTACGGTAATTATCAAAATCTGCCCGTTCCCGTTGCCAGCCGTCGGAGTAAGATTTAACCTTGTCTTTCAGATCATCTATTTCTTTAAGTTGTTCTTCCATACTCTTCAGGGGGATGGTGACCATCTCTTCTTGTTCTACTGTAGGAGAATCTGAATTTGAAGAACTTTCTTTTTCTTTGGTCGCTTCTTTCTCCTGAATTTTTGCGTTTTTTTCTTTGATGTTTTTTTCTTTTTCTTCTGCCATATCTAGATCCTTATTTTCCAGATTACCACTGCTCTGCGATAAAATCTGACATCAGGCTTGATAAGAAACGCACGATGGAAATGGAATGCCCATATGACATGCGAATGGGACCAAATACTCCCAGTGTGCCAGTTGCGACTCCTGGCAAACCATATTTGGCCAGGATGATTGACATCTGTTTAAATTCATCCCAGGTGCCCTCACCACCGATCAAGACCTGTACTCCATTGGTTTGGTCTTTCATCATCGAGCGGGTGATCAGTTCCTGTAGCAAAGTGCGTTCTTCAATCAGTTTTAAAGCACGGCGAGCTTCATCCGATTCCATAAATTCGGGTTCGGAGAGCACATTGGTCAAGCCATCCAAGATGACCTCTCCAGCAGTCAATTCTTCGGTTTGCTTCATCTCTGTGGTAAGCCATTCCAGAATATTCTTCTCGAGATCACTATACTGGTTTGTAAGCAGTTTGATTTCAGTATGATTTTTAGCCTGGAAGAGTGCACTCATCCGGTTTGAAATAGTAGAGAGCTCTTCCTGCGTGACCGGCACATCGGTGGACATAACGCTCTGGTGGATCTCTCCGCCTTCCAATACCAGTACCGCCAAAATTTGTGTACTATGCGTGGCAATCAATTCCAGGTGCTTAAAGCGCACTTGTTCGGGATGGGGAGAAGTGACCAGAGAAGCAGATTTGGATTGATTCGCCAGAATGGAAGCAGCCAAATGCATCCAGTTTGAAATATCGTTGCGTGATTGATAGAACTGATGGCTGATGGTACGACGAGCATCTTCCGGCAGGGTTGTATTTCTCATCAAATTACCAACGAAATAACGATAACCTTCCTCGGTCGGTACTCGTCCTGCGGAGGTATGCGGCTGGCGTAAAAATCCGGTGTCGGTTAGAAATGCCATTTCATTACGTACCGTAGCGGAACTAAGATCGAGGTTATAATCGCTGACTAATCGATTTGAGCCGACCGGTTCAGCTGAACGGATATGCTCATGAATAATCAACGACAATATTCTCTGTTGGCGGTTTGTTAACTTTTCCATGGTTTTTATTAATTTAGCACTCTCGATGCTAGAGTGCTAAAAACATGTTAATGATGATACCATGCTGAAAATTAAGCGTCAAGAATCCAAATAGGTTCGTTTGATTTTCTTATGAATTATTAATACAGTGGATGAGGATTAATTTCGTTGACGGGTTAGTATTAAGCAATACAATGATGGTATACACTGCATTATGAAGGAGCTTTTCCTAATGAAAGATCTCGGTTTGCCCTCCAAAAGAGCGATGGTTTATCAGGATATCCCAGATGAAAAATGGAATGATTGGCGTTGGCAATTAAGCCATCGTTTGAATACGGTAGAAGATTTTGAAAAAGTTTTTCCTCTGACTGAAAGCGAAAAGCAGGCATTGCTATCAGATCATCTATTTCGTGTTGACATCACCCCATATTTTGCGTCTCTTATCAATCCAGAAGATCCGAACGATCCGGTGCGCCGGCAGGTAGTACCCACTGCGGCAGAGATTGTGCCATTTACGGGGATGATGGAAGACAGCTTGGCAGAAGATATGCATTCCCCCGTCCCGGGTTTAGTACATCGTTACCCCGACCGGGTTTTGATGCTGGTTACCACACAATGCGCTTCGTATTGTCGTTACTGTACCCGTGGCAGGATCGTAGGTGATCCAAGTGCAACTTTTTCGCGCGAGGAATTCGAACAGCAGATCGCTTACCTGAAAGCAACGCCACAGGTTCGTGATGTGCTGCTTTCAGGCGGTGATCCGTTGGTATTGGCACCTACGTTATTGGAAGAATTGCTCACTCGATTACGAGGAATTCCTCACATTGAGGTCATTCGCATCGGTTCCCGCGTGCCGGTCTTTATGCCTATGCGTGTTACCGAAGAACTGACCAGTATGCTGCGCCAATTCCATCCTTTATGGATGAATATTCATGTCAACCATCCTAATGAAATCTCAGCGGAACTTGCCGAAGCATGCGATAAACTGAGTGATGCAGGAATACCCTTGGGAAATCAATCGGTGTTGTTACGGGGTGTCAATGATTGTGTAAATATCCAGCGCAGCCTGGTTCAATCTTTGGTACGAATCCGGGTACGCCCTTATTATCTATATCAGTGCGATCTGGTAGAGGGAGCAGGGCATTTTCGTACACCGATCGCTAAAGGGATCGAGATCATCGAGGGATTGCGTGGACACACATCCGGTTTTGCAGTACCCACCTATGTGGTGGATGCTCCGGGCGGAGGCGGAAAGATACCGGTAATGCCCAATTATATGATCAGTGCCTCGGACCACAAGGTGATATTGCGTAATTATGAAGGATTTATCACCACTTATGAAGAGCCGATTCAATACGAACCACATGATGCCAGCCAGTGTAATTATTGCAAAGAAAGAGCGATCGAACCCGGACAGAGTGGAGTGCTGGGGTTGCTGGAAGGGGAGCATATGGCGATCAAACCGGAAGGTTTTGACCGGGTGCACTTCCGAGGCGGGGCACAACACCGTCTGCGCGAAAATACGAATAAGTGGAAACCTTTAGGCATTGGCGACACTGAGGATGAAAAATAAAAAAGGAGAAAGAAATGCATTACAGAAGATTGGGTAAAACTGGCATAAAAGTCAGCGAAATATCCCTTGGATCGTGGATCACTTTTGGCGATCAAATTCAAGAGCAAATTGCTATCGATATGGTACAAGCTGCGTATGAAAAAGGTGTCAACTTTTTTGACTGCGCGGATGTCTATGCCGGCGGAAAAGCCGAAACGGTATTGGGAAAAGCAATCAAAGATCTGCCCCGTGAACCATTGATCATTTCCAGCAAGGTCTTTTGGCCAACCTTCGAAGGAGTAAACGGAAAGGGTTTATCACGCAAACATATCGTCGAATCCATTGATGTGACTTTGAAGCGCTTACAGTTGGATTATGTGGATCTGTATTTTTGCCACCGTTATGATCCCGATACAACCATCGAAGAAGTAGTTCAGACTATGGATATGTTAGTACGAAGTGGAAAGATCCTGTACTGGGGAACCTCGGAATGGAAGGCGGTTCACATCACACAAGCCATTGAATATGCTACCCGCACCGGCCTGATCGGTCCGTCTATGGAGCAGCCGCAGTATAACTTGCTGAACAGGACCAATGTTGAAGAAGATCTCGAACCGTTAACGCGCCAGTATGGATTAGGGTTAACTACCTTCAGTCCGTTGAAAAATGGCATCCTGACTGGCAAATATAATAATGGTTTGCCAAAAGGAAGTCGTGCATCCATGGATAATATGGGCTGGCTGCGTGATCAAATCACTGCTGAGAATATTGCAAAAGTACGCGAATTCGTGAAGATCGCGGAGGATCTGGGTGTTACGGCGGCGCAATTGGCAATTGCCTGGGTGCTGCGTCGCAAAGAAGTCAGCTCTGTCATCACAGGTGCCAGCAAAACGGAGCAACTGGATGACAACCTGGATGCAGCTGCACTGATAGAAAAACTGGATGAAAACATCTTGGATACGATCGATATGATCTTTAACGGAATCCCCGAATAACCAGGGAGGGGTTAAGAAAAGAGCTCGCAATATGAGCTCTTTTCGATTTCCCGCAGATCATTTTTTACGAACCACTACCTCGATCTGAGTTTCCAAAGATTTAATGATTTTTTCGCGTGTTTTTTCCACATTCTTATCAGTGAGTGTGCGATCGAAAGCTTGAAAGGTCAGGTTATATGCCAGACTTTTCTTTCCGCTCCCGATCTGTTCGCCCTTGAACACATCGAACAGGGTCACATTGGTCAGCAAATCTCCACCGGCGGAACGAATCACCTCTTCTACTTGTTTGGAGGGCATCTCATCCGGAACGATAACTGCCAGGTCTTCGAGCACCGGGGGATAAGTGGAAACCGGCTGGCTGTGGAATGAATCAGGCAGATTTGCAAAAAGAGCACCCAGGTCAAAATCGGCAATATAGACCTGATTCTCAAGAAAATCATATTTTTCCAATGTTCTGGGATGAATCTCCCCGAAGATACCGACCGTAACTTCATTGCAGCTTATAGCAGCACATTTACCTGGATGGAAGATCGGGGTTTTATCTGGAGAAAACTTGATGTTTTCAATATGGAGAGCTTCTAGAAGTATCTCCACATATCCTTTCAGATCATAGAAATCTACTACTTTCGGTTCTTTGCGATCCCAGGCTTTATTTTGTTCCAACCCACTCAAACCGATACATAAGTGATATGTTTCTTTGGGAAGTTGCTGTTCTCCCTGAGATATGAAAACCGGACCGATTTCAAATAACCCCAGCCGATCGTTGTGCCGGATATTGTGTTCCAGATTGACCAACATTTGCGGGATCAGTTCTGACCGCATCACCCGTTTGTCCTGAGAAATGGGATTCAAGATCTGAATGTAGGTTTTTTCATATTCACTGTTTGAATCGGGTAGTATGCGTTTTTCTTCTTCGGGGGAAGTGAGGCGATAGTTGATGACCTCTTGCAATCCCATATTGGTAAGTGTGTTTTTGACTTTTCTCTCGAAGTCATCAATGAAATTGGTGCGTTGAGGGGGGAGCAAATCTTCCAGGCGATTGGATGGAATGCGGTCGTATCCGTAAAGACGTGCAATTTCCTCCATCAGATCTGCTTTTCCAATCACCCCTTCCCCGATATCGGTACGGTGATCTGGAGACTTGACCATGATCATTTCGCCTTTTATCGTGCAGGTGAAATCCAGCCGGTTCAAGAGATCAGCGATCTCTTGGGGAGATAATGAAATACCAATAGCATGCTCCACATCTGCTGGCGTGATCTCCAGAAGCGGGTCGACATAGGGAAGAGGATATTCATCTACCAGCCCACTGGCGATCGATCCCCCGCTCCATTCTGCGATACGGCTCAAACATAATTCCACCCCATATTTTGCCAAAGCAGGATGGATATTTCGTGAAAAACGATAACCGGCTTCACTCTGGATTTTTTGTGCGGCAACGGTGCGACGGGTGTTGATGAAGTTCCAGCTAGCGCCTTCCAATAGGATGTTGCTGGTGGTTGCAGTGATCTCACTCTCCAGTCCGCCCATTACTCCTGCCAGCGCCAGCGGTCCGGCAGTATCGGTCACCAGGATGGTGAACTCATCTAATTTTCGATCCACGTCATCTAGGGTGGTCAGGGTTTCGCCTGGTTTCGCGGCGCGAGTGATGATGGTTGGAGATTTGCCGTTTGCTCGTTGCTTCAAGATGTCGTAATCAAAGGCATGCAGCGGTTCGCCCACTTCTAGCATGACATAGTTGGTTGCATCTACCATACTATTGATGGGGCGCATACCCGCCAACCGTAGGCGGCGTTGAACCCAGTAAGGGCTGGGTTGGGCAGTGGCATCACGAACTATGCCAAAGACAAAGCGTGGATTTAAAATTGGATCAATGATCTCAATCTTTACTGCTCCTTCGATGATTGCTCCATCCCCTCGAAGTTTTGGAGAGGGCATACGAAGTGGTTTATCGAGAGCAGCAGCGATCTCCCTTGCGGCTCCCAGCATGCAGGCATCTCTGACCATATTGGGCAGGATGGCGACCTGGAAAACCGCATCACCCATATAATCTACCAGTGGTGTTCCCAGCGGTGCATCGTCATCTAAAATGATCACCCCTTCATGCTCATCTGAAATCCCCAATTCTTTTTCGGAACAGATCATGGACGAAGATTCGACTCCGCGGATCTTCATGCGTTTGAGAGTGGTCAGCTCTCTACCTGGTTGGTGACCATCATAAAGAGTTGTCCCTGCGCGGGCGTAGGCAACTTTGAGAGAATGGGAGAGTGGCCCACTCCCTTTGAACTCATATAAATTCGGTGCACCAGTCAAAACAATGTTTTCGCCATTTCCATCATTGAGCTTGCACAACACCAATCGGTCAGCGTTGGGATGCGGCATGACCTCGGTCACCTCGGCGACCACTACTTTGTCTTTTTCCCATTCCAGCCCCGTGTATACATTTTCGAGGTGTTCAACCCGGGGTCTAGGCAACCCGATCAACTGGATCTCTTCCACTTCGAGCCCGATCATGGTCATAGTGCGAGCCAATTCTTCCAGGGAACAATCAATATCGACGAATTCTTTTAACCAAGATAATACTAGTTTCATTTTCTCTTTCCTTTTCTAGAACTGGCTTAAGAAGCGTATATCATTTGCCCAGAAATTGCGAATGTCATCAATGCCATAACGCAGCATGGCGATTCGCTCGGGTCCTAACCCGGCAGCAAAACCGGAGAATTTTTCCGGATCGTATCCACCATTTTTCAATACAGTGGGATGTACCATTCCACAACCAAGTATCTCAAGCCAACCTGTACCGGAGCAAACATTGCAACCATTCCCATGGCAAGCAATGCATTTCATATCCATTTCAGCACTTGGTTCGGTGAATGGGAAGTACGAAGGACGCAGCCGTGTTTCGACAGCGGTGCCAAACATGCACTTTACAAATTCATCCAGGGTACCACGCAGGTGACTGAAAGTGATGTTTTTTCCAACTGCCAGCAGTTCGACCTGATTGAACTGGATTTCATGGCTGGCATCCATCTGTTCGTAGCGATAAACGATGCCGGGCAGCAGAATGCGCACCGGGTCAGGTGCAAATTCGCGCATGGCATGGATCTGCCCGGGAGAGGTATGGGTGCGTAGGATGACACCTTCTTTGGTGGTGTAAAAAGTATCCCATAGATCACGCGCGGGGTGGTGCGCAGGGATGTTCAGCAATTCAAAATTGTATTCATCCGATTCCACTTCACGCGAGCGATAGACCTGGAAACCCATTTCAGCCAGGATACGATAGATTTCCTGCAGGGTTTGCGTGGCAATATGCAATCTACCACGCTGTGGTTTGCGACCGGGCAGGGTAACATCCAATTTATTGCGTTCAAGACTGTTGTTCAACAGGCCTTGTTGAATGTGTTGTCTGGCACTTTCAAATTGGGACTCCAATTCACTTTTCACCACATTGGCATTCTGCCCGATCTTGGGGCGCTCATCCGGCGCTGCATTGGGGATCTCTTTGAAAACTTGCATGATCTCAGAAGAACGACCTAAAAATGTGATCTTCCAGGAATCCAGTGTTTCTGGGGAATCAACATTTTTCAATGCGGTCAATGCTTTCTGTTTTATGGTTTGAAGTGAAAGGGTTAAATCTTTTTTGTCTTCCATCATTGCTCCATATTAAGTTATAAAAAAACCCCGTCCAAAGGGACGGGGTAATCCGCGGTACCACCCTGATTGGCTAAAGATCAGCCCACTCTTTCACCAACCTGATTTTACTCGATTGGCTGTGCCGTTATCGCTGCACATGCGGTTTGGACTAGTCGATACCTTTCGCCCAAACTGCTCGGGAGAGAACTTCGATCATTTTCTGCCAAACCGGGGTCTCAATCTATGCCCCGGTATCCCTGTCGGTTTCCGATGATCTACTTTGCTCCGTCAATGCACGGTTATGAACTTCTCCCTATTATCTATTAATTGATTAAAAAGTCAAGGAAGCAGAAAAGGATTTGTGAAACAAAAGGTTGTCTAGAAAATCCGAATTTTCTTTTTGGACAACAATAGAACCTATAATGAATGCTCTATTGTAGAGCGAACAACCAGCCTAATGTGCAAGACCTGGCATTCAATGGCAAATGGACAAGAGGTAGGTTACTTTTCTGACAGCTTCTTAAATGCAAACCAGAAGATAACAAATAAAACCTATTCGGTGACAATGGTTCCCACGTTCTTCCCTTGAATCGCTTTCATTAACGCTTCGTCATCCCATAAATTAAGCACCATGATGGGGAGCTTATTTTCCATGCACAACGAAAGGGCAGTGCTGTCCATCACTTCCAGGCGCAGATTAAGTGCTTCAATATAGGTCAGTTTATCGAACTTTTTGGCTCCGTGGTTTTGTTTTGGATCGCTGTCGTAGACCCCATCCACTTTGGTGGCTTTGATCAGCACATCAGCGCCAATATCCGCAGCACGCAAGGCAGCAGCAGTATCGGTAGAAAAGAAAGGATTGCCTGTACCACCACCAAAGATCACTACCCGACCCTTTTCCATATGGCGCATGGCACGGCGCCGGATGTAGGGTTCCGCTACTGCGCGCATCTCAATGGCAGATTGAACACGGGTTGGCACGTTGATTCTTTCCAGTGCATCCATTAATGCCAGAGCATTCATGACAGTTGCCAGCATGCCCATATAATCGGCAGTTGCCCGATCCATACCCCATTTCAACCCTTCACGACCTCGCCAGAGGTTGCCCGCTCCAATAACGATACCCACATCCACACCCATAGCGTGAATGTCGCTAACGCGCTGGGCAATATGGCTGGCGCGCTGTGGGTCGATCCCGCTTCCTTCTTCTTCTGCCAATGCTTCCCCACTCAATTTGATTACTATGCGATGATATTTGACTTGACCCATTTCTCTCTCCTTATGTCAAAAAAAGAGCCAACCGAGAGGTTGGCTCTTTTTGTTCTATTCTTCTTCCGCATCACTGGATTCACCCAGTGAAAAGCGGGCAAATCGTCGAATCACAATATTCTCCCCGGTCTTTGCAATGGTCTGGTTGAGGAGATCTTGAATAAGCAGTGAATCGTCACGAATGTACTGCTGGCGCAAAAGCACATTTTCATCTTTGAATTTTTTCAATGTACCTTCCACAATCCTTGAAATAATTGTATCAGGTTTCCCTTCTTCTTTTGCCTTAGCGGTAGTAGTTTCTTCCAGTTCTTTTATGACTTCTGCGGGGATATCGGCATCGCTAACGTACTGTGGATATGCTCCTGCAATTTGTAAAGCGACTTCATGGGCAAAATTACGGAAATCTTCTGAGCGACCAACGAAATCAGTCTCACAATTGATTTCCACCATCACACCCACTCGACCGTCTCCGTGGGAATACAGTTCTACAACGCCTTCGCTTACTTCACGATCGGCTCGTTTGCTGGCGGTTGCTAATCCTTTATCACGCAAGATGACTTTGGCTTTCTCAAAATCACCATCCGTATCCTGTAATGCTTTTCGACAATCCAGAATCCCGGCTCCGCTTTCTTCACGAAGCTGTTTGATCATTTCAGTGGTAATTTCCATATTTCTGTTCCTTAATTCCCTTTTCTATTTCTCGTCTTCATCTTCATCGAAATAATCTTCATCTTCGTCTGAATCGTCATCTTTGTTGGTTAATTTTGCCAGAGTAGCAGCACCAAGCAGTTCTTCATCAGAGATCTCTTCTTCCAAGGAGACCTTGCGGCGAACGGTTTCGGCGCTGGATGCACCTTCCAAGACAGCGGCTTCATCCAATTCTTCTTCATCTTTCCGCATATCTTTTCCTTCAAGTACAGCATCTGCCATTTTTCCGACCAATAATTTAATGGCGCGAATGGCGTCATCATTGGCTGGGATCAGATAATCCACACCGCTGGGATCACAATTGGTGTCGACCAGAGAGAGCACAGGAATGCCTTTTACATTTGCTTCATGAACAGCGGTATATTCTCGCATGACATCCACCACGAAAAGCATATCGGGGAGAGTCTTCATGTGGCGGATACCACTCAGATTTTTTAAGAGGCGCTGGATACGACGGTCAATCATTAATATCTCTTTTTTGACCAATTTGTCAAACTGACCTGTTTCACGCTTCTTTTCCAGTGTTTCCAGTTCCAGGATCTGCTGGTAGATGGTCATCCAGTTGGTCAGGGTCCCGGGCAGCCAGCGTTGTATCACATAAGGCATACCGCAACGTTCCGCTTCTTCCTGAATGGTTTCCTGTGCTTGGCGTTTGGTTCCTACAAAGAGAACGGTTCCACCTTGGGCGACCACATCCCGTACTACGTCATAGGCTTTGTCGAGATATTTAACGGTCTGCTGCAAGTCGATAATATGGATCCCATTGCGCTCGGTGAAGATATAAGGCTTCATCAGTGGGTTCCATTTGTTGGTGCGGTGCCCGAAATGAACACCACTTTCCAACAGGCTTTTCATTGATACATTTGCACTCATTGGATAAACTCCTTTGCGTTTTTCCTCCGCCCTATTTTTTAGACAACTGATTTTCTCAGCACGCAAAGTCTAGTATAGAGCGTGTGTATTTGACGTTTTTTAGGCGCCGGCAGAAGTATAACATAATTTTCCGAGGTACAAGTGCCCTTCTATACCTTACAACAGGCTATATAATTAGGCATTGTGAAAGAAGAGGAAAAAGCAAATGCATTTTATTGTAACCAATGATGATGGCGTGCAGGCTCCGGGGTTGCTGACGCTTGCGCAGGAAATTCGCAAACTAGGAAAGGTAACAGTGGTTGCGCCGGATAAGAATTGGTCTGCCTCTGGACATGTAAAAACGCTCAATCGACCGCTACGTGTGAAAGAGGTATATCTGGCGGATAACACCAAGGCATATGCATGCGATGGTGCTCCGTCTGATTGTGTGGCACTTCCAATCTTAGGATTGTTGGATGAACCGGTAGATTTTGTGGTTTCTGGTATCAACCCCAATGCCAATGTTGGGCATGATGTCACCTATTCAGGCACGGTAACAGCAGCCATGGAAGGAGCTATCAGTAATATACCCAGCATTGCAATTTCTTTGGATGCCCCAGAATTTTTTAACGGACCTTTGAATTACCAGCCGGCAGCGCAGGTCGCCAGGCTGGTGGCACAAAAAATACTTGAAAATAAAATGCCGGGGAATGTATTGTTGAATATCAATGTACCTTATCTGTCGTTTGATGACCTGAAAGGGTTTCTGATCACACGCCAGGGATTGCGTGTATATCGTGACGAATTGATCCGCCGGGAAGACCCGCGAGGTCGTCCCTATTATTGGATCGGTGGGGAAGCTCCCACAGGAGTGCCTGAAGAGGGCACGGATATCGGTGCATTGAATGGAGGATATGTATCGGTTTCCCCCATCTCACTGGATCTCACGGCTTATAATTGTCTGGATCATTTTCGAAGCTGGAATATTTCTAAATAGATACGGTAAATAACAAGATGATGAAGCAACTGCGGATCGTACTGATTATATTTCTTTGCAGTTGTGCGATGATAAAACCGGTTTACGCGGCGCCATTACTGGTTCCTAGTGTTTACGATCTGATCGATGCGGTAAATGTGTATAGGGCGGCTAATGGGCTCCCCGCGCTTGCGGTAGATCCATTATTAATGTTGTCCGCACAGATGCATGCCGAATATCTGGCAGCACAAGAAGGTACAATGAGTGGTCATGTAGGGGAAGGTGGCACAGATTCGGATGCCCGCGCTGCTGCAGTAGGGTATGCTCAGGTTCCTGGTTTGGATATCAATGAAAACTGGGCTTCTATGCCCCTTGATGCGGATCTACACACTTTGATCTATATTGCCTGGGGAGATTCGGTTCATACGCATACCATGCTCCATCAGATGGGTCAACACGTCGGTGCGGGAGTAGCAGTATCTGGCGATTCGGTGATCTATGTTATCAATGTGGCGGCGTTCTGGGGAGATGGGGGACTTACCGCCCAACCCACCTCCGATGCTTATCCTGGATTAGCCAGTGGAGCATCAGTCTCGCAATATATCGCACCGGTTCAGATCGCCGAATCTGATAAGCAGGGTAGGGTGATCCATCAAGTGCTACAAGGACAAACATTGTGGAGTATTGCTACCACTTATGGAGTGACCATCGAACAAATTCAACAGCTTAATGGGTTGACCTCGAATAGCATGATCTATGCCGGGGATAAATTGCTGATCAAAATTGTGCCCACTCCCTCCACTGTGCCAAGTGTCACCATTGCCCCGTTGCCATTGACGACCTTTGAATACTATTCCAGTGTTTCCCCTGAATTTCAATCAACGAAAACGGTTTTCACCACAGATAAGAACAACGATCGATCTTTGGACAGTGATCAATTTGTGTTCATTGGGATCGTAATCATTGCGATCCTGGGATTTGCATTGGTATTTTTGGGGCAGCGAGATGAACGGTAAAAGATCAGCGATATTGAGTATAATGCCTGACATGAAGAAGTTATCCTTATTTATCACAACTGTACTGATCCTCTTTTCAATTAATGGCGTTTCACCCGTATCTGTGCAGGGGGCAGCAATTGGCGCCTATGATCTCACGGTAGCGGTAAATTCGTTGCGTGCGGATAATGATCTGGCTGCCCTGTCGACCAGTGTATATCTGATGGCGGCTGCACAGAATCAAGCTAATTACCTGGCAAATACCTACGGCGCAACTCCCCCGGGAGAAACAGAGGGGCATATCGGCGCTGGTGGTAGTGATGCGACCAGCCGGGCAGAAGAAGCCGGTTATGTCTTCACTACCGGTATTCAGGTAAGGGAGAATTGGGCAGGTGTCAGTAGCAACACCACTCTGGATGAACTTATCAATTCTGTATGGGGAGATGCGGACCACACCAATGTCATGCTGCACCCCTATGGCATTCAGATCGGGGCGGGAGTGGCGCAGACAGAAGACACGGTTTATTATGTCTTAAATGTGATCGTGGATTATGCTTCTTCTCCCACGGGATTGGTTACTTCTAAAACAGAAACACCGGAAGTGGTGCCGGTGAATGTGGCTACCCCGCAGACAGATGGTTCTATCGTACATACCGTTGAAAAAGGACAGGCGCTATGGAGTATCGCCATAACTTATGGTGTGACCGTCGATCAACTACGTATCTTGAACAATCTATCCGAGACCGCTAATATTTATGAGGGACAGCAGCTGTATGTACGAGCTGCATATACTCAAACTCCTACCATGACCTCGACAGTCACCCCTATGCCACCAACCCGTACCCCCATTCCCCCGCAGACGCCACAGGCACTCAAAACGCAGGCTGACGCATCGGACTCCAATTCCATCGTTACCCAGGGAAATCGACAAGTATTGGGGATTGTGCTGATCATAGGCTGTGGGATCGGGTTGGCGTATTTGATCTATAGTATGTTCAGGAAGAGGGAGTGACCTCCCTCTTCCATTTCCATTTTTTAATTGGATTGAACGGTCGTATCCTGTTGTTCCAATAACTCTAATCGGTGAGCGAGAGCAGTGATCTGCTGGCTTATGACATCTGGAAGCTGATCGTGTGCCAGATCAGGAGTATGCATGCTGACATGGTCTTTATGCATGATACGCCCCGGAACACCTACTACCACTGAATCAGGAGGTACATCCTTAACAACTACGGCATTCGCGCCAATACGGCTTTGACTACCGATTGTGATATCCCCTAATATCTTGGCGCCTGCTCCAATTACAACTTCATCTTCAATAGTAGGATGTCGTTTTCCTTTTTCAAGGCTTACACCTCCTAACGTTACACCGTGATAAATGGTGACGTTGTTCCCAATCACCGATGTCTCGCCGATCACCACCCCCATACCATGATCAATGAAGAATCCCTGTCCTATCACTGCTCCCGGATGGATCTCGATACCGGTGAAGAAGCGATTGATCTGTGCCATCCAACGTGCCAAGAGACGCACTTTATGCTTCCAAAGCCAATGGGTGATACGATGATTCCAAATAGCATGCAGCCCGGCATAGCAGAGGATGACCTCTGTGGCATTACGGGCAGCTGGATCGCGCTCGAGGGCTGCGTGGATGTCATTCGTAATGGTTTGAAAGATATTTCCCATTTTCTTATTCCAGATCATAGAGATCAGTGCTCAGATAGCGTTCCCCAAATGAGGGGATGATCACCACGATTAGTTTGCCATCATTTTCAGGTCGAGCGGCAACCTGCAGGGCAGCCCAGATGGCGGCTCCAGAAGAATAGCCAACCAGCAAACCTTCCTGTTGGGCAGCTTTTCTGGCGGTTGCTCGTGCTTGTTCTCCGGTGACCTGGATGACCTCATCGATAATATCAACATTGAGGATCTTGGGTATGAAACCGGCTCCGATGCCCTGGATGGGATGTTTCCCCGGTGCATTACCGGAAAGAACGGCAGATTCTTGAGGTTCAACGGCAACAACTTTGAATGTGCTCTTTTTTTGCTTAAGAACTTCACCAATACCTGTGATGGTGCCTCCGGTGCCAACGCCGGCGACCAGAAAATCCACTTTCCCATCGGTGTCTTTCCATATTTCTAGAGCGGTTGTCTCCCGATGGATTTGTGGATTGGCGGGATTCTCGAACTGGTTTGGAATGAAATAGCGTTCATCATCCCTTGCCATATCCTGTGCTTTTTGGATAGCTCCTTTCATACCTTTATCGGCGGGGGTCAGGATGATCTCTGCGCCGTAGGCTTTGATGATCTTTTTTCTTTCAGCGGAAACACTTTCTGGCATGATCAATGTGCAGTGATATCCGCGGGCTGCGGCAACGAATGCCAGCCCAATGCCAGTATTTCCGCTGGTTGGTTCGAGAATAATGGTATCGGGTTTAATTTTGCCTGCTTGTTCAGCAGCCTTGATCATTGAATAACCGATGCGGTCTTTTACGCTGTGAGATGGATTAGAATATTCCAATTTTGCTGCAATGTGTGCGGGATTATCCTGGTTAATCCTGTTCAACCAGACCAGGGGAGTATTGCCGATCAAGTTGGTAATGTCATTTGCAATTTGCATGTCAACACCTCTGTTAAAGAGATAAATAGTCATTAAATACAAAGAGCCATCGGGTTTTGGGAGTGGAGATAGACGGGGCTAACACCACTGCAACCACATGGCTCTTGATCTTGCGCTGTGGCGCAGGGCAGGTTTACGTTGAGCCCCGCATGGAACAGATGCAATTTTTATTCATATTTTTCCAATAATTGTTAGATTAATCATAAAAATAGTATTCCTTTTCTGTTCTGCTGTCAAGTTTGCATCTCATTGCAACTTATAATCTGATAAATCGTATATAAATAGAAACACTTGGAGGAAACATGCGCAATCGATTATTCTGGGGTGCGGTTTTGATCATTTTGGGATTGGTTTTCTTGTTCGGTTATCAAATGAATTATCCGGTGTGGAATCTAATCTGGCCATTCATGATCATTGTAGCAGGTTCCTGGATCCTTCTCATTCCTTTCCTTTCACGCGGAATCGAAATCATAGATGAAGAACTTTCCATTCCCTTAGAAGGAGTTCAGCAAGCTACCATCAAGATCGAACATGGAGCTGGCACAATCCATTTGAGATCAGAAGCTCTTGCTGACAGTCTATTGAAAGGTAGCTTCCGTGGTGGAGTTAAAAGCAAGATATCCAATGCACAGGGTAAATGCCATGTGAAATTGCAGAGTACCCTTGAATTCTTTAAATTCTTACCCAGAATGGAGAAAGAACATCGGTTGTTATGGAATCTATCCATCAATCCTCAGATTCCCCTTAAACTGAAAATGGAAACAGGTGCCAGCAGCAACAACCTAGACTTCCGCGGAACACAATTACAGGAAATCAAGTTAGAAACCGGTGCATCAACGACTGAATTGTACTTGTCAGAAAAAAGCGCATTCACCAGGGTCCATATTGAATCAGGTGCATCTACTATTCGTATCCATGTACCGGAAAATGTGACAGCCAAGATCAAAGTGAGTGGTCTGATCGGCAAAACCATTGATACCAAACGATTCCCCAGCATTAATGATATGTATATATCACCAGATTATAATGAATCGCAAAATCAAGCTGAAATCGAGATTGAATCTGGTGTTGGTTCGATCGAAATAGATTAATTAATAGATCATTGGAGGAAAGAATGAATGGAAAATTAACACGTAGTTCTCAAGATAAAATGATCGGTGGTGTATGTGGTGGGTTGGGAGAGTATTTCCAGATCAACCCTATCATCGTGCGGATTTTCTTCTTGCTTTGGATCGTCATAGGTGAATGGGGCATTATAGCCTATTTTTTGTTGTGGCTTATCATGCCACCCCAACAATACAGCGGTGGTGACTTCCAAATACAGGATATCGGAGCGAGGTTTCGCTTGATTGGCAATGATATTCGGGATGTATTCCAAGATCCCTCTCCAAAGTTGCTCACTTATGGTGGCATCATGCTGGTGGGAGTGGGGGTCGTAACATTGCTGAGGGCGCTTGGATTGGATTGGTCACAATACTGGAATTCAACATTGGTATGGGCTGGCTTGTTGATAGTGGGTGGGGTCTTTATCTTGGTAAAGACCTATATGAAAAAGAAATAAAGAGAAGACCCTCCCAACCGATTGAGGGGGGCAACCGGCTGGAAGGGCAAATTCATGATAACATGTTCCAATCAGGCGTGCAAGCATTCAATAGAAAAAACCTCCGGGAACTTTTCCGGGGGATTTTCGTTTAATAGAAGGACAGAAATGGAGAAAAAAAATGAATAAAAAAATTCTAACTACTGCTATCCTTGTAACTCTACTCATTGGTGCAGCTGCATGCAACGGCGCGCAAACAGTGGCTGGTACGTCAACTGCCATTCAGAAAAATATCACTGTGACGGGAACAGGTATTGTGAAGGTTGTGCCTGATATCGCCTATATCAATGTCGGTGTAACCAGCCAGTCAGAAAATGTTTCGGATGCTATCCAGCAGAATTCCAACCAGGCGCAAACGATCAAAGATGAACTGATCGCCAGCGGTATCGCAGAAGAAGACATTCAAACTTCCAGTTTCAGTGTCTATCCTCAAAGTAACTATGATTACAGCGGTAATATCACAGGGACGGTCTTTGTAGTGAACAATAATGTGTATGTTACCGTGCGCGATCTCAGCACATTGGGAGAATTGCTCAATAAAGTAACTGCCAATGGTGCCAATTCGATTTACGGGATCAGTTTTGATGTGCAGGATAAAACTGAAGCATTACAGCAGTCTCGCGAACTTGCAATAACCTTTGCTAAGCAACAAGCAGAAGAAGTAGCCGCTTCTTCGGGCGTGAAACTGGGCGAAATTCTGACCATTAATGTCTATTCCAATGATGTCCCCTATGTAGCGGCTGATTCTTATGGAATGGGTGGGGGAGGTTACCCGCAATCTGCAACCAAGGTGCCGATCTCCGCGGGAAATTATGTGATCTCTTCGCAGGTCACTATTCAGTACATAATCAGTGATTAGATTGAAAAGACCCGCTTCAGAAGGAAGCGGGTCTTTTTATATCCAGAACATAGAAATTATATAATAAGCAGTTGCCCCACCTAATAACCAGGTGTCGATGCGATCCAGAACTCCCCCATGTCCTGGAATGAGTTTTCCGGCATCCTTTTTATTGAATGATCGTTTGAACAGGCTCTCCAGCAGATCGCCGAGTGGACTGACAATACCCAAGATCAAGCCCAACAGAACTGACCGCCCAATGGTGATGTTGGCGCTTCCAAAAGTGAAAATGAGAGAAAACAAAAGGGCATATAAAACGGTGAATAAAATACCGCCAAAATATCCCTCAATGGTTTTCTGGGGGCTGACTTTTGGTGACATTTTATGCTTTCCGGTCAAACTACCG
Organism: Chloroflexota bacterium; assembly: GCA_012798455.1. Lineage (GTDB taxonomy): Bacteria > Chloroflexota > Anaerolineae > Anaerolineales > Anaerolineaceae > UBA4781. Next base: position 42,020 of record JAAZNC010000010.1, on the reverse strand, counting down.
ACCAGGAAAGCACCGATATCTCCACAACCAATGGCTGGAATTGCCAGCAGCACCCACATTTTTCCATCTGGCAGGAAACGTAAAGAAACAAGGTATGATCCGAAATATGCAATAAAAATCAATCCGGCGATTTCAAAACCGAATGTGGCAATACTGTTTGGGTCATCATGTTCAAAACGCATTAAACCATTGACCACTGCATAAATGAACAGCAAAATAAAAATCGGTTCGAAGTAAGTTCCCGAGAATGCATATCGAGCGATCGTACATAAAGCTGCCGCCCCCAATAAATATTGTTTATTAGGAGAATATTTACTTTCATTGAACATATGCCAGTATTCCCAGGCGGCAATAGCTAGAATTAATGCAGTACCCAGGGTGAAGACCCAACCACCAGCCATAACCAGACCCACACCGATCGGAACGATGATGGCAATTCCCAATATTCGCTTACGCATTGTATGCTTCTTTTTTCTCTTCGGAAGTTCTCCCGCCAAATTTACGGGTACGGGTATTGTATTCAAGGATTGCTTTTCTCAGATTCTCTTTATCGAAATCTGGCCAGAGCGTAGCGGTGAATAACCATTCTGAGTATGCACTTTGCCACACCAGATAGTTGGATGTGCGGACCTCTCCAGAAGTACGGATGATCAGATCGGGATCGGGAATGCCGGCAGTGAATAAATGGTCGGCAATCACTTGCGGGTTAACCTTATCCGCTGTAATTCCTTCGCTGATGATCTTTCTCACTGCCTGGACAATCTCATCTCGTCCTCCGTAGTTGAGCGCGATGCAAAGTACCAGTTTGTCATTTTCTTTGGTGAAATCAATCGCATTGAGCAGTTTTTTCTGCAGGGTGGGGCTTAGATCTTCGATTTTCCCGAGGTGACGGATCTGAACCCCCTGGTCGTGCAATTCCGGTACTTCTCTCTCCAACAGATCGGCAAAGATATCCATTAATCCATCGACTTCATCCTTGGGGCGTGACCAGTTCTCAGTTGAGAAGGCGTAGATGGTTAAATAGGGTATTCCAAATTCTACACAGGCTTTGATGATACGGCGCAGATTTTCTGCCCCGGCACGATGACCAGCCATCCTTGGCAATAAACGCGCTTTCGCCCAGCGACCATTTCCATCCATGATAATAGCGATGTGCCGGGGAACGCTTTTTAATTCTTCGGGTTGGGTTTTAGACATGGGAAGTCAGATTTAAACCTCCATGATCTCTCTATCTTTACGATCACCAATGGCATTGATTTCTTCGATCAATTTATCGGTTATTTTTTGAATTTCCTCTTCGCCGCGTTCCAAATCATCTTCGGAGATCAATTTTTCTTTTTCGAAATCTCGCAGATCTTTGATGGAATCTCTGCGCACATTACGAATGGCAATGCGTGCTTCTTCACATCGGTTTCCAACCACTTTGGTCAGTTCGACGCGCCGCTCTTCATTCAGTGGAGGAATGTTCAAACGGATCACCTTACCGTCATTAATGGGAGTTAATCCCAAATCGGATGCCAGAATCGCTTTTTCAATGTCTTTTATTGAGGTAGCGTCGAATGGTCTGATCAATAATTGGCGTGGTTCGGGCACACCGATGGTTGCTAATTGCATAAGCGGTACCGGTGAACCGTAATATTCGATCGATAATTTCTCGATCAAAGCCGGGCTGGCGCGCCCGGTGCGAATTCCTGCCAGATCATCTTCCAGCGATTGGATGGCGCTTTTCATCCGTTTTTCAGCATCATGTACAGCTTCGTTTATCATCGCATCCTCCTTTGATAAGTCAAGAACGGGATTTCAGTATTTAAGGATACCTCAAAAGGTATAAAAATTCCATTAATCAGTTTCTTGAAATGGACGGAATTGACATATAAGAACAAAAGTTCTATAATGAGTTTGGAGGTAAGAATGGATCAAGGGTTGTTGTGGTTTGATGATCGAAAGAATGTCACCATAATTCAGAAGATCAAAGCAGCTGCGGATTTCTATGAAGAGAAATATGGGTCTAAAGCAGAGTGTTGTTATATCAATCCGCAGAATGATCTTGCTAATTTGCCACGACATAATTTAGAGATAAAAATAAAGACCAGTAAGTATGTACTTCCCAATCACTATTTACTAGAAAAAGATCAGATCGATTAATCCTTCTTTGAGAAAGCCTTTTTGATTTTAAACCAGACCATCTTGAAAAAGGTTGGATGAAATTTAACCACAAAATCGTGAGTGGCTTCTTCAAAACTGATATCCTGATGTTGTTCAGCTTTAAGGTAAGCCAGATGCTCGATGATCCAAAAATAAAGATCAGCTTCCGTTCGATCGGGAAATTGACCCAGAATTTTGCGTTCACGAATGATTTTCACCAAAGGTATATAGATATTCTCATACCAGCTGGAAACTGCTTTCTCATAGCTAATCTCATGCTGTAGGTACTCACTGGTGTAAAAACGGTGTGCATCAATGTGCTCTCTCAACCTGTCAAATAAACCAGGGATGCTCATTTCGATATCGGCATCCGGGTATAATTTTTTAAGATTAGTGGTTTCATAGAATTGGACTTGTTCTTTTTTCAAAATCAGCTTATTGAAATCAAAGGAACGATCGATTTCATAAGGAACGTCGATTTTAACCACGTGCGCATCGATCCAACGTTGTCCTCTTCTTTTTGCCACAGAAACGCGATGATTGCCATCTATGACAAAATAAAAATCTCCGATCTGGTAAACGTCCACGGGGGGCAAGATCTCATCGCGCAGGTAGGCACGATCTATTTTTTCCCAACGGCTGCGGGTATGCTTTTGACGCGGTAAAAAAGCATCATCGAAATCAGCGTAGCGATTGACGCTCCCAATGATCTTATCCATCTCGATCACCTGGATTCCTGCATCATATTGCCCTCGAATGGAGAGGTGACTGAGAATATCATTGAAAGCGATCAGGCGCTTGTTATTCTGCCCTAACCACTTTTCAATAGAACGGATGAAACCACGAAAATATGCATCGTCAAAATCCGTTTTTGATTGATCTTGTAAAGATGTATATTGACCCATGATTTCTCACTTTCTATGATTTATTTCTGTCATGGCGAAATTTCGTGAAGTCGATAACCATATGTATTTACGATCTCAGTGTTCTCAAATTTGGTGATCATGGGACTGTTCTTTCCGAAGTCATATACGTGACCATGAAAAAGGTAGCGTGGTTTAAATACTTTAAGTAGCCATAGAAATGCTTTGATGCCCTGATGAGGGACATCGCTTTTATCATGAATGCCCCAGGGTGGCGAGTGTGTGATCAAAATATCCAAGTAGCGCCCCGATAATGCATAATTTGCCATTAGGGCTGGCACCAGCCGGAAAGCAAACCGCCACATGGCTGCCTGAGAATACTGATACTGTCCATAATTATAAACATGGCTGCCCTGGATCCCAGCCAATAAAAACCCCGTATTGTCTTTTACCGAACGCAGATGCAGATCGGTGCAGCCCCAGGGGTGATCATGTAGAATTCCGTTCTCCGTTTCATAGTTTTTTGCATGATTTCCACGCACGTAATACAGTGGCACATTAAAAGTGCTCACCAAGTACTCGAGATAATAATAAGGCAAGTCGCCGGTGCTGATTATAAAAGGGATCCCCTGAAGCGTTTCCTGAACAGAAAGATAATACAATTCAGATGAGACCTTGTCGCTGACGACCAGAATGATCGGATTCATCTTTCCGGTCCTATGGCAACCACAAAAGCTACCGCATTTTGTTTGGAATGCGAAATGCTTACCGACCAGTTTTCCAATCCTAGAAAACCACTTAACTCTTGTGCTTTGTTATGAAGGACGAGATCAGGCTCTCCAGCACTCCCCTGCAGGATCTCAATATCCTGCCAATGCACTTCTCCGATCCCACAACCCAGGGTCTTGGCAACCGCTTCTTTGGCTGCGAATTTACCCGCTGCACTGGCAAACGAATTATGGATAAGGGAAAGTTCTCGTATGGTGAATACACGTTGAAAGAATCGGTTGCGCAACGCAAGACTTTGTGATTCAAAACGGTCAATTTCTATGATGTCAACCCCGGTTCTCACGATCATTATTTGACTTTTGCTCCTGCACTTATAATAACCAATTTTTCAGGATCCAAATAGCATCTGGAAACTTCCAGTATCTGCTCGGGTGTGATGGCTTGGATGCGTTTGGCGTAATTTTGAAAATAATCAAGACCCAATCCGAATCGTTCAATGGAAAGCAGGGCATTGGCAATCCCTGCATTCGATTCCAATGACATAGGCAAGCGACCAACCAGATGTGATTGTGAGTCTTCCAATTCCTCCTTACTAACCGGGGTTTCCAGATAATGTTCTATTTCATTGATGATAAGGGCAATGGTTTTTTCTACATTTTTGGGATTTACACCGGCACTGAATTCCCAACTGCCTGCATCATCGAAGGCATTGATGCTGCTGTAGGCATAATATGCCAAACCTTCTTTATTGCGCACAGATCTGCCAATCCTACCGTATAAACCGAATTGTCCCAGTACGTGATTGCCTACATAAGCTGGGTAATAATCATCCGATGAACGATTGGGAGCATAACAACCCATTTGAATGTCGCTTTGACTTTTCCCGTCAATGGGAAAATGCAATCGGGTTGTTTTCGTTAAGGGGGGCAATGCGGGAAAGAGAGGTTCAGAAATCCCATCAACCGTGTTCCAATCTCCTAAGAATTGCTGAATAACAGATTTGATCTCTTCTTCCTGCAATGCTCCTGAAATGGCAAGAATAGCGTCCTGCGGTTGGTAGGTTTGGTGATGTCTCACCAGATCTTCCCGCTGGATGGCTTGGATAGTATCGGGATAACCATCCACAGGGGTGCCATACGGATGGTCTCTGAAAAGAATCCTGTCATATTCAAGAGACGCTTTTTCTTGTGTATCCTGATCACGAATGATCAACCCGGTCAGTAATTGATTGCGCAATCGCTTGATGTATATTTCTGGAAAAGTGGGCCTGGTCAAACTGTCGCGGATAAGAGCAAGCAATAATGGGAAATCCTTTACTAGTGAGCGTCCGCGAAAATAAGTGTTACGGGTGCTGGCGCTGAAACTCAAACTGGCTCCAACTCCTTCGAGCTGGTCGTTGATCTCCTGAAAGCTGTTATTTTCATTTCCGCGCATCAACATGGCGGCTGTAAAATGAGCAGTTCCATACTTCCCTGGTGGATCCCAAATTCCCCCACTTGAAAGCATTCCACTGATGATCAATGACTTACTGGACATGTTACTGAAAGCAAGCACAGTGATTCCATTTGCTAATCGAAAGCGGGTAATATTGTGTGGACCTGGGAAATGCATCTTTGATGAATTATGTTTTGACATTTCAATCTGCCTCCGGAGTGGGAATATATAATCCTATGATGCGATTTTGTGAAGCTAATTGATTTTGGGCAAAGGCCAATATCTGTTCAGCAGATACCGACTGCAAACGGCGAGTATATTCCTCATACCATTGATAATCAGCAAAGATATTGCTGTATCCCATCCAAAATGCTTGATTGGTAATGTTTTCGCTGCCATAATCGAACATGGCTTCTGCCTGTCTCGCTGCCCGTTCGATCTCCTGAGCGGTTACTTTTTGTTGTTGTATGTTTTCGATCTGTTCATCGAAAGCTTGTAGAGCAGCTTGAACATCACTGCCTGGTTCCAATGTGAGCACAAAAGTATGCAGGAATGGATCAAGTGTGGATTGAATGCCACCGCTGATGCTCACCGCCAGATCCTTTTCTACCAGAGCCTGATACAAGCGGCTGGTTCGGTTAGAAATACTGCCACCACCAAACATGACCAGTGGCGAAGGCCCCGATAGCAAGCTATCCATTAACGCCAGGGTAAAGAAATCAGGATCGTTGGCACACGGTGCCCGGTAGGAGATCTGGATATACAATGCATCCCCTGGACCTTTTATTTCAAAGTATTGTTCCTCCGTTTGAGGAGGTTCTTGAGGAATGACTTTCTCATTGCCGGGTTGGTCGGGGATCGTAGAAAAAATGTCATCAATCTTTATGCGCACTGTATCAGAATCGAAATCGCCTGCAATGGCAAGCACCGCGTTGCCGGGTCGATAGTACATACGGTAATAATCATATAATTGATCATGGGTAATGGCTTGTAGATCTTCCAGCGTACCGATCACATCGTGGTTGTAAGGATGGACTTGAAAAGCTGCTTTCTGGATGGCGGAGTTGAGATGGAAAAGCGGTTCGTTTTCATTCCCTTCTAATTCCGAAATGATCACGGTGCGTTCTGCATTGATTTCATCCTTGTCGTAAGTGCTGTTTTGCATGCGGTCAGCTTCCAGATCAAGAACCAGATCGAGTTCCTGAGAGGGCAGTGTCTCATAATAAGTAGTCCAGTCCAGGTGAGTCATGGCATTCCAAACCCCACCTACTCTGGAGATGGCATGATCCAATTCGTCAATGGGGTACTTTGGAGTACCTTTAAATTGCAGATGTTCGACCCAGTGGGAAATGCCCTGGATACCCGCTTTTTCGTTGCGAGAACCTACGCGATACCAGATCCATTGGCTTACAATAGGAGTGGTGTGGATTTCTTTTAAGAGAACTTGAAGACCATTTTTCAAGGTAAACTCAGAAAGTTCGATTGGCATTTTTCTTTTCCTTATAATGATGCAGTAGTTTAAAATCGAATTGCAGACATCGAGATTTTACAAGTAAATGTTAATACAAATTCATCTGAGGTGTATATGAATCAAAAAGCCGTTGCTGTCGTTGGAGCTGGACCGGCTGGGTTGTTTGCCGCTAGAACACTCGCTGAAAACGATGTAGAAGTTTTTCTGTTCAATCGTGACATCCACCCCGGTGGATTGGCTGAATATGGTATCTATCCGGAAAAATATCGCCTGAAAGCCGGACTCCGCAAACAGTTTATGAGTATTTTAGCGCATGGGAAGATCCATTATTTTGGAAATATAGAGGTTGGTGAGGGAAAGCATCTTTCCTTACAGCAGCTGCAAGAATTGGGTTTTAGTGGAATACTCGTAACGGCAGGCGCACAAAAGATCAAGCGCTTGGGGGTCGAAGGAGAAACATTACCCCGGGTGTATCACGCCTGGGAGATTGTTTCTAACTATAACTCTCTCCCTCCGTATTCACAAATGGAATTTCCTATCGGTCGCAAGGTTGTGATCATTGGAGTGGGAAATGTGATGGCTGATCTTGCTCGTTATTTGATCACTAAGGGTGGAGTTGATGAAGTGCTGGCAGTAGCACGTCGAGGTCCAGCCGAAATTAAATTTCACGAAACGGAGTTTGCTCACATTGCTCAGAATCTTGATCATGTTGATTTTGAGGCAGAAATGAACCGGGTGAAACCACTGATGCAAAAATTAGGGCAGGATCCCAATGAAACATGGGCTTTCATCGAAAAAGCATGTGAGAACTGCGTTGATACTTCATCGAAAACCAATTTTCGTTTACGCTTTTTGAAATCACCAATCCACTTCAATGGTGATAAAAAAAAGGGATTGCAGTCGGTGGAGTTTATTGAAAACACGCTAGTGAAAGATAATCATTCTACCAGAGCTGTGCCCACCGCGCTCAAAACCATATTTGAGGCGGATACTGCCATTTTGGCAGTTGGATCCAGTGTAGATGAGAAGATTGGGTTGCCGGTAAACAAATTTGAATTTACCATAAGCCCATACCCCGATTTTCCTCAAGATGGCAATTCTTATGAAGTCCTTGATCTGGATACCAAGAAGAATATCCCCGGTATTTTTGTGGCGGGATGGTCGAGGTTAGCCAGCTACGGTTTGGTTGGCATCAGTGGTAAGGATGGCGCCCGTGGTGCCCAAGCTTTGCTCGAGTATATCCAGACCCATGGCGACAAGGTTGAAAGTGAGAAATTAATCCAAATAGTTCAAGATATTAAAGAGATGACTGTTGATAAGGATATGATTTCAAAATTGCTTCAGATCGAAGAACAAAACGCCAAACACCTGGGGCAACCCGAATTCAAATTCAAAAACAACTTGGAAATGCTATCAGCGTTGAACATCGTTTGATTTTGGAAGGTGAGGAAATAAGCGTATTTTCGGAAAGGGGATCATCAATAGAAAACCTAAGTTAATAGTATAGATGCCAATTTCAATACCGCGCACCTGCCACTCGCCAAGATAGGGAAGCGATTCCGGGTATGGATGACTGCCAAAACCAAAGAAGTCAGCCAGGGAGGAAAAGACCGCTATAACCAGCCCGGTGCTGATGAAGCGGATACCAATCTCGGCGGCGATGCTGAGTGGTTTGCCTTGCCATAGATAACGCATACTGAGGTAACCACCCAGGCATAAGATTCCTAGTCCAACAATGCTAACAGTAATTTGGATGAACCCGGTAACGGGGCTGCGGTCCATTTGAAAAATATCAGGACGAAGCCCAAGCAAGAAGATAACGAATCCGATAAAAGTTAGAACCAGAAAAAGGCGCAGGCGTTTTTTAAAGTTTTCTACATGATTATTTTGAGGTTTTCCGGTTGAATTATTTTCTTTTTGCGGCATTTCTAATCCAATACTAGATTCTATTATAGTCGCGATTTAAAGAGCGCGTATGAAACGCGCTCCTTTGAAAACTAAATCTAATCTACCTTGGTTAATGTTCGATCATTCAGCCTGATCTGGAGTATCCGTTTGATCGCTTTCACTGTCTTCAGGAGTGGAAACCTGGATGTCGCTGTTCTCCAGCTCTTGTTTGAGGATTTTCATATCCATGTCTGCATAAGCAGCCGATTCGACCCGCCGCAGGCTTAACCCAATACGATGTGAATCAGGTTCGATCTTGATGATACGCAGGGTTACCTTTTCGCCTTCATGCAGTACTTCTTTGGGGTGAGTGATGTGTGCATCACTCAACTCGGAGATATGTACCAACCCTTCTATGTCATCTTGTACCTTGGCAAAAGCACCGAATTTGGTTAGATTGGTAATGATTGCTTCCACAAGCATTCCAACTTTGAGGTTTTCGACTTTCTTTGCCCAAGGATCATCCTCGAGTTGGCGAATTGAAAGCCCTATGCGCTTTTTCTCCTCGTCAATACTGATAACCTTGACTTTCACGCTTTGCCCGACCTTGAATTTCTCAGAGGGATCGGTCAAATCGCCCCAACTAAGTTCGGAGACATGCACCAGTCCATCCGCACCATTTACATTGACAAAGACACCAAAATTAGCCACGCTGGTGATCTTGCCGGTTACAATATCACCTACTTCCAGATCTTCAATGACCTTTTCGCGAATGGCATCGCGAGTTTCTCCGCATGCCAGACGCTCGGAGAGGATCAGGCGATGACGTTCGCGATCGACCTCGATGGCACTGACTTCCATATCGGTGCCGATCATCTTGCCATAGCGGTCCTCGGGTGTATTGCCGGTGGCTTCTTTTAGCCGTTCGTAGCTTAATTGAGAAGACGGAACGAAACCACGCAACTTATCAAAAGCTACCAATAAACCGCCTTTGTTGTAACCGACTACTTTCCCTTTGTAGGTCTCTTTGTTCTTGAAGATCTCTTCGGCTTTATCCCAGCTTGATTCTTCGACTGCTCGTACATAGGAAAGAAGTAGATTGCCATTAGAGTCTTCCACGGTAATCACATATACGGGCAATTCTTGACCAACTTCAAAGCTGGCAAACTCTTCGGGGGGAATTAGCTCGAATTCTCGACCGCTGATCAAACCTTCTGATTTCGCTCCAACACTGATAAGAATCTGGCCTGGAGAAATACTTGCGATTGTTCCAGTCCGGATTTCACCGGCTTTGGGTAGATCGATGCCGAGCCCCTCCTTCTCCAGCAATGAAGCCATATTCAGGAACTTTTCATCGCTGCTGTTTGAACTGTTCTCCCCAACAGGGGTTTTTGCATCGTTTTGTGCCATAATATATCTATCACTCCATCTGTGCGATAATGAATAGCTCGATTATAAGGGGTATTGGTTAGGTTGACAACCCCTCTGTAAATGCCACATAAAAAGGGCTAATTTATCTGCGTCTGCGGCGTTTTTTAATTTTCTCACCACTGGATTTCGGTGTTCCCTCATGTTGTTCAACCGGGTTCGCGGAAGAACGCTGCACAGGCTGTAACCGGAAGATCTGGCTCATAACACCCAGACGGATATTGGCTAGCAGGTCACTGAACATATCGGTCGAACGATTTTTATATTGAACAAGCGGATCGCGTTGCGCAAATGATTCCAACCCGATGGATACGCGTAATTCCTCCATTTGGGTCAAATGCTCGATCCACCGACTATTTATATTGTTCAACAATACATGCCGGAATAGCATATTTTGAATGTTAGTACCGATCAGATCTTGCAATGTGCTTTTCAAACCATCGTACAACTCTCCGATGGGAGACTCCATAATGCGGTCGTATTCTTGTTCGGTAATCGATGACTTGAATTTTTCGAGAATATCCGGGTTTAATTTATTGACCTTGATTTCTGCCTGGTTGAGCCTGCTTAGCTCGAAAAGACCAAAAGAATGGCTTAACAGTTTGCTGGTGGATTGCAGGTGAGCAAGAATATCTTGAATGATCTCCTCTTCCTTTTTTTCGTCCAATAGATTGGCAGCATAGAATACATAGTTGAGCAGATTGACCTGCTTCAACAAGCGCTGATGATTTTGAGGATTGATAGCAATGCGTTTGCCAGTTGCGATATTAGATAGTAAAGTAGTCATTTCTTTTTCAGAGGTCAGGTCGAGTATATCGTTCATAGCTGCGTTTTGGATATTGCGTGCGATGTCTGATTGACCAGAATGGATATCATCTATTTTTTGTTTAAAAACCTTACTAATCTCTGACAGGTAATAATCTTTTACTTTATTCCAATCAGCATCCGCTACAGTGAGCTGTTCCAAGTTGGGTAATTCACCGACTCGTTTTCGAATGGTGAAGGCAATCCGGTTTAAATAGATCACGAACAAGGTAGAACGGATCTGTTCTTTGAGCCTTTTTATTACTTCCCGGTCCCCTGCCATTAATTGTTGCAGGTCATTTTGATTGATTTGCAGGCGTATGTGAACATAGCTCTGCAATTCTTGCTGGAATGTTCTGGCATCAATGCTACCCGGTTCACTTTCTTGCATACCTTCAAGGAAGGTCTCAATATTATCAAGCCGTTCTTTCAACTGTGTTTCATAATTAAGCACAGTATGCTCAATTAACTCAGAGATATTGGATGTAACAAACTTGGCTTCAGCATCCATAACATCAGCAGCGAATCGCTTAAGAAATGCAGTTTTCTTCTCATGTGATTGTGCGATGGTTAAATTATCCTTTAAGTACCCAGCCAGTAAATGATAAGAATAGGAAGGCAGTGCAAAATCCAAAGCCGGATTGACAATGGTCGGTTGAATTTCATCCAAAAAGGCACACAATTTCCAGGTTGAGTGAGATTCTTCTAAACTGGCTGGAACCCGTCGTCTCAGTTCGCTTTCTACCATGCTCCAGATATCATCAGAAAGATCTTCCTTGGTAATAGCCCGCTCGCGTTCAGCATAGATGCGTGTGCGCTGATCGTTCAAAACATCATCATATTCAAGCAGATGTTTGCGGATATCGAAGTTGTTCCCTTCCACCCGTTCTTGCGCCTGTTCGACCAATTTGCCGATCATGCGGTTTTCGATCGGTAGTGATTTATCGATCTTGAAGAGAGCCATTAGTGATTCAACGCGCTCACCGCCAAATAAGCGCATCAGATCATCTTCCAACGAGAGGTAGAAGCGGGAAGACCCTGGGTCACCCTGACGGGCGGCACGTCCGCGCAGCTGATTGTCAATACGGCGTGCTTCATGTCGCTCCGAACCGATCACATGCAATCCACCGATCTGCCGTACTTTTCGTAAGTTCACCATGAACTGCAGGAATTCATGCACACTTTCTGTTTGTTCCATATATTGATCGGGTGAAAGCTGCTGAATTGCAGTTTCCATATTCTCATAGGTCATGTCATAAGGATCCAGATTGTTTGCTTTTAATGCCTGCACAATCTCGGTCAGGATGTGCTCATCCAATTCACCGCCCAATTTGATATCAACGCCACGACCAGCCATATTGGTAGCGATGGTGACTGCGCCAAAAGCACCTGCATTCGCAATGATCTGGGATTCTTCGTCATGCTTCAAAGCATTTAATACCTGGTGTTTGATGCCGTTGTTTAAAATGCTTTGTAAACGTGGAATATTCTCTTCAGGGATATTCAGCAGATCGGCAAGGATGTTCTGGTTCTCGGTTTTTTCCAGAGAGATGCTCTCGATCGCGGCTTTCTGAGCAAAATTTCTTAATATGGCAGGAGATAATGAATCCAGCGAATTTTCGAGTGATTCCAATTCTGGAATGGCTCTTTCAACATCTTTGATCTGAAATTTTTCGCGCCAGAGTGCTTTTAGAAGGACGATCTGTAATAATAAGCGTAGTGGGTCACGGTTCAAACGGGTGGAGAGTTCTTCGGAATGAACAATCGAAGTAGTGCCTACTAATTGAGGACGTCCGATGGCATTGAAGCGCACAATTTCCAAACAAATAGCTCGCAGCTTTGCTTCTCGATTCTGGTAGACAATATCAGGATAATCTTTTCGCTTCCAAAAAACTTCTTGTTGTTCTGGATCATCTTGATAAGAATAATAGGTATATTGATAACCTTCTTCATCTTTCCTTTGATGAATGTTCAGATCAGAATTGGATTGTTCGACTGAATAATCCAGGTTGGTAGGAATAGGGATGACATCCAATTCATAAATAGTGAAGAATTCTTCAGCTTCGGTTAAAGCAGTACCGGTCATGCCAGCTAACTTGTCATACATGCGAAAATAGTTCTGCAGAGTGATAGTTGCCTGGGTGATGTTTTCGGGTTTGACTTTTACACCCTCTTTTGCTTCTACGGCCTGGTGCAACCCTTCAGACCAGCGCCTGCCTGGCATCAGGCGACCGGTAAATTCATCAACGATAATGATCTCATTATTTTGAACGATGTAATCTTTATTACGTGCAAACAGCAGCTTGGCTTTCAATGCCTGTTCCAGATATCCTAACAGGCGCGCCTGCTCTGGGGTAATATCTTCCGGGCGATTGGGGTCACGCAGGGTGGTATTTAGCAGTTCTTCGACATGCACTTCACCCAACTCAGTTAACGATACGTTGCGATTTTTTTCGTCTAATTCGTAATCTTCTTCATTAAGCTGCCTGACTACTTTCGCCATCTGTTCATACCAGGCTACATCTTCAGAAGCGGAGCCCGAGATGATCAACGGCGTTCTGGCTTCATCGATCAAAATATTGTCGATTTCATCCACGATGGCGTAATTATGTCCGCGTTGAACACGATCTTGCAACCGGCTGACCAGATTGTCACGCAGATAATCAAAGCCGAATTCATTGTTGGTGCCGTAAGTAATATCTGCCAGATAAGCTTCATGTCGTGGGACTAGTTTGAGCTGATCTTCTTCCTCTTTTCCGGAGCGCTTTTCGAGGTCGACCATAAAAGCCATTCTGCCATTTTCTGTTCTGGTTGCCATCTGCAACACACCGATCGAAAGTCCCAAGGCATTGTAAATGGGAGCCATCCAACGCGCATCACGTCGGGCAAGATAATCGTTGACAGTAACAAGGTGAACTCCTTTTCCCGTTAATGCATTGAGATATAAAGGCAGAGTTGCTACCAGTGTTTTCCCTTCACCGGTGCGCATTTCGGCGATCTTGCCCTCATGCATGACAACACCACCGATGAGTTGTACGTCATAGTGACGGAGCCCTAGTGTGCGTTTGCTTGCCTCGCGAACAGCTGCGAATGCTTCAGGGAGTATCTCGGAAAGGTTTCCCCCTTCATTTAATTGCTCTTTGAATTCAACGGTTTTATGTTTTAATGCTTCAGCCGATAGTTTTTCGTATTCTTCTTCGAGCCCATCAATTTGCATGATCAGAGAAACGATCTTTTTAAAATCTTTGCCTGTTGCTAACTTTCCGATTGATTTTTGATTCTTTCTTGCCATTTGGCACCTCTGCGAGAGCGATTATAGCATAGCGGTGTTAAAAAAGAACAATGGGTTGAAACATCAACCCATTGTATTATTTGTTTCAATCCGAGTGTGGATATTACCTATATATGGATCGCATGCCCCAGAGCATCTTCAGCCGCTTCCATGATCGCTTCACTCAATGTTGGATGTGCATGGATATTGTGAGCGAGTTCCTCGATGGTCAATTCGGATTGTTGCGCGAGAGTTAGTTCCGGCAGCAGTTCTGATACTTCCGGTCCGATCATATGAGCACCCAGCAATTCTCCATATTTCGCATCTACGATGATCTTGACAAAGCCATTGCTTTCACCCAATCCAAGTGATTTACCATTTGCTTGGAATGGGAATTTTCCGATCTTGATATCTTTGCCGGCTTCTTTGGCTTGTTTTTCAGTGAGACCAAAAGAAGCTACCTGTGGGTAGCAGTAGGTAGCGCTGGGGATCATACCGAAATCGATCGATCTTGGTTTCAAGCCCTTGATCGTCTCAACACAATGGATTCCCATCGCTGAAGCTGCATGCGCCAGTAGTAATTTACCGGTCACATCCCCTACTGCCCAAATTCCAGGAACGTTAGTAGCCATATGCTCATCAACATTGATGAATCCACGTTGATCCAGAGCGACTCCTACTTTTTCCAATCCCAGGTTTTCAGTGTTGGCTTTAAAACCAACTGCTACCAGGGCTTGTTCTGCTTCGAGGGTTTTTGTCTCACCTTCGTGGGTTACAGTGATCTTCACTCCTTTTGCAGTGGGTTCGATCGTTTCAACGCGATGAGCGGTAAAGATCTCGATCCCACGTTTTTGAAAAGCTTTTTGTAGCTCTGTACTCAAGTCTTCATCTTCCAGTGGGAGAATGTTGGGTAACATTTCCACGATGCTGACCTTGGCGCCGTATGAACTCCAGACAGTAGCAAATTCTGCACCAATGGCACCGGCACCAATAATGACTACTGATTTCGGAAGTTTTTCTTGCAGAATAGCATCCTCATAAGTGAGGATCCTTTTTCCATCATAGTTCCAACCGGGCAATATAAAGGGATGTGCACCACTTGCCAGAATGACATTTCTGGATTTCAATTCCTCCTTTTTTCCATCATTAAGTGTTATCTCAACCACATCTTTTTCTTTCAGAAGTGCACTACCTTCGTATACATCGATCTTGTTTTTCTTCATTAAGAAACTGACCCCGCGCGTCAGCCGGTCGGAGACACGCCGGCTGCGCTTGACTGCAATGCCGTAATCAATGGATATGTTATCTCCCTGAATCCCGTAATCCTTGGCTTCTTCTCTTAACGTCCGCGCAATTTCGGCGTTCTTCAATAATGCTTTGGAGGGAATGCATCCTACATTCAAACAGACTCCTCCCAGCCATTTTTTCTCAATAATTGCCGTTTTTATACCAAGCTGCGCTGAGCGTATTGCAGCGACATACCCACCGGGACCAGCCCCGATAACGACGATATCATATTCTTTCATACTGTGTTATCTCCATTTTAAACAGATATGCAAAATGTCCTATACTTAAGCGATTATACATGTTTTCATATTCAGCTTAGCGGAAACTTTGTGAAATAATTATTGACGAATTGTTAGAGAAGGATTAAGATAGCGAGTCGTTTAAAGTGAGGTTTATAATCACTGATATGAAAAAGATGGTAATTCAGGAACAACAATATCAAGAAGACCCCGAAATCTTACTTGAGAAAATAATGAAAGCAGAAGTCAATTCTGCCGAACGGATTGCCACAGCCAGAAAAGATGCTGAAAAACGGGTTTCTGATGTTCAGGATAAGGCTGCTGCATCGAGAAAAGAAGTATATGCCAGCGGTAGACGTGCCAGGTCTCGTTTAGTTGATAGAGGACTTGAAAAGGCACGCGCAAAAGCAGAAGAAAAAATCAAGCAATCGGATGTTGAAGCCGCACGTATTTTAAAAAATGGACAGGATGTTATCCCTGATGCTGTTGATATTAGCCTTAAGTTCATACTGGGTAAAGTATCGAAGGAGATGCTCTCATGATCAGCAAAATGTCACGTATTGAGATCATCGGGCTAAAAGCAAGTTTACCCGATACAGTACGTGAACTGCATGATATGGGAATCATGCAAATTGATGATATTCGAAATCTTTCGAATGTTTACATGCAACCTTTCAACCTGACTTATGAGATGATACAAAAGCGCGAATCAATTGACCTCATTAATGCCAAGATCAATGGGTTGGAAGAGCTCTTTAAAAAAATATTTATTTCACCCCCAAAAGATGTTGTGGATTCTTCTTCGATCAAAATCATCGCAGAAAAAGTAGAACAGATCGCGACGATCGTTCAACAGTTAACCCGACATAAAGAAAGTCTGCAGGATGACCTTGTCTCACTTTCGAAATATCGTGAGATCCTGAAGATTATGGTGCCATTATTACCTGAATCTGCCAAAAAATCGGGAAATGCTACCATTGGCGCTCTTTTGCATTCCACGCAAACTCGCTCGATGAATATGCTGATCAACCAGTTGCGAACCATGACACAGGGAAAATTTGAGATGGTAAATGTCAAAGTGGGAGAATCGACCAATGCATTGATCGGCGTCTTACCACGCGATCTGGTGATTTCAGTAGAAAATTATCTTGAAAGAGAGAAAATCACTCAGCTTGTGCTGCCCGAAGAATATACCAGCCTCTCTTCTGCTGAAGCGCAGGAAAAGATTGAAAAACAAATCGAGAACGACCATAAAGAACTGGATAATGTGGATGATCGTTATCGTGAATTGGCCAGCACCTGGGCACCTTATCTGCATGCTTGGCAAATGACCTGCTTGAACGTTTTGGATGAATTTGAGATCTATTCCCGCCTTGGAGAGACCGAGCACACCTTTACAGTATATGGTTGGGTTCCCGTGGGTGAGGTTCAGAATCTGAAGAATCACCTGCATCAAAAAGTCAGCCGCGATATTTTGCTCAATCAATTGGATGTGCCGAAAGAACTGCGCGATAAGGTCCCGGTTTTGATGGAAAATCCCAAAATATTGAAACCCTTCGAAAACCTGACAAAAATGCGTGCCATTCCAGCCTATTTCGATATCGATCCCAGCAGATTGATGGCGATCTTCATGCCGATCTTCTTTGGGATGATGGTGGGGGATGTGGGATACGGAGTTATTTTATTCGCCCTGGCTGCTTTACTTTCCCGCAAAGTGACCAAGGGCATTTTTGCTGACCTCCTCAGAACCATCACATATGGCTCAATATGGACGGTATTTTTTGGGTTCATGTTTGGCGAGTTTATGGGCACATTGGGTAGCAGTATTGGTATAAAACCAATTCTTCTGGATCGCTCTGAGCCGGGTAGCACGATGAAACTCCTATATATGGTAATTGGAGTGGGAGTATTTCATGTTGTACTGGGTTTGATGTTAGGCGTTTGGAATGCGATCAAACATCATAATAGAACCCATACCCTTGAACGTGGGGGTATGCTGGTCGGGTTGAGTGGATTATTGTTATTGGTTGGAAAAATGATCGATATTTTACCCGTCGTGGTCAGTATTCCGGGTTATGTTTTGTTAGGGGCTGGTATTGTTTTGCTGGGTGCTTCTTACGGGAAGACCGGTGTGATACTGGGACCGATCGAATTTGTCGGATTGTTGGGAAATATCCTCTCCTACTTAAGAATTGCTGCACTTGGCTTGGCTTCAGTTTTCTTGGCTAAGGTAGCCAATGATATGGTAGGAATGGTTGGAAATGTGGTAATAGGGATTGTGGCAGCGGGATTGATCCACTCTCTGAATATCATTATGGGTGCGTTCAGCCCCACCATCCAAAGTCTGCGTCTACAATATGTTGAATTCTTCAGAAAATTCTACGAAGGTGGAAATAATCCATTTTCCCCTTTCAGGAAACGTGTTTTAGTGGAAACTGAAGAATAGTTTAGAAAGGAGAAAAATCATGGATGTAGCAATTATCAAACTGGCTGCAGCGTTAGCAATTGGTTTAACTGCTTTGGCAACTGGTATGGCTCAGAGAGGTATCGGGTCTGCCGGTGTTGGCGCTATTGCTGAAAAACCGGAACTGCTGGGTTCGATCATTATTCTGGTTGCAATTCCTGAAACCCTGGTCATTCTGGGCTTTGCTGTTGCTGCCATTATTTTGATGGGCTGATTGGAGAAATATCTTAATGGAATTTGATGCTATCCTAGATGGGATTCTGGATATTGCAGAAAAACAGATTGCCGGAATAAAGCAGCAAACAGATCAACGCATCAAGGATATAGAAACAGACTATAAAAAAGAAGCGGAACAGATCCGTGCCAATCTTGAACAGGAAGGTCGGGTTCGTTTAAACCGTGAGGCTGCATTAATTAAACAACAAGCAGAGATGCAATATCTGCAAAATGTATCGGACGCTCGCCAAAAACTGATCCAAAAAACTCTGAACGAAGTAAAAAGCCAATTGGAACGGGTTAGAAGTTCTTCGAAAGAATATAAATCACTTTTGATTTCTCTGACTGATGAGGCTATAGAAGACCTGATTCCTTCACTTGGGAATGAAAAAGTAATTGTTCTTTCGTTTGATCCGGCAGATAAAGAGTTGGTTAAAGGGTTCAAGGGAAATGCGGCGGTCGAACTTCAATTCAAGTATGACCTGGAATGTTGGGGTGGTTGTGACGCTTCGAGTATTGACGGGAAGGTTTGCGTCTACAACACGTTGAACGATCGCTTTGAACGTGCCAAGCCCATTTTACAGCAAAAATTGTCATTGTTTTTTGATGAGAAAACAACGCAAGGCTCATAAATAATGTCAACATTCGATTATGGGAATACACGGCTTCGCGCCCGGTTATCCCGATTATTAGCGCAAGAGACGCTAGAGGAATTAACCCGTGCCGACAATATGGACGGGTTCCTTTCACTACTAATCAAGACTGCATATAAACCCTCTGTTGAAAAAGCACTTACTCATTCAAGTGGCATTCAAACAGTGCACACCTGTTTGAAACTCGAATCAGAGAAGGTCTTCAGCGATTATCACAAATTTTATACTGACACAGCTTGGGATAAGATCGGATTGATCTTTTCATTCAATGATCTCCAGAATATTCATACGATAGTAAGAGGGATACTCGGTGATGTTGCTCAACCTGAAATCCAAGATTTGCTGACTCGATCGGGCAACATTTCCTTTAATATTCTGCGTGAACTTTCGACGAGCAGGAATTTCAGTGATCTCATCACGAAAATGATCGCGTTTCATATTCCATATACAGATATTCTTCTAAAGAATCAAACCTTGCTCCCTTCTCTGCAAGGTGCACAAATCGAATTGATGCTTGAGAAGAATTTTTTCCAAAATATCATCGAAGAGAACGCAAAAATACTTGATCAGACGTTGCCACTAAAAGAATATTTCTCTATCCATGCTGATCAAGAGAATATCATGTGTGCACTAAGAGCTGCGAAGAATCCCGAAATTATTACATCCAATCATTTGGATATCAAAGATTGTTTCATCAATGCTGGCACGATTTCGCGTTCCATGTTGATTTCAATCTCAGAAGAAAAAAATGTCGAAAAAGCAATTGAACGGTTAATAGGAACACCGTACTATGTGTGTTTGCAAGCAGCTTTGACGGAATATAGTCGAACCGGTTTGCTTACTGAGTTTGAAGAAAGATTGCGGAAAATGCTGTTGAAACGCGCTGCAGAATACCCAATTGAAGATCCTCTGGGGGTAGGCGTTCCGATCGGTTTTCTGGTTCGTAAAACAAATGAGATGCAAAATCTCTGGTGGATCGCCAAAGGGGTCCAGTTGGGTTTTGATTCAGCGGATATTATTGAACATCTGGAAGTGTTGTGATGAATAAATTGGTTGTGATCACTTCAGTTAGTATGGCAAACGGATACCGTTTGGCAGGTAATGAGGCATATGGGGTGACAAATGTAAAAGAAGCTACTGAATTGGTGAAAAAATTCATTGATAGTTGCGAACCGGTTTTACTGGCGATTGACGATGAGCTTTTTTCACAAATGGATCACAAATTAATTAAAGAAGTTTATGATTGTAAACATCTGGCATTGGTGACCATTCCGGGAAAATCAACCAAAATGGATAACAGACTAAATCAGAAATATTTCTATAATATGATCCGGCATGCAACTGGAGTTCAAATCCATTTCAAAGGTGAATCTAATGGAAGCAGTAAATAAAAAATACGGAATAATCAATAGAATCTCCGGCCCTGTGGTTGGTGTGAGCGGTTTGGAGGGAGCCCGTTTGCATGACATGGTTTTGGTGGGTGAGGGAAAATTGGTAGGGGAAGTGATCCGCATGTCTGGTCAACAAGCCACCATTCAAGTTTATGAGGAAACTTCTGGTTTGAAAATAGGGGAACCAATCATGGGTACCGGACATCCTTTGATTGCTCACTTGGGACCTGGACTGATGGGTCAAATATTTGATGGTCTGCAAAGACCTTTAACGAAACTGGCAGATGTTGAAGGGAATTTCCTTCAACGTGGTGTAACCGAAGATTCGCTTCCACAAGATAGAAAATGGAGATTTAATCCGCTGGTGAAAAGTGGTGATATTGTGCATGCCGGTAATATCTTGGGAGAAGTGCCAGAAACGCAAAGCATCACCCATCGGGTTATGGTTCCCCCCCATTTAAGCGGGGAGATCGTTGAGATATGCGAAGGTGAGTTAACACTGGCTGAATCGGTAGCGAAGATCAAGAATGAAGATGGCAAGATCATTGAAGTAGGGATGGAACATGTCTGGCCGGTGCGCAGCGCACGCCCATACAAACGTCGTTTGGATCTGGCGGAACCGCTTGTGACCGGGAAACGTGTTATCGATATGTTCTTTCCTATCCCCAAAGGTGGATCTGCCATTATCCCGGGTGGTTTTGGAACCGGCAAGACGGTCATCCAACAATCGTTAGCGCGTTGGTCGGATGTGGATGTGGTAGTTTATGTGGGTTGTGGTGAACGCGGTAATGAAATGGCGGAGGTACTGATGGAACTCCCCGAACTGGAGGATCGTGTAAGGGGTGTTCCACTCATCAATAGAACTGTCCTGATCGCCAATACCTCTAATATGCCGGTGGCGGCTCGTGAAGCCAGCATTTATTTGGGTATCACTATCGCCGAATATTACCGGGATATGGGTTATGACGTATTGATGCTGGCAGATTCCACATCTCGATGGGGGGAGGCATTGCGCGAAGTATCTGGTCGTTTGGAAGAGATTCCTGGTGAAGAAGGCTACCCTGCTTATCTGTCTTCTCGCCTGGCTGAATTCTATGAGCGGGCTGGGCATGTGGATTGCCTGGGGAATGGTGAAGACAAATCCTATGCTGGACATCGCGAAGGATCCGTGTCTCTGGTGGGGGCGGTATCCCCTCCGGGTGGTGATTTCTCTGACCCCATTACACAGAGTTCCATGCGTATTACCGGTGTTTTCTGGGCGCTGGACTATGAATTATCCAGAAAACGTCATTTTCCTGCCATCAACTGGATCAAGAGCTTTTCACTGGTAGATCTCTCACGCTGGTTTGGGGATAATGTTGAAGAAGACTTTCCCAAGCTGGTACAGGAAGCCAAATCTTTATTAGGACGCGAAAACGAACTGCTACAAGTAGTGCAATTGATCGGGCAGGAAGCCCTTTCTGATCTGGAACGTGAAATATTGATCATTTCAAAATTATTGCGAGAAGATTTCTTGCAGCAATCTTCTATCCAAGATATGGATGCGTTCTGCAGCCTTGAAAAATCATATTGGATGTTGAAAGCGATCCTTGAATATCATCTTAAGGCTCAAGAAGCATTAAAGGCTGGTGTTGAACTTGCTGATTTTTCAGATCTTCCGGTTCTTCAACGTATTGCACGTATGAAAGAGATTGACGAAAATAAATCTACACCAGAAATCAAGCGGTTGATCGGAAAGATCGACGATGCTTTTGACAGTCTTATTTCAAACTGGGAGACTGAAAATGGCTGAACAATTATTGAGAAATAAACTAGCCACCAAGGAGTATCGCACGTTATCGCAGATCAAGGGTCCACTTATCTTTGTGGAACGTGTTGCCGATGTGGCGTTTGATGAAATGGTACAAATCATTGATCCTGATGGAAATCCTAGAGTGGGTCGGGTGCTTGAAATTGATGGTGATATGGCTGTGGTACAGATGTTCCTTGGAACTGAGGGATTGGATATTTCACGTACGGGAGTGCGATTTTCGGGTGATGTGGTTCGCTTGAAGGTATCGCTTTCCATGCTGGGACGTATTCTAAATGGCATGGGTGAACCTATTGATGGTGGGCCTGATATTGTTCCTGAAAAATTAGAGGATATCAATGGTTCTCCCATCAATCCGGCTGTGCGTGATGAACCGAAAGAATTCATCCAAACCGGTATTTCAACGATCGATGGATTGAACTCACTGGCGCGTGGACAGAAATTACCCATCTTCTCCGGATCAGGGCTACCAGGTAATGAATTGGCTGCTCAGATTGCCTCGCAAGCTCAGGTGCTTTCGGATGGAGAAACAGGTGATGAGCCCTTTGCGGTTGTATTTGCAGCAATCGGTATTACCCATCGTGAATCATCCTTCTTCATAGAGCATTTTCGCTCGAGTGGTGCTCTGGATCGAACGGTGGTGTTTCTGAATCATGCGGATGATCCTACCATTGAACGTATCATGACCCCGCGAGCAGCACTGACCACGGCAGAATATCTGGCGTATACCCATAACCTGCATGTGCTGGTCATTTTAACCGATATGACTAATTACTGTGAAGCGTTGCGTGAATTATCAGTTGCACGCGAAGAATTACCTGGCAGACGTGGTTATCCTGGATATATGTATTCAGACCTGGCGAGTTTATACGAGCGGGCAGGGCGAATTAAGGGGAACAAGGGTTCGGTTACACAATTGATTTTGTTGTCAATGCCTGATGATGACATAACACATCCTATCCCGGACTTGACAGGGTATATTACCGAAGGACAGATTGTGCTTGGTAGGACTTTAAACCAGAAAAGTATCTTCCCTCCGGTTGATATCCTTCCTTCCTTATCTCGCTTGATGAAAGAAGCCATTGGAAAAGGTCATACGCGCGAAGATCATCAAAATGTAGCCGACCAGATCTATTCTTTCTACGCCGAAGGGCGCGATCTGGAAAAATTGGTGGCAATCATTGGTGAAGCGTCCTTGACTGAACAAGATCAAAGGATTTTGAATTTTTCAAAACGCTTTGAGCAAGAGTTTGTCAATCAGGGATCTGCTAATCGTACGATTGAAGAGACGCTGGACTTGGCGTGGCTATTGCTTTCTACCTTCCCCAAGGAATATTTAAAACGTATTCCTGAAGCATATATCGAAAAATACTACGAAGAGCACCCCGTATGATCGATGTTTCGAATATCACCATTACTCGCAGCCAGTTATTGGATACCAAGCAACAACTGGGTCTTACCCAACAGGGCTATGAGCTGCTGGATAAAAAACGCATTGCCTTGATGCAAAAGATCATGGAATTACAGGATCTGGTAGTTGAAGAAGCCAAGGATCTACAGCAGTTGACCAATAAAGCTCAGATGAATCTGGCGCGTGCGGAAGCATTTGTTGGAGAAGGGCGGGTCAAAGCTGCATCTTTAGGAAATAAAGATGAAGATCCAATAGAGGTAGAGCATAATGTTGTAATGGGCGTCCAGGTTCCCCGTATTCACAGCAGCCCATCGCGTGATAAAAGGGCAGCACAAGCAGCCAGTTTCAACTCTATTTCCACAATGATTGAGGAAACAGCAAGTGCTTTTGTGAACAATGTGGATGGGATTATTCGGCTGGCGGATGGCGAAATCCAATTGGCTACCCTGATGAAAGAGATCCTTCACAATACCAGACGGCTGAAGGCGTTAGAATTGATCGTTATTCCGCGATTAATGGCGGAAGTCGCTTACATCAGGGATGAACTGGATGAACGTGAACGCTCAGATCATTTCCGCTTAAAACTTGCCAAGGATATTATCGAGCAAAGGAACAAGAGAGCACAACAACGCCGGGCTGCTAGCTTCGCAAAATAGCATCGCACATTCTTGCAACACGGCACATTTCTTTCACGTCATGCACTCGGATGATATCGGCACCATTATTGATACCGATTGCAACCGCGGCTGCGGTTCCTTCCGTTCTTTCTTCCGGTGGTAGGTCAAGTGTATAACCAATAAAAGATTTTCTGGATGGGCCCAACAAGATGGGGTAGCCCAATTTGCGAAATTCCATCAGATTTTTAATAATATGGAGATTCTGTTCGCTGGTCTTGCCAAAACCGATACCCGGATCAATGATGATATGCTGGTCTGGAATACCGGCTTGTTTGGCAATATCGATACTTCCCTGTAAATCATTGCAAATTTCTGAGATCAGGTCTTGGTAATTCATGTCTACATATCTTCCACCAAGGGTCTTGGTTTTTTGAACTGCTTCTTTTAGACTGCGATTATGCATAAGCACTACTTGTGCGGAGAATTGTGCAACAACACTTGCCAATTCAGGGTCGCGCTTGAGTCCCCATACGTCGTTGATGATATTTGCTCCCAAGGTAAGGCATCTTTCAGCCACCGCAGCTTTGTAGGTATCAATGGAAATGAGCGCATCCAGTTTCAATTCCAAAATTCCCTGCAAGGCGGGCAGCAATCTATCCAGCTCGCTTTCGGCGTCAACCATTTCTGCTCCCGGACGAGTGCTTTCAGCTCCCAGATCGAGAATATCTGCTCCTTCATCGACAAAGCATTGTGCCTGTCTGGCGGCAGTTTCGATATATTTTTCCTCACCTATAAGACCATCCCCAGAAAAACTATCGGGTGTCAGATTGATGATACCCATAATGAAGGTACGGCTACCAAAAGGAAGGATTGTTTGGTTATCCATGATTACTCCGTTTGCTTAACCTTTTTATATAACCTGACTCCATCTTGATTGATTTCAGAAACCATCTCATGGATGGAACGATGCAAGAGCGGGTGAATGAATTGGGGAACGAGTTCGTCAAGTGGAATCAGTACAAAAGCTCGGTCAGCGATCTTGGGATGGGGAATGATCAATTTCTCATCTTCTAGAATGAGTTTATCGAAGAACAATATGTCGATATCGATCATCCGTGGACCATAGCGAAAAGTCGGGGTTCTGCCGATTTGTTTTTCAGTCGTTTTCAATGTATCCAGCAGATCAAAAGGGTCTAATTGGGTTTCAATGACCAGCACCTGATTGAGAAAAGCGGGTTGATCAGTGAATCCCCAGGGGTTCGTTTCGTAGATGGCTGATTGAGCTGTGATTGTAGCAAATTTTTGGATCTCTGCCATCGCCAATTGTAAATTTTCCTCCCTATCTCCCACATTCGAACCGGTCCCCAAAATGACCTGGTGGAGCATCGCTAACCTGCTTTGCGATATATATTTAATAGATCCGCTAGCATACCATAAGCGGTGGTATCAGGACTGGGGTTGGATTCTAGGAGTCCCAGACCGGGTAGGACATCTGACCTGAAGAGAATATACGAGCTGGTCCCATCCACACTGAAATATGGGCTGCTGGAGTCAATCATCTTGGGAGAGACGCTTAGCAACCATTGATCTTCTTTTTTTTCTGCTTGACAGACCAGTTTCCAGCGCTTCCCGGCTTGTCTGGCTGCATGGATGTCTTGTTGGGTTATAGAACGGATACCTTGACGCTGCACATCCTGTGGTGTAGAAGGATAGCCAAGCAGCACGGTCGCTAACGCTGCCACTTTCACTGCAGCGTCCCATCCATCAATATCACCACTCGGATCTGTTTCTGCAATACCAATCGACTGTGCATAGTACACTGCCTCTTCAAAACTCTCACCTGATTCCATACGGCACAGGATCAAATTGGTGCAGGAATTGAGGATGCCTTCAAAACCCTCAATATGCATGACAGGGAGTGCTTCTCTAACAACAGAGAAAACCGGAGCACCATCCATTACGGTGGATTCAAACAGAAATTTCTTTCCATGCTGGCTGGCTAACTCTTGCAGGTGAGCATAGGCGTGCACAATTGGTCCCTTATTAGCTGTAACGGCATGCATGCCTTTCTCCAGCGCCCGCGTGATATATGAGACCGCCGGCTGACCATTCTCATAATTGACAGGAGAATTCTCGATGAAAATGTCTGCCTGACTGTTTGAGATCATTTCTAAAGTATCCCGGTAGCTGGTTCCTCCCGGAAAATTTTGTTCATTGAAGTTTCCTGTAAAGTCGGACAGTGTTGCGAGATCAAATCCATTCTTTAGGTTAAGGCTGCCGTGTGATCTTGTACTGATGCCGATGATTTTGAGGTTCATTCCGTAAGCAGCCATGATTTCGGCATGCTTGTGGTGGACCAGCCGTGCAAATGCTTTGCCCACATTTCCAAATCCAGCCATGGTGATTGCGACAGTTTCCATATAATTCCTTTATTATTATTCTTTTGTTTCTATCTCTAGCCCATCTTCATTTTTCCAGATTAGTTTTTGGATTTCCCCTTGATAGCCAAGCAGGGTATCGATTTGATACTGGAAGAGGATGGGAGCTGCACTGGTGAAAAAATTGAAAGAAGCTTTTTTATCAGGATGATCTTGATAATCGAATTCCGATTTAAGCAATGTTCCCACCCGGCGTGCTACAGCAGGTGCCGGGTCGATGACCTGTATTTTATCCCCCGCGATTTCCCGCAAGAGGGATAACACGAATGGATAATGAGTACAACCCAACACAATGGTGTCAACCTTGTTCGCCAGCATTGGTTCCAACGCCATCTCAAGGATATGGCGTGTATTGGAGCCTTTCAGATGACCCGCTTCGATTTCCTCCACCAATCCCGCACAGGTATCTTGATATATCTGTAATCCTTCGCCATATTTGTGCACAAGGGATTGATAAAGCTCGCCCTGAAAGGTTGCTGGTGTAGCTAATATACCAACTGCTCTGGTGAGCGATTGTTGTGAGGCAGGTTTGACGGCAGGTTCCATTCCGACGATAGGGAGGGATGGAAAAGTTTGGCGTAAATATTTAAGAGCCGCAGCAGAGGCAGTATTACAGGCAACCACGACCAGATCTACCCCTTGTGCTAATAAAAATCTGGTTATTTGCTCGGAAAAGGATCGGATTTCTGTCATCTGACGGCGTCCATAGGGTACGTGCGCTTGATCTGCAACGTAGATGATATCCAACCCGGGTAGCAGTTCGTGGGTCGCACGCACCACCGAAAGACCACCGATTCCCGAATCAAAAATTCCTATCTTCACTGCTGTATTAGAATTCCGGCTTTTCATTTGGGCTGATTATAAATGAAAAAGGTGCAGTTCGTGTAAGCTGCACCTTTCGGCATGATTAGCGTAAATAATCGATTAGGAAAATTTTTGTTTCAAACGAGCACGTTTTCCGGTGCGCTCACGTAGATAATACAAACGGGCTTTGCGCACCTTATTGCGGCGTTCCACCACTACTTTGTCGATACGCGGGGAGCGGAAAAGGAAAGTTCTTTCCACCCCTATGCCGTTGCTGGCAA
The DNA here is from genome assembly GCA_012798455.1 of Chloroflexota bacterium. Lineage (GTDB taxonomy): Bacteria > Chloroflexota > Anaerolineae > Anaerolineales > Anaerolineaceae > UBA4781. The sequence continues at coordinate 14,377 of JAAZNC010000010.1, read as the reverse complement.
CACGCCTTACGGTAAATGTTCCGGTTTGACCTTTGTTGGTCACATATAGAACGGTACCTTTGAATTCCTGAATTCTTTCTCGGTCGCCTTCTTTGATCTTCACATGCACGCTAACCGCATCACCAGGTCCGAGCTCGGGAATGTTTGGATTTTTCTCTGTTTCAACTGCTTTCAATAGTTCATTCATGTTCTTTACATCCTATATCAATTATGAATAATTGCTTTTTCTAACTAGACGGCGAAGAATTTTACCATAAATTCAGATAATGTACCAATGCCCCACCAAAATAACTTTTTCTTTTAAGGCATTACACTGCACGAGTTGCCTCACCGGAATAGATTTATTTGCATTCAAAGATTTTTGTCTTATTCCAAAGAGCGCAGGATCTCTTCTGCCAGCGTCAGACTGATGCCTGGAACACCTGCGATTTCCTCAGCCGATGCATGTCTGATAGCATCTAGTGATCCAAAAAATTTTATCAAGGCTTTCTTGCGGGCGGGACCAACCCCTGAAATTTCATCGAGCACTGAACGCAAATTGGCTTTACTGCGTCGATTGCGATGTGCAGTAATAGCAAAGCGATGGGCTTCGTCACGGATGCGCTGCATCATGAACAATCCTTGCGAATTGCGAGGAAGTGCTAACGGTTTGTCTTGATCAGGCAAAATGACCAGTTCCTCGCTTTTTGCTAATCCAACAGCTTTGATTTTCTCGGACAACTCAAACTCCTCCAGCACTTTGAGTGCTCGACTGAGCTGCCCTTTCCCACCATCCACGATCAGCAGATCGGGGAGTATCGAGAAGGAAGGTTCTGCTTTCTTGCCTACCTCATCGCTCTCGTGATATACCTGCCAGCGCCGGAAACGGCGGGTGAGCACTTCTTCCATACTGGCGAAATCGTCCGGTTGGTGTATGGTCTTGATATTAAAACGGCGGTACAGTTTCTTGTTGGGCACCCCTTTTTCAAAAACAACCATACTCCCCACAGAAGCAGTCCCTTGAATATTGGAGATATCATAGCATTCCATGCGATTGGGAGGATTTTTCATTCCGAAAGCGGTTTGCAATTCTATCAGAGCAACACTTTGTTTATGGCTATCCATTTCCCACTGAGATTTCAAGGAGCGCAGAGTCTCCGTCGCATTTTCGGTAGCCATCTCAACCAGCTGTTTGGGAGTTCCACTGCGAGGAACACGGATCTGAATTTTTTCGTCCGCTTTTCTTTGATTCAACCAGCTTTGGATGATCATGGCTTCTTCAATGTCTTCCGGTAGTAGCAGTTCCTCTGGGATATGGGTACTTTGTGAGTAGAATTGCTTTAAGAATTGTGAGATGACCTCACTATTTTTCTCGTCATCAGCACCTTCAAGTACAAAATAATCCCGTCCCACCAATTTACCACTACGAATGAAGAAGATCTGTACACAAGCATCGCCATCGGCACGTGCTAACGCGATGACATCTGTATTCATATTTTGAGTGGAAATGACCTTCTGTTTTTCTACTACGCGTTCGATTGCATTGATCTGATCGCGCAACAAGGCAGCTTTTTCAAAATCCAGTGCATCTGAGAACTTCTGCATATTGGAATGCAATCGATTGAGGATGGGGTCGGTCTCGCCTTCCAGAAATTTTCCCAGGTCTGTCAGCATTTGATTGTATTCGATTTCGTTGATCATTCCAATGCAGGGTGCGCTGCAAAGCTTGATGTCATAATACAAACAAGCCCGCGCATCGTGACCGGTGATTACCCGGTCACAGGTACGGTATTGAAAGAGCTTGCGTAGCAGGTCCAGGGTTTGATGCACCGCCCACACGCTGGTATAGGGACCATAGTATTTTGCACCATCTTCTTCCAGGTTGCGTGTAACGGTGACCTTGGGAAAGGATTCGTTCCAATGGATCTTTATATAAGGATAGCGTTTATCATCTTTAAGCCGGATATTGTAATAAGGACGATGCTTCTTGATGAGGGTCATCTCTAGGATAAGAGCTTCCAGCTCGGACCCGACCACGATCCAGTCAATATCTGCTATTTCCTGCACCAGATGCCGTGTCTTCAGCGTATGATCGACAGAAGATTGAAAATACGAACGCACGCGACTGCGTAAGTTGATCGCCTTGCCTACATAAATGATCTTTCCCATGTTGTTTTTCATCAAGTAACAACCGGGTTTGGTGGGTAATGTATCGAGAATGTTTTGGAGATGCTCGTTAGAAGATAGCATGCGCTTATTTTAGCATGCTCGATTTGAAATAGATTAGAATGAAGTGCAGGAAGTTTCGGAGGTAGGATGAAAGTTTATTTCTCATGTTCCATCACCGGGGGGCGCACAGAACAAAAAATATATCAGAGCATTGTGCATCATCTTGAAGAACAGGGCTGGGAAGTGCCAACGGCGCACCTGGCAGGAGAAAGGGTATTGGATGAAGATGGCGAACTTGAAGCCTGGGAAGTATATCAACGCGATATTACCTGGGTGAAGGAAAGCGATATTGTGGTTGTAGAAGCCAGCACGCCTTCGCATGGGGTGGGATATGAGATTGCAGTAGCAGAATTCCAGCAAAAACCAATTTTCTGCTGTTATGAAACGGGAAGAAGAATATCCAAGATGATTCTGGGAAATGATTATCAGTATTTGCAAATCTATGCATATCGATCAACTGTTGATCTTTTTTCTGCGTTGGATGCTTTTTTACAGGATTTTCAATAATAGACGAAAATCATGTCAGGAATGTGATGAAACTCATTGCGCCGACTTGCCCAAAGGGATAACATTGGCGCGGTGACATTTTGGGTTTACAAGCACCTCTTATAATACTCATCAATGTCTCCTCCTTTGGCATTAGCAGCCGCTGGCAATCCTCCCTGCCAGCGGCTGCTTGTTTAACATGGTTAGAATAATATTAAATCCGTCTGGAATCACTTGACTGTTTTTTTCATTCTCTTACAATAATCAACATGGAGTATAAGGACTATTATAAGGTTCTTGGTGTGGATAAAACAGCTTCGACGGATGAAATCAAAAAAGCCTATCGTAAGCTGGCGATGAAATTTCATCCAGACAAGAACCCGGGCAATAAACAGGCGGAAGAAAAATTTAAAGAGATCAATGAGGCGAATGAGGTATTGAGTGATCCTGAAAAACGTGCTCGCTATGATCAATTATCCAGCTCATATAATTCATGGCAGCAAGCAGGCGGCAATCCTGGTTCGTTCAGTTGGGAAGACCTTTTCAACAATCCCCAATATAGTACTCGAACCACGCGCATGAATATGGATGATATCAATGACGTGTTCGGTGGTGGACTGGGCGGTTTCTCTGATTTCTTTAATGCTTTCTTTGGTGGTGGACGCCCACATACCCAACGACGTACCACTGTCAGTAATGCCAGACGAACTTCTCAACCACAAGTCTACCAGCAACCTGTGACGATCTCCTTCTGGGAAGCATACAATGGAACAACCCGCTTGCTCCAATTTGACAACAAAAAGATCGAAGTGAAAATACCCGCAGGAGTGAAGACAGGCAGCAAGGTGCGAGTGTCGGGAGCCGGACCTCGGCAAGCAGATGGTAATCGTGCAGATATATTTCTTCTTATCACTGTTGCCAAGGATGACCGTTTTGAGATCAGCGGAAATGATCTTCACACGACAGTAACAGTGGATGTATTTACTGCTATGGTAGGTGGAGAAACTAAGGTCTATACCCCAACAGGGGATGTGATGTTAAAGATTCCATCTGGAACACAACCCATGCAGACCTTTCGGCTGAAGGAGCGAGGAATGCCCTTTCTCAAGCAAAAAGAAAAATTCGGAGATCTTTTGGTCAAGGTAAAAGTTGCAATCCCCCGCAATTTGAACGACGAACAAAAAACCATTTTACGGGAAATGCGTAAAAAGGAGGCAAAATGATTAATAGAAAAACTACTCTCATTACATCTTTCGTCATGCTGACATTGATTTTAGGTGCTTGTTCCAGTGTACAGGGAACACAAGGTCAGCTCTCCGCAGAAAATATGCAAACGACCGTGCAGGTTGAACAAAGTGGTCAACCTGCGACTGTGTTGCAGTACAGTGAAGGGGAAGATACGCTGGTAAATCTATATAAAAAAGTGAATCCAGGTGTGGTATCAGTGGTGGTATATACAGCAGAGGGCAGTGTGGGACAGGGCACTGGTTTTGTGTATGATTTGGATGGTCATATTATAACCAACTATCATGTCATTGAAAATGCCAATGCGATAGAGATCACTTTTCCCGAAGGAACACGCACTCGTGGAACGATCATTGGAACGGATACAGATTCGGATCTGGCGGTTATTAAAGTGGATGTCGCCACAGGTGTGCTGCATCCGTTAACCCTGGGTAGTTCTTCTGGTTTGCAGGTAGGTCAATTTGTGGTTGCGATCGGGAATCCTTTCGGATATACCCAAACGATGACTACCGGTATCGTTTCAGCGCAAGGGAGAATGTTGGATTCCTTGCACTCTACGGAAGAGGGTTCTAATTTTGCTGCTGGAGATCTGATCCAGACCGATGCTGCCATCAATCCTGGAAATTCGGGTGGTCCGCTGCTGAATCTTGATGGAGAGGTGATCGGGATCAACCGCGCCATCTACGCCGGGTCATCCAGTATTCTAACCGGGTCAGTTTCGTATTCCGGAGTGGGTTTTGCCATACCGATAGATATCGTAAAAAAGGTTGTACCGTCTCTTATCAGTGACGGCTATTACAATTATCCTTTTCTTGGTATTTCCAGTGTTGATGGGTTGACCATGAATGAGATCGAAGCCATGGGATTCGATCCAAGTGTTCCGGGTGTATATGTATTGAGTGTTGCTGCTGGCGGTCCTGCTGAAAAAGCGGGTATGCGTGCCGGCACACGATCAACCCAATATGATGGGTTATATGCCGGTGGCGATATTATCGTTGCATTGGATGGGGTAGCGGTAAAAGATTATAACGCCCTGTTGTCTTACCTGATCATGAATAAAGCACCAGGAGACACGGTGACGGTGACGATCCTTCGGAATGGTGTTGAGAAGAACCTTGAGGTAACATTAGGTTCCAGATCATCATGATACAGACAGTTGAAGAGAGCTCCTTTTTTGAGGAGCTCTTCTTTTTATTAATCAGTGATCTCTAGGTTATTGGCTAATAAAAGAAGATCATCGAAGAGGGATTCCAGTTCTTGTAATGCGTTTTGCGGTTGGTCAGGTAAGTATCCCTTGATGGTATCGATCCTGGAAGTCAGGTCGATTTTCTCGGGAAATTCACCGATGTCCAGCGTTTCAATATCTTTTTCCACATAGCCTAATGCAATGGATAATCTGGTGTCATTTCCATCCGTCAGTGCAATGCGCGCAATATTGATATTGTTCTGGATCTGGTAGATGTTGACCAGAGTCACAGCCACCTCATGCTTGGTACTGAGAGTGTTGTAATCTGCTTGCAGGGAATTGTATTGTGATTCAATATTCTGTAATCGGGCTACCTCTTCTTTTTGGGTAATCAGTTCTTTGGAAGCGGGTTGGTAGACCATGAAGTAGATCAAGCCTGCGCCAATGGCAAGGAAAAAGATAGCTGCCAGGATCTGACGCAGCGCCTTTTGAAAAAAGGTATTCTTTTTTACCTTGGTGCCTGGCTTGGCTTGTGCTTCAACAGTAGTGTTCTCCTGAGTTTTGTCTGAACCTATTTTTGCTTTAGACACATCATTGTGCTCTTTGATTTCTGCCATGGGGAACTCCTTTCTAATCCTTCTTTAAAGTATATTCCATTGTATAAAGGTATCAGAATTAAGAATTTATTAAAATCGAACAAGCTTTAGGTATAATCATGACTATGTCCCAACGGGAAAATACAATACACCAAGCCAATCATCAAATAGCGCGAGCAGCTGGTACGGTAATGGTTGCTTATATTCTTAGCAATCTAGCTGGTTTACTTGCCAAAATGTTAACCGCCAATGCATTTGGTACGGGCATGGAAAGTGAAGCATTTTATGCTGCCAATCGCTTTTCCGAAATCCTCTTCAACCTGGTGGCAGGAGGGGCACTGGGATCGGCTTTTATTCCCACCTTTACTGGATTTCTGGTTAGAAAGGACCGTGAGGGAGCATGGAGATTAGCCAGTGCCATCATCAATTGGGTTTTGTTGATCCTGGTGATCTTTAGTGTTCTAAGCATGCTTTTTGCCAGACAGGTAGTGCAATATGTTCTTGCTCCCGGTTTTTCTACTGTCAGTGTGGAAAAAGAACTACTGACTGCCGCTCTGCTGCGCATCCAGATACCCTCCGCCATTATCTTCGGATTGAGCGGGCTAGTGATGGGCATCTTGAATGCTCATCAGCGCTTTTTCATCTCTGCTCTAGCACCGGGTATGTATCAGCTTGGCTGGATCTTTGGGGCATTGGTGCTGGCACCCCGTTATGGGGTATATGGTCTTTCATATGGTATTTTGATCGGCGCCAGCTTTCACCTGTTTGTACAAATTCCCGCTCTGCTAAAACTACCCCGAGTTAGATATAGATTGGCGCTTGGCAGAGGAGACCCGGCAGTTCGCGAAGTGGGTCGTCTAATGGCACCCCGTTTATTGGGTGTAGCGGTGGTGCAATTGAATTTTCTAGTAAATACTTACCTGGCATCGTTACAGCCTGAGGGCAGCGTGACTGCCATCAGTATTGCATTTGCATTGATGTTAATGCCACAGGCTGCCATTGCACAATCCATTTCTATCGCTTCACTGCCCACTTTTTCGGCGCAGGTGGCTGCCGGCAGATTGGACGAAATGCGTTCTTCGTTCACTTCTACTTTACGTATGATCCTGTTTCTGTCCATCCCCGCTATGCTGGGATTGATCTTACTGCGCGAGGATATTGTGCGTTTACTATACCAGCGTGGGGAGTTCACCACAACATCCACCGTGCTGGTCGCCTGGGCATTGTTATGGTATGCACTGGGTTTGGTAGGTCATTGTATTGTAGAGATCACCAGCCGGGCTTTTTATGCCCAACATGATACCCGTACCCCAGTGTTCGTTGGGGTGGTTGCGATGAGTCTAAATTTGATCTTGAGCATTCTATTCAGCCGGCTTTTTATTTTGATAGGTTGGATGCCCCATGGCGGACTGGCTCTGGCAAATACCACTGCTACATTTTTAGAAGCGCTGGTTTTGCTTTATTTTATGAAACAACGCATGCACGGGTTGGATGCCAAATTCCTTTTGGGGGGGATCTTGAAAGCATTACTGGCGGTGACTGCAATGGGAATTTGTGTTTTTGTGTGCATGCAGTTCAATTGGAATATACCTTTCTGGTTACAAGTCATTATGACGATTGCCTTGGCAGTACTGGTGTATGGAGGGATTTTATATGCTCTAAAGGTGGATGAGATGCAAAGTTTGCTGCGTGCATTAACTCACCGTCTGAAGAAGAAAATGTAATAATTAGGAGGAATAGCAATGATCACCTGGAAAGAGTATTTTGAAATTTCAAAATATCAAAACATGAGTGAATCTCTTCAGAGACAGGGGCTTTCTCAACCGCCTCTTGAAATGCCTTATGCTGCAGCAACAATATTAATTGATCTGCCTGACCCTCATGGAATTGTTCTCCCCAAGATGGATTTTGTTGAACTTCTCGAAAAACGTGAAAGTCTGCGAGCCTATTCCGATGAATCCCTCAGTGTGCAAGAGTTCAGCTTTTTGTTATGGGCTACTCAGGGGGTAAAGGAGGTCAATGAGAAATTCACCAAACGAACCGTCCCTTCTGCCGGCGCTCGGCATCCTTTCGAGACCTATATTTTAGTAAACAATGTGGAAGAGCTGAAAAGTGGACTATACCGTTATCTCGCACTTGAACATAAGTTGATTATGGTGAATGATAGTGTTGATATCAGTCAAAAGGTCACCGAAGGTTGCAAGATGCAGAAACATGTACAAAACAGCGCACTTACTTTCTGCTGGGTGGCTGATTTTCAACGGATGTACTGGCGCTATAGCGAGCGATCTTTACGATATGTGATGCTGGATGCCGGACATGTTTGCCAAAACTTGTATCTGGCTGCAGAGGCAATCCAATGTGGAGTTTGTGCAATAGCCGCTTACGATGATGATCTGATGAATGCTGTTCTGGATTTGGATGGAGAAGCACAATTCACTGCTTACATTGCCACTTTGGGAAGACGTGCCTGATGGATCTTTTTTAATCTTAAAATCATGTCAATTTTAAGATGGGCATGATAACCGGTTGCGGGTCGCGTGCTATAATGACCAAAATAGTCTGATTTAGAAGCTTATGTCATTTGTTCATCTGCATGTTCACTCACATTATTCATTGCTTGATGGGTTCTGTATGTTTCCCAAGCTCATTCAGCGGGCTAAAGAGATGGGTATGCCCGCTGTGGCACTTACCGATCATGGTACCATGTTTGGTGTGGTGGAGTTCTACAATACCTGTAAAAGGGAGGGTATTCATCCGGTAATCGGATTGGAAGGGTACATTACATCACGAAGAATGGATCAACGCGATCCACAGAAGGATAAACGTGCCAACCACATTTTGCTGCTGGCAGAAAATATGACTGGCTATCAAAATTTATTGAAGATCGCCAGTGCTGCCCAGTTGGATGGCTTTTATTATCATCCGCGTATCGATCATGAATACCTGGCAGATCATGCTGCAGGTTTGATCTGTACCAGCGCGTGCATGAAAGGGGAGATTCCATCCTTACTGACAAGTGGTCAGAATGAGCAAGCAGAGCAGCAGTTGCGCTGGTATCTGGACGTGTTTGGCAGAGATAATTTCTATCTTGAACTGCAAGAACATGATATTCCCGAATTAACATCGATCAATAAACAACTGGTTGAACTTGGTAAACAATATCAGGTAAATCTGATTGCTACCAATGATGTACATTATGTCGACCGGCAGGATGCACGCTATCAGGATATTTTGCTTGCCATACAAACCGGGGCGATTTTAGCTGATCAGAATCGCATGCATATGAACGGGGATACGTACTATTTACGTTCGCCGCAAGAGATGACTGCCATTTTTAGTGAAGTTCCGGGATCTATTAGTAATACTATGTTGATTGCAGAACGATGTGAAGTTCACCTGGAACGCGATGCATATCATTTACCAAATTTTGAAGTGCCTCAGGGTTATGATGCACAATCATACCTGCGAATGTTGTGCGGAAAAGGACTTCAAAAACGATACGGATCCCATGCCGATGACCCAGATGTTCGCGAAAGACTGGACTACGAACTGGATGTTATCCACAACATGGGATTTGACGCCTATTTCTTGATCGTGTGGGATCTTTGCAACTATGCCCGCGAAAACGATATCTGGTATGAGGCGCGTGGTTCAGCGGCAGGTTCGATCGTGGCATATACACTTGATATCACCCTGGTGGAACCGCTTTCCCACAAACTTATCTTTGAACGTTTTCTTAATCCTTCTCGCATTAGCATGCCGGATATTGATCTGGATTTTCAAGATGATAAACGGGCAGATGTAATGCAGTATTGTGCTCAAAAATACGGATACGATCATGTTGCCCAAATTATCACGTTTGGCACTATGAAAGCCAGGCAAGCGATCCGAGATGTGGGGCGCGTGATGGATATTCCGCTCGGTGAAGTAGATAAAGTAGCCAAACTGATCCCGAATGTTCCCAGTCACCCTGTAACTATCGAACAGGCACTGGAAGAAGTAAATGAACTGAAGGAGATTTATAATAACACCCCCCATCTGCATGAGCTGATCGATACTGCTGCCAAGTTGGATGGAGTAGTGCGGAACGCTGGTACCCATGCAGCGGGAGTGGTCATTTCCGATAAGCCCATCGTTGAGTATTTGCCACTGCATCGCCCGACACGTGAGTCAGAAGATAGCCCTATCAAAACCGTCACACAATTTGAAATGGCAATTCTGGATGAATTGGGTATGTTAAAGGTCGATTTTTTAGGGCTGGCGACTCTGACGGTCATGTCCAATGCCTGCAAACTGATCGAAAAACGGCATGGTATATCTTATAATCTGGAGAATATACCGTTGGATGACAAGGAAACCTATGAATTTCTGGGAAAAGGACTGACTGCAGGAGTGTTCCAGCTTGAAAGTGCGGGCATGACCAAGAATCTGGTCCAGATGAAACCTAAGAATTTGGATAATATCATTGCCATGGTTGCCCTCTATCGCCCGGGACCAATGCAATTCATCCCTAAATATATCGCACGTATGCATGGTAAAGAAAAGGTTGAATATCACCATGAATTGTTAAGACCGATCATGGAAGAGACCTATGGCATTGCGGTTTATCAGGAACAGATCATGACAGCTGCTATCCAATTAGCCGGATATTCTGCGGCAGATTCCGATAAACTGCGGAAAGCTATTTCTAAGAAAAAAGAATCCGAAATTATCAAACACGAACAGAAGTTCATCACTGGTGCTGTCAATAATGGGATTGAGAAAGAGATTGCGCAAGCCATTTTTACTGACTGGCGCAATTTTGCTCAGTATGGCTTTAACAAAAGCCATGCTGCCGATTATGGCGTTATTTCGGTTCAGACCGCGTACCTAAAAACCCATTATCCGCTTGAATATATGACTGCATTATTGTGCGGGGTGAAGAACGATAGTGAGAAAGTGGCACTGTATATCGCCGATTGCCAGGCACTGGAGATTGAAGTATTGCCTCCGGATGTCAATTATAGTTATTGGGATTTTGCGATTGAAGAAAATCCCCAATATCCCAACTGCATACGTTATGGAATGGGTGCTATCAAGAACGTGGGACAAGGACCTGTTGATCTGATCTTGACAGCACGAGAAAATGAACCATTTGAGGATCTCAATGATTTTGTACGCAGGGTGGATCTGCGGAAAGTCGGAAAACGGGCACTGGAGTGTTTGATCAGAGTAGGTGCACTAGATACCTTTGGTGATCGCCGCGCCATATTGAATACTATGGATCGCATGGTTGCCATCAGTGAAAGCCATTTTCGTGCTAAAGAAGAGGGTCAGCTTAGTTTTTTTGGATGTGTGGAAGGTCTGAAAGAAGAGATCTGCCTGCCAGATGTGGTTTCCATGAACCGCCAGGAAAAATTGGACTGGGAAAGAGAACTGTTGGGGATATTTCTTACCGATCATCCCCTGACTCCTTATCTAAAGACATTGAAGCGACATATTTCCCACCTCTCGGTACAGTTGATGGAAGCGCAACAAAAAGAAGAGGTCATAGTAGGAGGACGCCTGGTGAATGTGCGTCCGTATGTGACCAAAAAAGGAGATCCCATGGGTTTTGCGACCCTTGAGGATGTGCAGGGTTCGGTTGGTCTGGTGATATTTCCACGGGTATGGGCAGATGCACATGATATTCTGGTGGATGACCAGGTGGTGTTCATCAAAGGTAAGGTAGATACGGAGGGTATGGATGCCAAGATCCTGGTGGATGAAGTGCGTTTGGTAGAGATCGAGGCGGATGCGGACGAAGATATAGATTCGGGGTCATCCCCCATAGAGCCAGACTGGAATAATGATTTTCAGGATTTCCCATTCACTGCGACGGATGTGGATTATGGGGATCCCTTAGACGGTCAGGTTTTTTCTGAACCATCTGCTTTTTACGAGGCGAATCATGGTGGGAATGACCATGTTTCTCATGTGGGCGATGATAATGCCGGTTCAGTCCCCGATTCATTGACTGCCGATCCGGAAAACAATAAATACATGAAGATCGTGATCAATGCCACCGGTAAACGGGAAAGTGACCTACGGCTGATCCAGCAAATCTATGGGATGCTGCATGCTTCTCCGGGAACCGATCGCTTCAAGTTCATTTGTCGAGAAAATGGAAAAGATGTGGAAATGGATTTCCCGAATGACACCATTCATATCACTCCTGCATTGATTGAAAAAGTTCACAACTTGGTTGGTCAGGGTAACGTGGAGGTGAAAGAATAAAAAATCCCCCGACTGGAGTGCGGATTTTTTATCATTGTTCATCCGAGCCAGTCTCACGCAAATGAGGGAAGAGGATCACTTCGCGAATGGAGCGGTTGTTGGTCAGCAGCATGGTCAAGCGATCGATACCCATCCCAAAGCCACCACTGGGGGGCATACCATATGACATGGCTTGCAGGTAATCGTCATCCATAGGATGATTTTCTTCGTCATCCGCATCATACGTACGACCCATCTCTGCAAAACGTTTTTCTTGTTCCAATGGATCGTTTAATTCGGTGAAGGCATTGCATAATTCCATGCCACCAACGAATCCCTCAAAACGTTCGACGACTTGGGGGTTGCCAGGTTTGTTTTTTGCCAGCGGGGAGATATCACGTGGGTAATCATACAGGAAGGTTGGTTGAATACAGTTCGGCTCAAGAAAATCACCGATCAAACTGTCGATCAATTTACCGCGAGGTTGTCCTTCTTTGGGCTTTAACCCAGCCTTGTGCATGGCTTTAAAGAGGCTATCCGCATCATTACAGGCGTAAATATCGAGGCCGGTGGCATCCATTATGCCCTGGCGCAGTTCTACGCGCTTCCAGGGGATTTCCATGCTGATCTCGTGCCCGTTGAATTGGAAGATGCGGTTGCCCAGCACTTCATCACAGACATATGCCAGCATTTGTTCTGTGAGATTCATGATCTTCTCATAATCGGCATATGCCATATAAAATTCCAGCTGGGTGAATTCCGGGTTATGCTTGAAAGATACTCCTTCATTTCGAAAATCACGTCCGATTTCATAAACGCGGTCAAAACCACCAACCAATAGTCGTTTCAGGTAAAGCTCAAAAGAAATTCGTAGGAAAAGGTTCTGGTGAAGCTGATTATGAAAAGTTGAAAACGGACGGGCGGCTGCGCCACCATAGATCGGTTGCAAGATAGGGGTTTCTACTTCAATAAAATCTTGCCGGTCTAGAAAACGCTGCAGGGCACGCACAATGGCGGTGCGGGTGCGGAAGATCTCTCTCACATCAGAATTCACCGCCAGATCAGCATAGCGCTGTCTGTAGCGATTCTCTGGGTCACTGAGTGTGGCATGTCGGATCACTTCACCATCCACGATCTCATCTTTGGCAGCTGGCAGGGGAGTAATGGCTTTGGAAAGCATTTTGTACTCATTTACCAGTATGGTAATCTCTCCGGTGCGGGAACGCATTAGTATGCCTTTTGCCTGGATGAAATCTCCCAGGTCAAAGTGATCGCCGAATTTCTTGAGATTTTCTTCGCCGATCTCGTTGACTCGCAACATCAGCTGGATCCGTCCACTACTATCTTCGATATGGCAGAAAGCCAATTTACCCATAGTACGTTTGGAGCGGATCCTTCCCGCCACGGTCACTTCAAGAGAAGAAGTCTGAGTATCTTTCTGGTTATCGGATGATTCAAAGATTGCGAGTGCATCTTTGATAAAATGGGTGACTTCATTGCGGGTCGGATATGGTTCTATGTTCTCCTCACGCATTTGTTCGATTTTGCTCAGTCGTATTTTTTCCAGATCGTTTAATTCCATTAATCAATCCTTTATTTTAATTAAAAAAGCCCCGCATTCCTGGACGGAGCGGGGCTAAATTTTCATGCTCCGATATCAGGCAATTTCAAGTATTTTAACCTTAAATGAACCATCAGGGGCATGTACTTCTACCTGATCTCCGGGTTTGTGACCCATCAGCGCTTTCCCTAAAGGAGATTCATTGGAGATCTTGCCTTCAACAGGTTGTGCTTCGGCAGGGCCGACTAGAAGGTATTCTTCACTTTCCTTACTGCCAGATTCCTGGATGACGACCTTTGAACCAAGTTGGATCACTTCAGCTTTTTTTGGTGATTCGATGATGCGTGCCGTAGCCAGCAATCCTTCCAGGTCTTTAATGCGCCCCTCAATAAAAGCCTGCTCATTCTTGGCAGCTTCATATTCGGCATTTTCAACCAGGTCTTCTCCAAAAGCCGCTTCTCGGAGCCGATCGGCTATCTCGGAACGCCGGGTGCCACGCAAATAGTCGAGTTCTTCTTGAAGTTTTTCATAGCCCTCTTTGGTTAAAAATGTGTTTGCCATTTTAATTTCCTTTTTTTGATCATGCTGACCTGAAATTTAAAGAGGTTAGTATCTGGAATGAAAACCACCCCCCCAGGGAGTGTTTTCTTCTTTAAATTCAAAGTCAAAAGGGATTTTGTAATGTCGCCTATCTTACCATATTTTGGTAGTGCATACAAGAGACTGTTGAAAAAGAAGTGACAAAATTGACAAAGGGGGAGAGATTTAATAGAATAGGGGGAACAACAGCAGCGAGGGAAGCATGGCACACGAACACTTCATCGAGACGGGGGAAGGTACCTTTTATGGGGAATACAT